>JBJXGL010000216.1:0-18518 GCA_046160365.1 Aestuariivirga sp. | reverse complement strand
GGCGCCGCAACCGCGTCCTCGGCGGGAACCGGACTTGCCGAACTGTTGCGCGGCCTCATCAAAAACTTCGGCGTCTGGCTGGCTCCAGTCGTCGCCGCCGTCTCCTTCGCATCGAAGTACCTGGGCGATGCAGTCAAAACCGAGAAAACCGAAAAGACATGGAAGGCATGGACCGCCCGCCTGGCCAACAAGGCGTTGATCTGGATTGCCGCCCTGGCGCTGCCACTGCTGCTTTGGTTTATCTATCTCAATCTGGTTTATTGGGGGGTCATGCCCGACAAGGGCATCGAACCCAATCGCGCGCCCGCGATCGTTGCGAAGGCTGTAGGCATCGTCGATTTCATGGGCGTCAAGGGGCATCCCAAATACGCCATCGCCTATCTCGTGATCGGCATCGCAATGCTTGCGCTTTGGCTTCTGCAAACCC
This sequence comes from Aestuariivirga sp., assembly GCA_046160365.1. Taxonomy (GTDB): domain Bacteria; phylum Pseudomonadota; class Alphaproteobacteria; order Rhizobiales; family Aestuariivirgaceae; genus Aestuariivirga. The sequence continues at coordinate 18,091 of JBJXGL010000216.1, read as the reverse complement.
CCAACGCAAACTCGCTTCACCGGCTCTACCGCGACCGCTTGAGCAAGGCGTTTGCATTCGCGATGAAGGACAATGCCGTCGAGACGCGCGACACCATGCGGGTGAGCGAAATCGATGTCCGCAACGCGCCGTATCACATCTACAACGCGGCGCTGAATATTCAGGGATCCGAGAAAGTAAACCAGCGCGGCCGCAACGCCGATCTCTTCCACTTCGGTCCGCGCTATTCCGGCAGCGAACTGACGGGATATGTGCGCACGCCCGCCCTCGAAGGCGTTGACCCCGGTTTCAACATCGCAACCGCCATGGCGGTGTCCGGAGCCGCCGTTTCATCCAACATGGGCTCGGAGTCGATCCGGCCCCTGTCGCTCACCCTGGCGCTGATGAATTTCAGGCTCGGCTATTGGACCCGAAATCCCCGCGAAGTCCACAAAGGCAGAACCGTCACCCCGAAGATTTTTTATCTCGTGAGCGAGATCTTCAGTTTTTTGAATGAGGAGAGCAGCCACATCTACCTCACCGATGGTGGGCACATTGAAAATCTGGGAATCTACGAATTGCTGCGCAGGCGCTGCCGCGTCATCATCGCGGTTGATGCCGAAGCCGATCCCGAAATGAATTTTCCAGCCTTTGTGAAACTGCAACGTTACGCGCGCATCGATCTCGGCATCAGGATCACGCTGAAGTGGGATAAGATCAGGTCGACTTCCCTCGCAGCCCAGACCGGAAAGGCCACGCTGGCTGCCGGCCCTCATTGCGCCATTGGCCGCATCGACTATTCGGAAACGGAGACTGGCGTGCTGATCTATGTGAAATCGTCGGTAAGCGGAGACGAAAACGATTACATCACCGACTACAATCGCCGCTTCGAGCCTTTCCCGCATGAAACGACGGGCGATCAGTTTTTCAGCGAAGAGCAGTTCGAGGTCTACCGCGCGCTCGGCTTTCACATGATGAAAGGCCTGTTCATGGGCGACCAGAATGTCCAGACCATCGACGAAGGGCTTCAGATGATGAAGCCGGGCGCCAAAGGCTTCGGCGTCGATGAGACGCTGGAGTTGTTCGGCCTCAAGTCCGCCGCGCCGCAAAGAGCAGCACGAAAATCCCTGCAAAAGCCGAAATCAACGACCCGCAAATCACGCCAAGCCTGACTTGATTGAGAAGGGCTGCGCCCTCGAAGGCGAGCGAGCCGATGAAGAGGCTCATGGTGAAGCCGATGCCGGCGAGGCAGGAGACGCCCAGCATGTGCATCCAGCTTGTGTTTTCGGGAAGGCGCGCGAGGCCCGTCGAAACCGAGAGTGCGATGGCCAGCATGATTCCGATGGGTTTACCGAGCGCCAAACCCGCCGTGATCGCAAGCGGCAGCGTAGCGGTTACATCCGCGAAACTGAGGCCGGACATCGAAACGCCGGCGTTGGCAAAGGCGAAGAGGGGAAGGATGAGGAACTTGACGTATGGATGCAGTCCCTCTTCGAGCTCATGGACAAATTCCGCGCCCGACTTGCGCTTGAGCGGAACGAGCAGTGCTATTCCGACGCCAGCCAGTGTTGCATGTACGCCGGACTTGAGCACGCATACCCAGATAAAGAGACCCACGAAGAAGTAGAGCGCCGTCCGGCTTGCATGCGCGCGGTTGAGGGCGAGCAGAACGATAAAACCCGCGCAGGCGAGCGCCAGCGAGAGAGCCGAAAGATTGGCCGTGTAGAAAAGTGCGATGACAATGATGGCGCCGAGATCGTCCAGTGTCGCGAGCGTCAGCAGAAACACCTTGAGCGAGATGGGCACACGATTGCCCAGCAGGGACAGCGCGCCAAGCGCGAAGGCGATGTCGGTCGCGGCAGGTATCGCCCAGCCCGCCGAGAGATCGGGGGAGCCGCGCGCGATCCACGCATAGATCAACGCAGGCACTGCCATGCCGCCCACGGCCGCGGCCGCGGGAAGCACAATTTGATCGCGCGACGACAAGTTGCCTTCGAGGACTTCGCGCTTGAGTTCGAGGCCGACGAGAAAGAAGAAAATCGCCATCAAGCCGTCGTTGATCCAAAGGAGCAACGGCTTCGAAAGCCCAAGCGAACCGAGCGTCACGCTGAGTCTCAGATTGAGCAGCGAGTCGTAGGCCTGCCGCAAGCCCTCGGTGTTGGAGGCGACGATTGCCACTGCCGCCGCGGCGACAAGCAGAAGACCCGCCGTCGCCTCGTGATGAATGAAGCCATGCAACCGGCTCGTTGCAGCGCGGGAGTCCTTAGATGAGCTCATGTGCCTCCAGCCATTCGGTTTCGTGCCGGTCGAGATCGGCGGCGAGTTTGGAGCGGAGCCTGGCGAACTCCGCTGCCTTCCTGGGTTCTTCCGAATAGATCGAATGGTCCTGCAGAGCGCGGTCAAGAGCCAGGATTTTATCTTTCAAAACCAATATCTTGGAGTCGAGGTCTTGAATCTTTTTCTGAGATGATTTCGTGACTGCGCGCGGCTTGGAAGGTAGGGGCTTTGAAGACGGCTGCGGTGTACGCCGGCCGAGCACCAGATCGGTGTAGGCGTCGAGGTCGCCGTCGAAGTTTTGTACGCGGCCATCTTTCACCAACAGCAGCCGGTCGGCGCATGTCTCGACGATATGGCGGTCGTGGCTGATGAGGATCACCGCCCCTTCATAGTCGTTGATCGCCATGATCAGCGCTTCGCGGCTATCGACATCGAGATGGTTGGTCGGCTCGTCGAGAATGAGCAGATGCGGTGCGTGGAAGGTCGCGAGAAAAAACAGAAGCCGCGCCTTCTCGCCGCCCGAAAGCGTGCTGCACGGCGAGTCGGCAAGCGAGGCGCCGAAGCCCACCGCACCAAGCCGTGCGCGCCGCTGTGCCACCGTCGCATCCGGCATGAAATCGCAAACATAGTCGTAAGGCGTGCGCCCCTCGGCAAGCTCGTCAAGCTGATGCTGGGCGAAATAGCCGACGCTCATTTTCGGCGAATGCTGCATCTTTCCCGAAAGCGGCGCGAGTTTGCCGCAGAGCAGCTTGGCAAACGTGGACTTGCCGTTTCCATTCGCGCCAAGCAGTGCAATCCGATCATCTGGATCGAGCCTGAGCGAGATATTCGTCAAAACTCTCTTTTCTCCATAGCCTGCGGCGGCATTCTCGAACTGCACCAGCGGCGGCGCGAGCGGCCGTGAAGGTGACGGAAACCTGAACGGCGCCACATGCGCGTCGACGACTTCGGCGATGGGCTGGAGCTTCGACAACGCCTTGAGGCGTGACTGCGCCTGTCTCGCTTTCGACGCCTTGTAGCGGAAGCGATCGACATAGGCTTGCATATGGGCGCGCTGGTCTTCCTGCTTCTTGCGGAGCTTCTGGCTGAGCGCCTGCTTCTCGCGCCGCTGGCGTTCGAAATTGTCGTAATTGCCGGTGTAGAAGATGAGCTTCTTCTGATCGAGATGCAGGATCGAATCCACCGCTTCGTTGAGCAGATCGCGGTCGTGACTGACGATCAGGATCGTGTGCGGATAGTCGCGGATGTAGGACTTGAGCCAGATGGTGCCTTCGAGGTCGAGATAGTTTGTGGGCTCGTCGAGCAGGAGAACATCCGGCTGCCCGAACAGCGCCGTCGCCAGCGCCACGCGCATGCGCCATCCGCCGGAGAGCGCCGAGCACGGGCCAAGCTGCTGTTCGTTGCTGAAACCGAGGCCAGCGAGGATCGCCGCCGCGCGTGAGGGTGCTGCATGCGCATCGATATCGGCAAGCCGCGTTTGAATGTCGGCGATGCGATGCGGGTCCGTCGCATGCTCGGCTTCATCGAGGAGCGCTGCGCGCTCCGTGTCTCCCGAAAGCACCGTGTCGAGCAGGCTTTCAGGCCCGCCCGGCGCTTCCTGAGCAACCGTACCCACTCGCGCATTGCGCGGCAACGACGTGCCGCCCGCTTCCGCCGAAAGCTCGCCAAGGATGAGACGGAGCAGGGTGGACTTGCCCGCGCCATTCCGCCCCACAAGTCCTACCTTGTGGCCGGATGGCAGCGCGGCGTTCGCGTTCTCGAACAGCAAACGTCCACCGATGCGATAACTGAGTCCATTGATGTGGAGCATGGCGGGGTCTTTAACCGCGCGCCGGCTGGCTGTCACTTGAAACACGTTGACACGGGCTATGCTGCGCTGCACAAATACTCTTTTGCAGGGCAAAACGGCACATGAACAAGCCGGTCAAGATCGGACCCGTCGTCGATGGCCACTACATTGACGAAATCACCGCGATGTTGCGCGACCAGTTGCGCCAGGTGATCCGCGTGAGGGAACCCCGCGTGCTGGCGGTGATCGACGATCCGGACGAGGCCGCGCATATTCCGCCGGAGCTGATGGAGCACGCGCTCCAGGTGATCGGCATCTGGCTGCAGCTCCTCAACATCGCGGAAGAAAATGCCGCGATGCGGACAAGGCGCCGCCTCGAAGTCCAGAGCGGCGCCGATCACGTGACCGGCTCGTTTTCGCATGCGATCGCGGCGATTGCAGCGGCGGGGGTCGATCCCGCAGCGGTGCAGAAAGCGCTCGACACCATCGATGTGCAGCCGACCATTACCGCGCATCCAACCGAAGCCAAGCGCGTGACGGTGCTCGAAATCCACCGCCGCATCTACTTGAAGCTCTACGAACTGGAAAGCCCGCGTTGGACCCCGCGCGAACGCACCGGTCTGATCGCGGCGCTCCGCAACGAGATCGACATGCTCTGGATGACCGGCGAAATTCGCCTCGAAAAGCCAACCGTGCAGCAGGAGATCCAGTGGGGCCTGCATTTCTTTCGCGAAACGTTGTTCGAACGCACATCGGGACTTTGCGAATTGCTTGAGGCAGCTTTACGGCGGCACTACCCTGAAGACGGTTTGCGGGTGAAACCGCCGCTCCGGTTTTCTTCGTGGATTGGCGGCGATCGCGACGGCAATCCCTATGTGACCGTCGATGTGACGCGTGAGGCGCTCGCCGCAAACCGCCGCGCCGCCATGGAGCGTATCGACCGCCGCCTCAAGGAACTGACTCATCTCGTTTCGCTGAGCAGCAGCGAGGCTGCGGTGCCGGAAACCTTCATGGCGCAGTTGAGGCATCAACTTGAACTGAGCGGCAAAGGCGAGGCGATCATCGCGCGCAACCGTCATGAACCGTTCCGCCAATATTTCAGTAGCCTGCGCGCACGGCTGACAGCGACGGGCGGGGGCGACCCTAAAGCAAAGCCCTTCGCGAGCGTGGGCGAACTCGCCTCATGCCTGCTCGCTTCCGAGGAAGCGCTGGCAAGGATGCAGGCGATTTCGATTGCCTCCTCGATTGTCCGGCCGGTGCGCTGGGAAGTGGAGATTTTTGGCTTCCGCACCGCAAGCCTCGATCTCCGCCAGAATACAACGGTGATCAATCGCGTGCTGGCCGAACTCTGGCGCAAGCTCAACCCGCTTGAACCGAACGATCCTCCCGAACCGGGCAGCGAAGCATGGGCGAAGTGGATCAATGGCGAACTCGAAAAGCCGCTCGGCTTCCTGCCGCAGTTTCGTGGTGTCTCCGCTGAGGCCCAGGAACTGCTGGACCTGCTCACCCTAGCGCGCGAAATCGTCGAAGGGCCTGACCCGCAAGCGGTAGGCGCGTTCATTCTGTCGATGACACAGCATGCGAGCGATGTGCTGGGCCTTTATCTGCTCGCCAAGTACTGCGGCCTGTTCGCCGACGAAACCAGCCGCGAATCCTGCCGCCTGCGCATCGTGCCGCTGTTCGAAACCATCGACGACTTGCGCCGTGCGCCGGCGATCCTTGAGAACATGCTGAAGTCTCCCGTCGTCAAAGGCTCTGCGGCGCTTCATGGCGGGCGGCAGGAGTTGATGCTCGGCTACTCCGACTCGAACAAGGACGGCGGTTTCTTCTGCGCCAGCTTCGAATTGTTCGAAGCCCAGCGCCGCCTGATCCGCGTTGGCCGCGATGCCGGCATCGCGATCAGCTTCTTCCATGGCCGCGGCGGTTCGGTGAGCCGGGGTGGTGCACCCGCCGGTCGCGCCATCGCCGCGCAGCCGGCTGGCTCGGTTGCGGCCCATATGCGGGTGACCGAGCAGGGTGAAGTGGTGTCGACCAAGTTCGCCAATCGCGGCACCGCGCTCTACAATCTCGAAATTCTCGCCGCCAGCGTATTCGTGCACACGCTCAAATCCATCGACGAGCCCGAACTCAAGGTCGTGAGCGAGCACCAGGCGGCGGTCGAGTCGATCGCCCAAGGCTCGTTCCGGCATTACCGCAAGCTCGCGGAAGACCCGGCATTGCTGTCCTACTTCCAATGGGCGTCGCCGGTGGAAGAGCTCGCCGATCTCAAACTCGGCTCACGCCCCGCACGCCGCTTCGGGGCCAAGGGAATTGGCGATCTCCGCGCCATTCCCTGGGTCTTCGCCTGGAGTCAGAACCGCCATCTGCTCACCGGCTGGTTCGGCCTGGGCTACGCTTTCGACGATTTCCTCGTGCCGCGCGGCAACGAAGGGCTGAAACTCCTGCGCGACATGTTCCAGCGCTCGCGCGGCTTCCGTCTGGCCGTGGATGAAGTCGAGAAGTCGCTCTACCTCGCCGACATGGATGTGGCCGAGCAGTATGCAGGCCTCGTTCCCGACCGGACCGCCGGCGAACGCATGTTCGCGCTGATCAGCCACGAGCACAAACGCACCGCGCGCGCCATCCTCGAACTCACCGGCGAACCCTCGCTCTGCGAACGCTTCGACGGCCTGCGCCGGAGATTCGAGCGCGTGCGCCCCATGGTGAATGAGGCCAACCGCTGGCAGATCGATCTCCTGCGTCAGACAAGAAGCAACGGCAAGGGCGAAGCACTAAACCGACCGCTCCTCATGACCATGAACTGCATCGCCGCGGGGCTTGGCTGGACAGGGTGAGAGAATTCAAGGTTTTGCCAGCGCCAATCGCGACGCATCAAAAGCCTCGCATTGAAGCTTCAAAGCCGACTCCCGCGAACTTGCAAACGCCATCGTATTGCCACTGGCATCGCGCCGTCCTTCAAGCATGATCGGGTTCGCCGGTTCGCAGACATCCATGAACGCAACGTCGAGATCGGCGTTGCCGACAAAATCCCCGACCAGCATCTGGCTCGCCTTCATCCGGTTTGCCCAGGTGAATTTCTTTTGGGTCTCCTCAATTGTCGGAAGCTGGCACGAGCTTGGGGCGTTCTTCGTCAAGACCTTCTGCAGTTTGCATAGCGTGCCACCGTCATAGACGAGCGAGCGGCTGCCGCGAGCACCCGTCAGCGTCAAAGCAGCGATCTCGAACTGCATGTCGTCGACGCACGTCGTATTTTTTGGGCCGTTGTTTTTGCACTCCCCCGGCGCGTGGCGGACTCGCGACAGAAAGAGCTGTACTTTCTTCTCTTGTTGATGGGCCACAACAAGGATTGGCCGCGCCGCGAACGAGGGATCGATAGTTCCCAGAGATTTGCCCGCAATCTCGATGGGCAGCTGCAAGGGAGGCTCGTTGCCGAAGCCGTAGAGACGAAAACAAATTCCCTTCTCGTCGCAGGCCGGTCTCTTTGACCAGCCAAGCATTTGCCAGACGGTTTCAACGGCGCAGTCGAAATTGCGCCAGCAGCCGGCGAAGCCGAGACCGAGCAGACTGTCGCGGCCCGAGAAACTCGGCAGGCGCACCACAGGTTCGGCCGTCTCCGGTATCGGCTGCTTGGGAATGATCACGGCGGCGCGCTTCGTGATCCGCGTGCCGGGCTCCACTTCGGGATCGAGGTCCGGGTTCAATTCGGCCTGCGGAACGATGATGAAGTCGACGCTGTCTTCGTAGCCCACGCCTTTGCGGCGTCCGCGCTTGAAGAGGAGGAGATCGTGGGCCGTGCCCGTGTCGAGAAAGTTTCCCGTCGAATAGGCGCTCTGAAAGAAGCCATAGACATTGTACGGATTGTTGGCGCCAAGCTCGATCCATTTGGCATCGAGTTGCTGCGTATCGACGGTGGCTCCATCGATATTCAATTCCTTACTGTGGCCGAGATTCGTGACAGCGGCGGCAATGACCTTGTTCTTCGGGCTGCGAACCACCACTGGCGAGCCTGAGTTCAAGTCGACCAGCGACTGGACCGCCGGCATGTTGCAGACAGCGAGCCCATTGGCCTTCGACGGCTCCTGATAGAGGGTCGCGTGGCTTCGCTGCGTGATGCACATGGCGGTGCTGACGGAGTCGCGCCGCAGCGGCCACACAAGCCTGCTGTAACCCTTTTCATCCAGCGTGTGTTGGGGTGCCGCCGCATAATATTGGGGCGGCAGCCACACGTTCTGTGGCCCGCCGTTGAATTCGGTCGCCGAGAGGCTCGACTGTTTCGAGTGAAATGCAATCAACACTTCCTTGCCGCTGATTTGAGTATAGAGCGAGCGCGCAAATGAAAACTCCGTGGCCCTGAGAGGGAACGGATCGTATTCGAAGTAAGTCGAGGATTCGGCCGCTTGATAGGAGTCCTTGCCGCCAAATCTCACGCCGAGCAGCACCTTCTTCGCCGCCAGCTTGCATCCCGTGCGGTCGGTCTTGAAGTAGCTGCACGCTTGATAGGCTTGTTCCTGCAGCATGTAGTCGCAATCGGTCTGGGTGTAGCCGTAGGTGGCAAGGCCGTGGCGGTAACAAAGGTCGTGCATGATGCAGGCTTGGCGGAACCTCATGGCCAGAGGGGACTGCGCATCCTTCGGCGTCCCGAAAGCCAGCTTGGCAATTTCTGGAATGCTGCAATTCAATCCTTCGCCTTTTCCTCCGAGCACGGAAGCAATGCGTGGCCCGGACGGGAAATGCGTGAAGGTAGGCGGCACCTCGCCGGCGTTGGGCCTTTCCACATTGGCATAAAGCGTATCGACGACCGTGTCGGTGAGTGTCGGGCCAAAGTCGACCAAAGCGAGAATAGCGATCGTCGCAAGAACCGAGAACCAGCCAAGGAAATGGCCGAAGCTGTTTATAGTCCGGCGCACATACAACCGTATCTTCGAAGGCCTGCGCATCTGAGTTTGCGTCCCACGCCGCGCACGGCGGCGGATTGGTTCAAGGTGCCAATAACCCATTCAAATTGCCGGGAATTTTACCTAAGGTCAATGGTCTTTTGTGACGCGGCTTGCCGGCGCCGGGCGCTGCCGAGGGTGCGCCCGTTAATATTCGCTGCAACCCTTGCCACTGCCCAGCCTTTCCGGTGTATCTTCTCTCTCAATCCGCCAAAGACAGGGAGATGAAAAATCATGGCGATTACCAAACGTGTTCTTCTGGCCGCGGCTGCCTTTATTGCCTTCGCCGCACCAACTGCCGCGGCAGACATGATCGGAAATTGCGAATTGTCCGGTCAAAAGGGTTCCATTCCGATCGCAGCTCCTGCCAAAGCCGGCCAGCTCACGGTCGCGGTTTCGCTGCCCGCACCCGTGTGGTGGAACGGCGACACGCCGGAAGCCATCAAGGACGGCATGGAATACTGCATGGCGGCCGAAATTGCCTGGCGCGCCGGCTACGACAAGCTTGAAGTGGTGAATGTCGGCTGGGATGCGCTGATTGCGGGCCAGACGTCGGGCTGGGATCTTGCCATGTCGGAAGTCTCGATCACCGAGGAGCGCAAGAAGGTTCACGACTTTTCGATTTCCTACTTCAGCTCTGACATGGGCGTTCTGACCCGCGCCGACGCACCGGTTGACGGGACCACCATCAAGACCGCCAAGGTGGGCGTGCAACAGGGAACCACGGGCGCTACTTTCGCGACCGAGAAACTTGGCGTCGCCGAACCGCAGGTCTATCCCGACCAAGGCGACATGTTCGCAGCCCTTCGTGCAGGCCAGATCGACGCTGCGATCACCGATACGTCGATCACGCTCGCGGAAGAAGTGGCGACCGGTGGCAAATCCATGGTGATCGGCCAGTACAAGACCGGCGAAGCCTACGGCGCGATCTATCCGAAAGGCAATGCCAACAACGCCACCATCGACAAGATCATGCAGGCCATGATCGATGACGGGACGATTGGAAAGCTCGGCGCGAAGTATCTGGCTTCGGCCTGGGGTAAAGACCCCGCAACGATCAAGTTCCTCGATCCCTGAGACCCCAAGGGCCGCCGCACTCCGGCGGCCCTTTCCATTTCCATCCGACTGTCTAGAAGTTCAGCGCCGCTCTCTCGAGCCGCGCCGGAGTGGCGGCAAGCATGACACCCTCAATTCCCAGTCTCCCAAAGCCCGCGGACCGCTTGGCCATCGCGGCCATGATTTTTGCCGGCTTCTGCGTGCTGGCGGCGATTGGCGCGACAGTCCTGGTGCGAAACGCGTTGGCGCATCTCGACGCTTCGAGCGCCGGTTGGGAAATCATCTTTGCACTGACGATTGCGGCAGCTGCCGTTCTCTTCTGGCCGGCCTGGAAATCCATCAAGCTCGCGCGCGAGGCGGCTGCCGCCCGCGCCCAAAATGATGCCGTCGAAACCCGGATCGCCACAGCCGCCGCGCGCGATCAGGCGCATATCGCCTTCGGATGGGGCGTCTTCGCGCTGATTGCGCTCGCTTTCTTCTGCTTCATTTTCATGAACGACGCCGCCGTCGGCAAAACCTTCTTCCTGCTTCCCTTGATGCAGGACAAATGGTGGATCGTGACGTGGAAGTTCATCACCGTGAACATCGTCACCTTCGTCATCGCCGAAATTCTGGTGCTCGTCTGGGGACTGATCGTAGCGCTCGCGCGGCTGATGCCGGGGGCCGCCGGCCAGCCTATCCGCGCGCTGGCAACCCTTTACTGCGATGTGTTCCGCGGACTTCCGGGCATCGTGACTCTCTATCTCATCGGCTTCGGCATCCCCACATCGGGCATTCCCGATCTCATCGTTCCACAAATCTATGGACTGTTCGTCGATACCTCGGCGATGTCGGTGCAGGAACTCCGCTCGGCGACCCGCATTCCGGTGATGTGGTGGTGCATTCTGGCGCTCACCCTCACCTATGGCGCCTATGTCGCCGAAGTCTATCGCGCCGGTATCGAGAGCATTCACTGGAGTCAGATCTCGGCGGCGCGCTCGCTCGGTCTCTCCTACATGCAGACCATGCGTTATGTGGTGGTGCCGCAAGCCATCCGCCGCATCATGGCGCCGCTGCTCAACGATTTTATCGGCCTGCAAAAAGACACCGCGTTGGTCCAAGTTGTTGGATTGATCGACTCCTTCAGCCAGTCGAAGATCATCGCCGCCAATGCCTTTAATCTTTCGGCGGTGACTGTCGTCGCGATCCTCTTTGTACTGATTACCATTCCGCAGGCCCGGTTCGTCGACAAGCTGATCGAACGCGACAATGCCCGCATGAAGGCGGGAGGCTGACATGGCGTTCCTCGAAATCCGCGACGTGCACAAGGAGTTCGGCCCCATCAAGGTGCTGCGCGGCATCAACATGTCGGTCAACGAGCATCAGGTGGTCTGCCTCATTGGCCCTTCTGGCTGCGGCAAATCCACGTTGCTTCGTTGTATCAATGGGCTCGAACCCATTCAGGGCGGTGAAATCAGATTGCAGAACGACCGCGTCTCAGGCCCGGGCGTGGATGTGAACAAACTGCGCCAGGAAGTCGGCATCGTCTTCCAGAGTTACAACCTCTTCCCGCATATGAGCGTGCTCGAGAATGTCACGCTTGCGCCGCTTAAAGTTCTGAAACTGTCGCAGGAACAAGCGGAGGCGCGCGCCATGCCGCTCTTGAAGCGCATCGGCTTGGAAGCGAAAGCCCGCGATTATCCCGATCGGCTGTCGGGCGGCCAGCAGCAGCGCGTGGCCATTGTGCGCGCACTCGCCATGGAGCCCAAGGTGATGCTGCTCGACGAGATCACTTCGGCGCTTGACCCGGAACTTGTTTCCGAGGTGTTGAACATCGTGCGCGATCTCGCGGGCCAGGGGATGACCATGCTGCTTGCGACCCACGAGATGGGATTTGCGCGTGAAGTCGCCTCCAAGGTGTGCTTTCTCTATGAAGGCGTGGTGCACGAAGAGGGCCCGCCCGACCAGATCTTCGGTGCGCCCAAGCAGGAGCGCACCAAGGCGTTCCTGAAGCGGATTATCGAGGCGGGCCGGCTTTAGCCGTGCTTTGCGTATTCAACGTAGGAACCGTCGGCTTGAAACAGCAACGAAGCATAAGGCTCGCTGCCCGCACCTTCCATGCCGGGTGATCCGGCGGGCATTCCAGCGACCGTCAGTCCCTTTGCCTCCGGTCGCTCGGTGAGAAGACGCTTGATGTCCTCCGGCGGAACGTGGCCGGAGATCGCGTATCCATCGATGATACCCGCGTGGCATCCCTGAATGGCTTCCGGCACGCCAAGCTTCGCTTGCTCGGCGGCGAGGTCTTCGGTGTCGATCATTTCGAGATCGAAGCCTACGGCCTTCATCTTCTCGCCCCAGACGTGGCAGCAGCCGCATCCGGGACTGCGATAGAACGTGGCCGTGGCGGCATGGGCGGGTGCGACAGCAAAGGCTGCGCTCGCGGAAACAGCCATCAACAATTTTCGACGGGATAACATGTCAAAACCTCTTCATTCACACTTTGTCAGGCCCGGAATGTTACGCCCCGGCCATGAGCACGGCAAATCACATCGTTGTTCTCACCGTTCCATCGCCCCAGTCATGGGTGATCGTCAATGCCGTCGTGGAGCGCTTCGGCCCGGTCACGATTCTCACTGAGGAGCGCGAACCCAAATCCGATCTGATGCGCAAACGTATGCGGCGTCAGGGCTTCGTGACGGTACTCGGACAGATTGGCTTCGTGCTGCTTCAGAAACTCATTGAAAAGCGGGCGCAATCCCGCATCGCCGGAATCATCTCTTCAATGAATTTGAATGTCGAGGAGCCGCGGGGCTGCGAGATCATTCCGGTTCGCTCGGTCAACTCCATGGCCTGCCGCGCCGCCCTCGCCATGCTCGGTCCGAAGGTAGTGCTGGTCATCGGTACACGGATCGTCGGCAAGGAAACGCTGGCCGCGATCAAAACCCCGGTCATCAACTCCCATGCCGGATGGAATCCAAAGTATCGCGGACAGGCCGGCGGTTATTGGTCCTTGGCATCGGAAGACGCGGAGCACGCAGGCGTCACGGTTCACCTGGTCGATCAAGGTGTCGACACTGGCGATATCCTCTATCGCGAAAAGTTTACAGCAACCCGAGCCGATAGCTTCCCAACCTACTACTACATCCAGGCGGGTGTTGCGCGCCCTCTCGTGATAAAGGCTCTCGAAGATGCCCTCGCCGGATCGCTCAAGCCCTTCCGCGGCGATCCGCCATCGAACCAGTTCTATCATCCCACGCTCTGGGGGTATTTGTGGACGGCCTGGCGAAAGGGTGTTTGGTAGCGCGTTAAACCAGCGGCATCCCGAACTGACACTTGCAGATAGAGTTCGAATGCGGAGAGCCGTCGAACGTCTTCCATGCAAGCATTCCGAGAAACTTTCATGGAAGACATTCGACGGCGGATTTTGTCCTGAAACTCAGCCCCGCAGGGCCTCAATTCAGCTGGGCCATGCCACCAGCCAAGGTCAAGAGTCAACTCTGCGAGCCGTTGGTATTAGTATCCGCAGCCCCGGCGGACGAAGTTCACTGCCTGACGGGCTTGCGCCAGTTCCGCGAAGAACCTGCGCGATCGCCTGTCGCTTGAGAAACAGGACTTGTTGCGTCTGATCCGCGATTCGAGCCGTGAGAAACCAATGAAAGTCGACCGGCAGGTCGCGCACATTTCTGCAATATTGGGAGTGCGCCGGTTCAGTTCGCGCTCGCAAGCGCGGAAGTTTCTCTTGAGCGTCTCCGATTGGGCATAGACGTTTTTGTAGTAGGAGAGGCTGCAAGGAGCCGCCTGAGCCTCTCCGGCAAAAATCATAAGTCCTGCCGCCAGAACAGCAGACTTCGCAAGCAAACCCAATCTCATGTTGTCCCCCGAGTTGACTGGCGATACTGCGTCAGGAACAACTCAAGGTCCAGTATCTACTTAAATGCCTCGTCCACCGGCACCTTGTAGGCGTTCGCCAGACTGTTCGTCATGTTGGCGAGGCCCACGACGGCGAAGAGCTCGTTCATCATTTCCTCGCTCGCCCCCTTGGCTCGCGCACCTGCGCCATGGCTCGCCATGCAGTAGCCGCAGTTGTTGGTGATCGACACCGCGACATAGATCAGCTCTTTCGTCAGCGGATCGAGATGGCCCGGCCCCATCATCTCCTTGAGGCTCGACCAGACATGCACAAGCATCCTCGGATCGTTCGCCAGGTACTTCCAGAAGTTATTGACATCGTCCACTTTCCGGGTTGCCTTGATGTCGTCGAAAACCGCCCGGACGGCTTCCGGAGCGTCAGCGTAAGCGATTGGTTTCATTGTCAGCTTCCATTCAGTCTTGTGGCGGAGCGCCCCAATTCTACCCTTACTTCCGCCGCAGACTAAAGCCATATACCGGCAAAACGGGCTACCATGCGGGCGATTCTGGCCTGCATGGAATTGGGAGACATCCGATGAAACTGAGATTGACGGCGGCAAGTTTGCTGGTTTTGGCGCTGTTTGCCGGAACGCCGCAGGCGCTGGCGGAAAGCACGGTGGAATCTTGGGTAATGGCGCAAGCCGAAGTGCCGCAGGAAGTTCAGACATTCCTGCAAGACAACCGCGATCCCGCATCGCTCAGCAATGAAGAGCTGATCGCCAGGTTCCGCCAGGCCCGCAATCTGGCGAAGATCAAGACGCTCGATGCCGAAACGCGCGCGCAGCTTCAAGCTTTGGGCAACGCGGCGCGGCAGGAAGTTGTGAAGCGCCAGGGCCAGGCAGAGCAGCAGAAGCCAGCGGAACAGCCGGAAGTCCAGCCGGAGCAAAAAGCCGAAGAGCCGCAGCAACAGCAGCCAGAACAGCCGGCCAAGGCCGCTGTCCCCGCTGCGGTGAAGCGCATTCTGGCCGACGACCGCTCGCCCAAGGACTTGAGCAACGAAGAGCTGATCCAGCGCTACCGCCAGGCCCGCTCGCTGTCGGCTCAAGAGGCGCTGCCCGCGGATGTGCGCAAAAAGCTTAGCGAAATGGCCCGCGCCGATCGCGCCGAAGTGGTGGCGCGCCAACAGGCCGCCGAACAGCCCGCCGCGCCGCAGAAGCAACAGCAAACCAAGCAGCCGGGCGAGAAGAACCAGATGCAGCCGGCCCAACCCGCCGAGGCTCCAGCCGCTCTTCCAGGCGACTTGCGTCAGCTTCTCGCCGATGAGCGCGCCGTCAAGGACATGAGCGTGGAGGAGTTGAGCGCCAGGTTCCGCACCGCGCGGAAGTACAACGAAAATGAAAAGCTGCCCGCCGGCGTGCGCGCCAAGTTGTCGAAGATCGCCAAGGACTCGCGCGCCGAAGTCCTGCGCCGCCAGACTCAGGCCGAGCAGCCGCCAGCGCAAGGCGAGCAGCCGCAGCAGCCCGGCACCTCGGCCGCGGAGCTTAAAGCTCTGCTTGCGGACAATCGCCCCATCAAGCAATTCAGCGATGAGGAACTCAGAAACCGCTTCCGCATCGCCCGCAAATACAACGAAAGCGAAAAACTGCCCGCCGACGTGCGCGCCCAGTTGGCGAAAATCGCCAAGGACTCGCGCGCCGAAGTCCTGCGCCGCCAGACTCAGGCCGAGCAGCCGCCAGCGCAAGGCGAGCAGCCGCAGCAGCCCGGCACGTCGGCGGCGGAGCTTAAAGCGCTGCTTGCGGACAATCGGCCCGTCAACAAGTTCAGCGACGAGGAACTCAGAAACCGCTTCCGCATCGCCCGCAAGTACAACGAAAACGACAAACTGTCCGCCGACGTGCGCGCCAAGCTCTCGGAGATCGCCAAGGACGCGCGCGCCGAAGTGCTGCGCCGCCAGAGCCAGGCCCAGCAGCCGCCGCCGCAGCCCGGCAAGATGACGGCCGCGCAGGCGGAAGCCCAGGCCGCTCAACTGCTGAACGATCCGGCCCAGGCAACGAAGCTCAACGACGTGATGTTGCGCAAGCGGCTTTACGCCATTCGCGACCTTCTCGCCCTGAACCTGGTTTCGGCGCAAACCGAAGACGCTCTGCGCAAGAAGCTGGCCACGGACCGTGAAGTCCTCCGCCGCCGCATCGCCGAGCGTGATGGAACGCCACAGCCGCTTCCCGCGCCGTCAAAACCCGGTTCCGGCAACACCACCAACAACATCAACATCACCAATATTCAGGTGATCTTGAACGACCGCCGCCGCTCGGACGAGCTGGAGGATGAAGAGTTGCGCCGCCGCATCGCCGTCTATCGCGATGCCTACCGCGACGAGCGCTACGAAGACGATGATCGCGACTTCTATGAGGAGACGCTGGAGCGCGACCGCGATCTGCTGCGCCGCCGCCTCATCGATGAGCGCCGCCGCCGCGCCGCCCAGCTCGAAATCAGGGGTAAGAACTTTGATATCGATATCGGCCTCGAGTTTGAGCCTTCCGCACCCCGCCGTCCGCGCTACGTCTTCGCGCAGGAGGCGGAGGATTCGGAGCTCGAGGATATTCTCGCCGCTCCGCCCGCGCGGAAGATCGAGCGCAAGTACAGCATCGACGATATCGAAGCCGAGCCCGAGATCCGCGAAGCAATGCCGGCCATCGAGATCGACAACGTGCGCTTCGGCTTCAACGAGAGTTTCGTGCGCGAGGAAGAGGTCGGAAACCTCGACCGCATCGCCGAGATCATGGAGAGGATCATCGCCAAGCGTCCGCAGGAGATATTCATGGTCGAAGGCCACACCGATGCCGTAGGCTCGGATGAATACAATCTGAAACTCTCGCGCGAGCGCTCCGCCGCGATCAAGAAGGCGCTCACGACCTACTACGTGATCCCCGAGCGCAACCTGAAAACCGTGGGTTACGGCGAGCGTTATCTCAAAATCCCGACGCCCGAGGCGGAGCAGGAAAATCGCCGCGTGTCGGTGCGCCGCGTGACGCCGCTCCTGGGCCTCAACGACTGAGTTTTACCCACACTTGCAACGCTATCGGGCCGCCGCTACAAGGCGGCCCGATTGTTTTGGGGTTTAGCTGAGAGGAATGTCATGGCCACCGAACGCACTTTTTCCATCATCAAGCCGGATGCGACGCGGCGCAACCTGACCGGCGCCATCAACGCCAAGATCGAAGCCGCTGGCCTTCGTATCGTCGCCCAGAAGCGGGTCAAGTGGAAGCAGGCCGACGCCAGGAAATTCTACGCGGTCCATGCCAAACGCCCCTTCTACAAGGACCTGGTGAAATTCATGACCTCGGGCCCGGTCGTCATTCAGGTGCTTGAAGGCAACGATGCGGTGGCCAAATATCGCGCCGTGATGGGCGCCACCAATCCGGCCAACGCCGATGCCGGCACCATCCGCAAGGAGTTCGCCGAGTCGATCGAAGCCAATTCGGTGCATGGCTCCGACAGCCCGGAGAACGCCAAGAAGGAAATCAAGATGTGCTTCAAAGCGAGCGAGATCGTCGGCTGATGACGCCATCCGTCCGGATGATCGTATCTGTTGGGGCCTATGTCGCCTCCATCGTGCTGGTGAACTGGCTGTTCGCGCCAACCCAGCTCGTGGAGGGCGTCACCCAGTGGACGACGGCAAGCTGGGGCACGTTCTATCTCGCCAATCTGATTGTCGGCTTCGTCTTTGTGCTGCGCGATTACGCCCAGCGCGAAATCGGCCACTACATTCTGATTGCAACCGCGCTCGCCGGCCTCATCACTTACTCGATGGTCGACCCCGCCATAGCGCTCGCCAGCATCACTGCCTTCGTGGTTTCGGAACTCGCCGACTGGGCGATCTACTCCTTCACCAAGAAGCCGCTGCAACAGCGCATCCTGATTTCAAGCTTGATCGCCGTGCCGCTCGACACCGTGGTCTTCCAGTATCTCGCGCAATACCTGACGCCTGCCGCTTTCACCACCGAAATGCTGAGCAAGGCAATTGGTGTGCTGCTCGTCTGGCAGCTTCTGCGCATGCGCGCGCGGAAAGAACCGGCGGCGGTCGGATAGGAAGTACCACACTTGTCATCCCCGCACTTGTTGCCTGGCGGATTCACACATCTCGATTGCTGCTACGAGGGTCGCAAATGGCCAAGCCGGCCTCAAGGCCGCGGCTCGACATTCGGAGCCTGTGGCGCGGCCAGAGCAG
>JBJXGL010000215.1:0-17868 GCA_046160365.1 Aestuariivirga sp. | reverse complement strand
CGAAAGCGGGGACCCATGGAAAACCAGGGGTCCGTTTCTCCCTTTTCTGATCGCTCCACCCTTGTTGCGCCATGGGTCCCCGCTTTCGCGGGGATGACGAGCGTTGGGCGGCTTAGGCTAAATAGTCCCTTGACACGCGCTTGTTATGTTCTATATCTGTTCTGTGACTTGAAAAGGAACCCCCATGGATTGGGACTTGGCAATGAACCGGAACCGGGATGCGCTGATCCGCATCGTGGTGACGTTGTTTGCCATGCTCGGACTATCGGAAGGTGCTTCCATTGACCGGATTCCCCGCACGCTCCACACCGCCATTTTGCACATCCTCCGGCCCGCCGAAGCGGCTGTCCGGCGATTGATCGTCGCCGCTGCAAGGGGGATGGTGGTGAAGCCTTCGGTTCCGCGGCCGATGCCGACGGGTGAGATTGTCAGGAAAGGAACAGGCAAGAACCGGCGACCCGCTTTCCGGCTCGAGGATATCCGTCCTCCGATGGCGCCGCCCGAGCCTCGCCCGAAACACGCGCTCAAAAGCTTTTCCCCCGCCGATCTCACTCCCGCAGCCCTCCGGGCCTTGCACAAGAAGAGCCGCGATGTCATCGCCAAATCCAAACCCGCTCCGCCCAAGGACGGCAAAGTCAACGCAGCCTCTCTCGCCCGCAGGCTTCAGGCAATCAGTCTCGCGCTCGAGGATCTCTCCGGCCAAGCCAGACGTCTCCTGCGCTGGCGGGCGCGACGGGAGAGGATTTCGAAAGAACGATTAATCTACACCAATCCCATCCGCCCCGGCCCGCCGCCTTATGTCCACAAAAAGCCCCGGCACGAAGTCGAGGAGGTTCTCCGAGACTGCCACTGGCTCGCATGGGAGGCGCGGAAGCTCGACACATCTTAGCCGTCCCCACAACTCTGCCTCCCCTCCGGTGGGCGCGCGTCCGCCGTCGCACCGATTCGCATCACGCCGCGCCACTCGCATTCGTGATAGAAAATGATAGGATTCCGCCTTTCCGTAACCTCCCAATTGACTCCGGAGCAATTTGGAATAAGTTGTCCGTATCGACCGGGAAATGAAACAAACGTTCCATGACCCGGTCGCCGCATCAGGCCGAAAGAAGCATGGGCGGGTGGGAGCGATACGCCGCAAAACAACGCCTCCTGCTTCCCAAATACATGCGCGTGGGCTGCCGTCCTCCCCAGGGCCGCCCACCGCAAAAGACATGATGCGGCGAATGAACTGCCGAATGTCCCGGGGTCCGGGATTCCGGAATGAAAACGGGCGCAGCCGGACGCCCGACAACAGGAGCCCAATCCATGAAGAAGCTTATTCTTGCAGCTGCGATGGCAGCACTGATGTCATCGACCGCCTATGCCGCCGACAAGATCGGCGTCTCTATGGCGAGATTCGACGACAACTTCCTGACCGTTCTGCGCAACGGCATCGAAGCCCAGTCCAAGGAACTCGGCGTGGAAGTGCAGATCGAAGACGCGCAGGATGACGTGGGCAAGCAACTTGACCAGATCAAGAACTTCGCCGCTTCCGGCGTTACCGCCATCATCGTGAACCCGGTGGACACCTCGGCCACCCAGGCGATGTCGGATGCCGCCGCCGCCGCCAAGATTCCGCTGGTCTATGTGAATCGCCAGCCGATCAATGTCGACACTTTGCCGGACAACCAGGCCTTCGTCGCCTCGAACGAGGAAGAATCTGGCACGCTCGAGACGATCGAAGCCTGCCGCATGTTCAAAGAGATGGGCAAGACGGAAGCAAACGTCTACATCATGGTGGGCCAGCTCTCCAACCAGGCCGCAGTGCAGCGCACCAAGGACATCCATGACGTGGTGGCCGCCGGTAAGTGCGCGGTAAAGCTCAACATCATCGACGAGCAGACCGCCAACTGGTCGCGCGACGAGGCGCAGAACCTGATGACCAACTGGCTCTCCGCCGGCAAGCCGTTCGACGGCGTCATCGCCAACAACGACGAAATGGCCATTGGCGCGCTGCAGGCCATGAAGGCCGCCAACGTCGACATGAAGTCGGTCGTGGTAGGCGGCGTCGACGCCACGCAGGATGCGCTTGCGTCCATGCAGGCGGGCGATCTCGACGTGACCGTGTTCCAGAACGCGGCCGGCCAGGGTGCTGGCGCGCTCAAGGCCGCGATCGCACTTGCCAAGGGCGAGAAGGTCGAGAAGAAGGTCTATATCCCCTTCGAACTCGTGACCCCCGCCAACATCAACGACTACCTCAAGAAGAACTAAGAGCGATTGATCGCTCGATGGGGAGCGGGAGCGGCGTTTCAAACGCCGCTCCTTGCTAATTTGAATTATGCATTTCGATGACGGTTGCATTCGTTAGAAAATTGGTTTGATCTGTTCGGACAAGCGGGGCTGAAGCCGCCTAGCTCTGGGAGGGTAACGTGACAGACAGGACTGCTGGCGTCGGCGGACTCAAATACGATGCCTCCAAGCGGACCTGGCCAAACGAACTCAACGTCTTCTTCGCCCTCATCTTCATCGTGTTCGTATTCGAAGTTCTGAACCGCCTCGACGGCGGCAGCTTCCTTTTCAACGTGCGCGAAAACATGCCTGGCATCTTCAACCAGCAGCGCATCGACATCATGATCCTGCAGGTGGCGATCGTCGGCGTCATCGCCCTCGGCGTGACTCAAGTGATCATCCTTGGCGGCATCGATCTTTCTTCCGGCTCCATTGTCGGAGCCACCGCCATGATCACAATGAGCTTTGCCCAGACCGCACTCGTCAACGGCAATCCCAATCCCAAGGCCATTTTCGGCGAATGGGCCATGGACCTGCCCGTCATCGTGCCCATTGTGGTTGGCCTTGCCTGTGGTTTGCTGGCGGGGCTCATCAACGGATTGCTCATCGCTTACACCAAGATTCCGCCCTTCATCGCAACGCTTGGCATGATGGTCTCGGCGCGCGGCGTATCGCGCTGGTGGTCGAACGGCAACCCGGTTTCATTCCCGACCGAAAGTTACGCAAGCCTTGCCAACGGTGACGTGGCCGGGACGCTCACCTTCGGTCTATTGCCCTGGCAAGGCCAGAACCCGGCCATCGTGTTCATCGTGCTTGCGGTGCTCTTCCATCTGATCATGCGCTACACGCTCTACGGTAAGCACTGTTACGCCATCGGCTCGAATGAGAGCGCGGCGCGCATGTCGGGTATCAACGTCGACCGTCACAAGGTGCTGGTCTATGCCATCGCCGGCATGATGGCCGCGGTGGCCGCGATCCTGCTCACGTCGAAGAACGTGACGGCCCAGGCCGGCATGGGCATGATGTACGAGCTGGATGCGATTGCCATGGCGGTGATCGGCGGCATTTCGCTTTCGGGCGGCCGCGGGTCCATCGTCGGCACCGTCCTTGGCGCGCTGATTTTCAGCGTGATCATCTCGGGCTTCACATCGATCCGGCTCGACGCGTTCTACCAGGACATGGTCAAAGGCATCATCATTGTGGGCGCCGTAGTGCTCGACCAGTGGCGCCAACGGCGCAAGGCAGCAGGGAAATAAACATGAGCGACGTCGTTCTGAAAACTGAAGGCCTCACCAAATATTACGGCGGCGTTCACGCGCTCGTCGACGCCAATTTCGAACTGCGGGCCGGCGAACACGTCGCCATCATGGGCGACAATGGCGCGGGCAAATCGACCTTCGTCAGGCAGATCACGGCAGTCGAACAGCGCACGTCGGGCAAGATCATCTTCCATGGCCAGGAAACCAACTTCAAGGGCCCGCTCGAGGCCCGCGAAGCCGGCATCGAAACCGTGTTCCAGAATCTGGCGCTGGCGGACGATCTCGACGTTCCCTCCAATCTCTTCCTCGGCCGCGAGAAGATCAGGTGGAACTTCGGCCCATTCTCGGTTCTCGACTTCAAATCCATGCGCGAGGCCACCCGCAAGGCGCTGGAAAAAACCGCCGTCAAGATTCCGAACCTCTCCAACACCATCCGCAACATGTCGGGCGGCCAGCGCCAATGCGTGGCGATTGCCCGCACCGCGACCTTCGCATCCAAGCTCATCATCATGGACGAGCCGACAGCAGCGCTCGGCGTGCAGGAAACCGCGCAGGTGGAGAACATCGTCCGTACACTGAAGGCCGCGGGCGAGCCCTTGATCTTGATCTCGCACAACATGCGCCAGGTGTTCGATCTTGCCGACCGCATCGTCGTGTTCCGCCGCGGCCGCATCGCCGCCAACTTGATCAAGAAGGACACCAGCGGAGAAGAAGTCGTCTCCTACATCACCGGCGCCAAAAAGAGCCCGGAATACGCCGACGCGGCGTGAAAGGAACAATCCGCATTGCATCGATGAACGCGGCTTGAACGATCCGTTCATCTCTGCCTCATGAAGATGCGCCTACGCTTTCCTCCACAACCGGAGGAAACCCAATGGCAACCTATCTCACCAACGGCAACGACACTTATTTTGGCACCGCGCTTGGCGACGATGTCTTCGGCAAGGATGGCAACGACGTGATCTTCGGCGGCGATGGCCACGATTTTCTGGCGGGCGGGGACGGCGACGACTGGCTGAATCCGGGTTATGGCCTCGACGTTCTGGTCGGCGGAGCGGGCAGCGACACGGTTTCATACGCATTCTACGGATCGCGCGTGCATGCGAGCCTCCTCGATGGCTACGGCAAGAATTTCTCGATTGGTCCGGATACCGACACCTATTTCAGCATGGAGAACATCGAAGGATCGGGTTACGACGATTTCCTTGAAGGCGACAACAACGCCAACGTTCTGAAGGGTCTCTCTGGCAAGGACGACATCTTTGGCCTTGGCGGCGCCGATACCATCGACGGCGGCAATGGCGACGATGACATCGATGGCGGCTCGGGCGCCGATCTGCTGAAAGGCGGCGCTGGCGACGACTCGATTAAATCAGGCTCTGGAGCCGACACGCTGGATGGCGGCGCGGGTCGAGACATGGCTGACTACGCGGACTCGACGATCGCGGTTTCCGTCAAGCTGACAGGCTTGGCAGGCGTCGGCGGCCACGCGCAGGGCGACACCTACACCGGCATCGAAAGCGTCCAGGGCTCGCAATACGGAGATATCCTTTGGGGCAATGGCGGCGGCAACACCTTGAGAGGCGAGGGAGGCAATGATGAAATCAAGGGCGGCGGCGGCGAAGACACTCTCTTTGGCGGCGATGGCGACAACATTCTCGAAGGCGAAAGCGGCAACGACACGTTTTACGCAGGTGACGGCAATGACCAGATCAAGGGCGGTACGGGTATCGACTTGGTGAGATACGACGGATCGACCGGCGTACTCGTCAATCTATCGACCGGCCAATCGCTCAACGGCGAGGCCGCGGGCGACGCGCTCGAAAGCGTCGAGAATCTGAGAGGCAGTTCATTCTACGACTTCTTCACTGGAGACGATGTGGCAAACACGCTGATGGGCATGGGCGGCAACGACAAACTTTCGGCACTCGGCGGCAACGACACCGTCATCGGCGGCGACGGCATCGACAATGTCTGGGGCGGCGCGGGCTTGGACAAGTTCGAGTTCAGGGATCTCGACGAAGCAGGCGACACCATCAACGACTTCGTGGCCGCCGACGACACGATCGTGATTTGGGGCGCGGGCTTCGGTGGCGGCTTGATGGGCGGCTCCATCAGCTCTCTCGACTTCGTCACCCGCGCCGACAACGCGGCGCAAGACGTCTTCGACCGTTTTGTCTTTCGCACCACCGACAAGACCCTGTGGTTCGACGTGGACGGATCGGGCGCCGCCGCCGCCATACTGGTGGCCGACTTGCAGCAAGGAGCCACAATGACCCATGCTGACATCCTGATCGTGTGAGTGGGTTTCCATCCCCCACCCCCGCCGCGAAGCGGCGGGGGTGGGGACTCATAATTTTCTCAACAGCCGCGACGGAAAACGCGCCCCTGTTTCGTCTTCCTGACAAACAGGAGGAGACAATGCCATCCAACAGACGTCTGGTGACGAGCCGCGCGCGGCAACTCAGGCAAACCGAAAACCCCGCGGAACAGTGTCTTTGGTCGGCGCTCAAGAACCGCCAACTCGGCGGCTACAAGTTCACGCGCCAGTTTCCAATTGGCCCCTACTTCGCCGATTTCGCTTGCCGCCAGAAGAACCTTGTCATTGAAGTGGATGGCAGCCAGCATCTCGAACGCGCGGCTCGAGACCGGACGCGGGACGAGTACATGATGCGAGCGGGCTATTCCGTGTTCCGCATTCCTGCCGGCAGTGTGCTGCAAGACCGTAGCGCGGTCTGCGACAGCCAGCTGGCGGTGCTGGAAGGTCGGATCGAGGATTTCGTTGACGCGCCCGACCTGCGATTTGTGCGGAGTATTGCAGCGCCAAGGCGGCGCGGATTGGAGTCGCGGAGCGGCGGGGGTGGGGGCTTCTAGTTCTCCTTCACCGCCAGCATCGATTCGGTTACGCTTGGGCCATGGACCGGCAGCCACATAACTCCTTCGCCCCGATCATCCGCGACCAATCTCCGCTTCGCCAGGCGATCACCGCCGCGTGCCGTTTACCTGAAACCGAGTGCGTTCCGCCGCTCATCAAAGCCGCACGTCAGCCTTACGCCATGCAACAAAAGATCGCGGCGACGGGGCGTAAGCTCGTCGAGACGCTACGCGCCGCGCCTCCCAAGGGCGGCGTTCAAAACCTCGTGCAGGAATATGCGTTGAACAGCCAGGAAGGCGTGGCGTTGATGTGCCTCGCCGAGGCACTGCTGCGCATTCCCGACGACGATACGCGCGATGCCTTGATCCGCGACAAGATTTCGGGCGGCGACTGGTCCTCGCATCTGGGCGAGGGCCGCTCGCTCTTCGTCAACGCTGCGACCTGGGGCCTGATCGTCACCGGCAAGCTGACATCGACGGTGAACGATAAAGGCCTCGCCGCAAGCTTGACGCGGCTCGTCGGCAGATTGGGCGAGCCGGTGATCCGCGCCAGCGTCGACATGGCCATGCGATTGATGGGCGAACAGTTCGTCACCGGCCAGACCATCGATGAAGCTTTGCAGAACGCAAAAGAACCCGAGGAGAAAGGCTACCGCTACTCATTCGACATGCTGGGCGAAGCCGCCACCACGACCGAAGATGCCGCGCACTATTTCGACGCCTACGAGAACGCCATCCACGCGATCGGCAAGGCGGCAGGCGCTGGGCCCTATGCGGGGAACGGCATCTCGATCAAACTCTCGGCCCTGCATCCGCGTTACGCGCGCGCGCAAGCGGATCGCGCGATGACGGAGCTTCTGCCGCGCGTTCAAAGTCTCGCCGCACTCGCCAAGTCTTACGATATCGGTTTCAACATCGATGCCGAGGAAGCCGACAGGCTCGAGCTTTCGCTCGATCTTCTCGAGAGCCTTGCATTCGACAAGGCACTCGAAGGCTGGAGCGGCCTGGGTTTCGTGGTGCAGGCTTATGGCAAGCGCTGTCCCTTCGTGCTCGACTTCGTCATCGATCTGGCCCTGCGCTCGGGCCGGCGGCTGATGGTGCGGCTCGTCAAGGGCGCTTACTGGGACAGCGAAATCAAACGCGCGCAAGTCGATGGACTTTCGGGCTACCCGGTGTTCACGCGCAAGCTCCACACCGATGTCTCCTACATCGCCTGCGCGCGAAAACTCCTGGCCGCGCGCCAGCATGTGTTCCCGCAATTCGCCACTCACAATGCCCAAACGCTCGCCACCATCCATCACATGGCCGGGCCGCAATTCGCGCTCGGAGACTACGAGTTTCAATGCCTGCATGGCATGGGCGAACCACTCTACGATCAAGTGGTCGGGAGTGATGGCCTGAACCGCCCCTGCCGCATTTATGCACCCGTCGGCACGCATGAAACGCTGCTCGCCTATCTGGTGCGCAGGCTCTTGGAGAATGGAGCCAACTCCTCCTTCGTCAATCGCATCGCCGACGAGACCGTGCCCGTCGACGATCTCCTGGCCGATCCGGCGGAAGTCGCCGCCGAGATGCCGGTGCCCGGCGCACCGCACGAGAAGATACCATTGCCGCAAGACATCCATGGAACGCGGCGCAACTCGAGCGGCATCGACCTCGCGAGCGAGACCGAGCTTGCAAATCTCGCGACGGAACTTCTGACGACCAAAAAAGGACTCTGGAAAGCAAAGCCGTTGCTTTCCCTCAAAACCACCTTTGGCCCGGCACGCGCCGTTCTCAATCCAGGCAATCGCAAGGACCGGGTTGGTGAAGTTGCTGAAGCAACAGCCGCCCAAGCCGCCGAAGCCGCGCGCATCGCGGCAAGTGCATATCGGAACTGGAACGCAACTCCCGTCGCCAACCGCGCCGCCGCACTGGAGAAGGCGGCCGATCGACTTCAAGCGCGTTTGCCGGAATTGATGGGCCTCATCATGCGGGAGGCGGGAAAGACCGCCGCAAACGCGGTTTCCGAAGTGCGCGAAGCGATCGACTTCTTGCGCTACTACGCATCTGAAGCGCGAGCGAAGTTGCAAGGCGCGGAAGGGCTGGGCGCTGTGGTCTGCATCAGCCCGTGGAATTTTCCACTGGCGATCTTCACGGGGCAAGTGTCGGCGGCGCTCGTTGCTGGCAACACCGTGCTCGCAAAGCCCGCCGAAGAAACGCCGCTCATCGCGTGTGAAGCAGTGCGGCTGCTGCACGAGGCTGGCGTGCCGAAGGATGTTCTGCAATTCTTGCCGGGCGATGGCGCGATTGGCGCGGCACTCGTCGCAGCACCCGAATGCTCCGCCGTGATGTTCACCGGCTCCACCGAAGTGGCGCGACTCATAAACGTTACGTTGGCGAAGCGTTTGTCGGCAGATGGCCGGCCCATCCCCCTGATCGCCGAAACCGGCGGACAGAACGCAATGATCGTCGACTCATCCGCGCTGGCCGAGCAGGTGGTTGGTGACGTGATCGCAAGCGCATTCGACAGCGCAGGCCAGCGCTGCTCGGCGCTCCGTGTGTTGTGCCTGCAGGAGGATGTAGCGGATCGCATTCTCACCATGCTCAAGGGCGCGATGCGCGAGCTCCGCGTTGGAAATACGTCGCGGCTCGCCACCGATATCGGCCCGATCATCAGCGATGACGCGAAGCGGACAATCGAGACGCATGTCGAGACGATGCGCAGGAAGGGATTCAAGGCCGATGCCCTGCCGCTCGGCGAAGAGGCATTGAACGGAAGTTTTGTCGCACCCACGATCATCGAACTCGATGCCGCGAAATCGCTGGGCCGCGAAGTGTTCGGACCAGTTCTGCATGTGCTGCGCTACCGCCGCGACGAGATCGATGCGCTGATCGATGGCATCAATGGCACGGGCTATGGCCTGACCTTCGGCCTGCACACACGGCTCGACGAGACCATCGAACATGTGACCTCGCGGGTGAAAGCGGGAAATCTCTATGTCAATCGCAACACCATCGGCGCCGTGGTAGGGGTTCAGCCGTTCGGCGGGCGCGGCCTTTCCGGAACCGGGCCGAAGGCGGGCGGGCCATTGTATCTGCATCGTTTGGTGCGGAATTCCGAGCCCAAGCTTCCGCGCGATGAAATCGAACTGATAGGCCCCGTTGGCGAGCGCAATCTCTACGCGCTGCATCCGCGCGGCCGCATTCTCTGCTGGGCGAAAACCGAGGGCGGATTGGCGGAGCAGAAACGCCTTGTCGCCGAAACCGGAAACCAGGCGGTTGTGGCGATGGAGAAAGGTCCGTTCGCCGGAGCGTTGCTGGAAGCAGAAGGCGAAGAGCTGCGCGCGCAACTCGAAATCCTTGCCTCGCTGCCAGGCCCCATCGTGCTGGCGCAGGCGAAGCCTTACAATCCGGCGTGGCTCATGGAAGAGCAATCGATCTCGGTGAATACGACTGCCGCCGGCGGCAACGCCAATCTCATGACCATTGGGTAGGAACATCGGCCGGAACGAATTGCAATTGCGTATTGTCCAGACCATGCGATATGTCCGCTGACATGTTTGCAGCGGATAGCCGGAGATGAGAACTGTGGACGGGGAGAAAGTCGCCATCGTCACGGCCGGCGGAAGCGGCATGGGTGCGGCCGCGGCGCGGCGCCTTGCGGCCGATGGGTTTCACGTCGCCATCCTGTCTTCATCCGGCAAAGGCGAAGCGCTGGCCAAGGAACTGGGCGGCGTGGGCGTCACCGGTTCCAATCAGTCAAATGCCGATGTTGCGAAGATTATGGAAGCCACGATGCACCGCTGGGGCCGCGTCGACGTGCTGGTGAACAGCGCCGGCCATGGTCCTCGCGCGGCCATCCTCGAAATCACGGATGAAGACTGGGCCAAGGCGATGGATGTCTATTTCCTCAGCGCCGTGCGCCCCATGCGGCTGGTGACGCCGGTCATGCAGAAGCAGAAGTCCGGCGTCATCATCAACATTTCGACAGCCTGGGCCTTCGAGCCATCGCCGATGTTCCCGACATCGGCGGTCTTCCGCGCCGGCCTTGCGTCTTTCACCAAGATCTTCGCCGACACCTATGCTGCGGACAACATCCGCATCAACAATGTGCTGCCGGGCTGGATCGACAGCTTGCCGGCCACCGAAGAGCGCCGCTCATCCGTGCCCATGAAGCGCTACGGCACGTCGCAGGAAATCGCGGGCACAATCAGCTTTCTTGCATCGCCCGCTGCCGCCTACATCACCGGCCAGAACATCCGCGTGGATGGCGGCCTCATGCGTTCGGTCTAGTCTCTCAAAGGAACAATAAATGAAACTCTCCGGCGTTCTTCCCGCGCTCGTCACGCCCTTCGACGCGCAAGACAACATCGACTTCAAGGCCTTCGAGAAACTTATGACCGGCTTGCGCGCAGAGGGCGTCAAGGGTTGGGTGCCCTGCGGCTCGACCGGCGAATACAACCTGATGTCCGATGACGAGCGAGATCAGGTTCTGAAATTCGTGAAAGACTTCGCCAAGCCGGGCGAAACCTTGATCGCGGGAGCAAACGCGCCGCACACCAAGGGTGTCATCGCCAACGCCAGGCGCGCCAAGGAATTCGGTTACGACATCGTGTTGCTCGCGGCCCCTTTCTACACCAAGCCAGCGCAATCGGAGCTGATCCGTCACTTCAACGCCGTGCTCGACGCAGCCGACGTCAAGATTGTTCTCTACAGCTATCCCGCGAAGGACAATATCGAACTGGAATATGAACTGCTCGACGCGCTCGCCGATCATCCACGCGTGCTGGGCATCAAGGAAAGCTCGGGCTCGCTCCAGCGCGCCATCGGCATCTCGACGCGCTACAAGGACCGCCTGCAACTCGTGTCGGGATCGGACGACGTGGCGCTCGACTTCATGTTCTGGGGCGCGGATAATTGGATTTGCGGGCCCGCCAACTGCATGGCCAAGGCGTGCTGCGACCTCGACCGCAGCTATCGCGCGGGCGACCTGGACAAGGCGCGCCAGCAGATGGGGGTGCTCTTCAACGCCATGGCCATTCTTGAGTCGGGAAAGTATGTGCAGAAGGTGAAATATGGCTGCGAATTGCAGGGCAGACCCGTTGGGCAAGCGCGCATGCCGCTCGGGCCCTTGTCCGATTACGAGAAAGCTGCATTCCGCAAGGCCATGGAGCCGATCATCGCCTGGAAGTAATCCGTGATAACGACGGTTGTTATCGGCGCCGGCGTGATCGGCGTGACGCTCGCTCATGAACTGCAGCGCCGCGGGCGCGACGTCACGATCGTCGAACGCGATGCGCCGGGGAAGGGTGCGTCTTACGGCAACATGGCATCAATCGCCGTGACCGAGTTCATGCCGGCATCGCGGCCTTCCGTCTGGAAGCAGATTCCGGGATGGATGCTCGATCCCGAAGGACCGGTGCGCGTGCGCCCGTCATACATGCCGAAACTCATTCCGTGGTTTTTTCGCTTTATCGCTGCCTCTCGCCCATCGAGGCTGCGCCAGCTGGAGGCGCAAGGAGCTGCACTCAGCGCGCGTGTCTATGACGATCTGATGCCGCTCCTGCACGAGACGGGTCTCGAAGGCGAGTTGAGCCAGGAGGGCTGCCTGTCGCTCTACGCCACGGAAGCGGAGTTCAAGGCGGATCGCGATCACATCGATCTCCTCGAGCGCTTCAACTTTCCTCATGAGGTGATCGGACGGCAAGCCATCCAGGCGCTGGAGCCGGAGATTTCGGACAAGATTGGCTTGGCCGTACTGTTTCCAAACAACCGTTCTATACGCGATCCCTACCGGCTGGTGGTAAAGATCGCCGACAATTTCGTGGAGAAGGGCGGCCGCATCGAGCAGGGTGAAGTCATGGCGTTCATCCGCGGCGGCGGAATCGAGGAGGTGGTCTTGAAGGATGGCCGGCGCATCAAGACCGATCAGATTGTCGTTTGCGCTGGTGCTTACTCGGCGAAACTCGCGAAGAGTCTCGGCGAGCCCATACCGCTCGAAACCGAGCGCGGCTATCATACGCAAATCATGTCTCCCGGCATGGCGATGAAGCACTCGCTCATCTGGCCGGCGCGCGCCTTCATGGTGACGCCAACAGCAGGCGGCATTCGCGTCGGTGGAACCGTGGAGATGGCGGGTCTCGATGCGGCGCCCGACTACCGGCGCTCGAAGATCACGGTGAAGCGTGCGCGCGAGGCGCTGCCAAACCTCAAATGCGAAAACATTACCGAGTGGATGGGACACCGTCCCGCCTTTCCGGACACGGTGCCGGTCATGTCCGTTTCGGCCAAAACAAAAGGCGTGTTTTACGCCACCGGTCATGGCCATCTCGGATTGACATATGCAGCCACAAATGCGCGATTGATGGCGGACTTGATGACCGGCGCAAAGCCACCCATCGACATGCACCCCTATCGTGTCAACCGTTTCTGAGCCAACACCCATGTGGAAGAACAGTCTCAAAGTCATCGCGGTTCACTGTCAGGGCGAAATCGGCAAGGTCATCGTCGGCGGCGCGCCGGAAATTCCGGGTGAGACTCCACTCGAGAAGATGAACCACATCAACACGACTGATGACAGCCTTCGCCGTTTCGTGACATTCGAGCCGCGCGCCCATGTGGCGATGTCGATGAACCTGCTGCTCCCGCCGACAGGTCCTCACGCCGACGCCGGGTTCATCGTTCTGCAAGCCGATCGCGCCCATCCCATGTCGGGAAGCAATTGCATTTGCGTTGTGACCGCACTTCTCGAAACCGGCCGCGTTAAGATGGAGGAGCCCGAAACCATTGTTCGCGTGGAAACGCCAGCGGGGCTCATCCTTGCGCGGGCCAAATGCGAGAGGGGACGTTGTGTATCGGTGAGCCTCGACAATGTGCCATGCTTCGCCGAAGCGCTGGACCACAAAATCGAGACGTCGCAGTGGGGCACGATCCTCACCGACATTGCCTTTGGTGGCGTCTACTACGCGCTGGTGGATGCGGAACAGATTGGCTTGACGATTGAGCCGGGGAACGCGCGCGATCTGGCCGAAGCCGGCATCGCGCTCAGGACGCTGATCAATGCGCAAGTGAAGGTGCGACATCCCGATCTCGTTAGCCTCGACGATGTGGCCTACGTCATGTTCCGCGCGCTGGATGCCGATGGCGCGGTGCGTACCTGCACCGTGCTGAAACCTGGCCGTGTCGATCGCAGCCCCTGCGGCACGGGAAGTTCCGCCAATCTCGCCTGCCTCTTTGCGCGTGGCGACGTGAAGGTCGGAGATCAGCGCCGCTCGCGCTCGATCATCGGTGGCGAGTTTCTCGCCGAAGCGATCGGCGAAATCACCGTCGGCAACCGCCGCGCCGTGCTTCCGCGCATCACCGGCCAGGGATGGATTTATGGCCGCGAAGAACTCCGTTTGGATGGCGATGATCCCTTCCCGCGCGGTTTCGCACTTTCTGACTCATGGGGTTCGCAGGTTGACGAGTTGGGAATTACTGTTGCATCGGATAGGAGTTTCGGATGATGCGGTTCGAGAACAAGATCGCGCTGGTGACTGGCGGTGGAGGCGGCATTGGCTCGGCCATCGCGCACCGGCTGGCCGCGGAAGGCGCCACGATTGCCGTGACCGACGTCAATCGCGAGTCGGTTGAATCCGTAGTTGCGGCGATCAAGGCCAAGAACGGGAAGGCCAGGGCAATCGCAGCCGACATTTCCAATGCGGATGAGTGCCGCAACCTCGTGGAATACGTGCAGTCAGAAGTGGGGCCAGTCGGCATCCTCATCAACAACGCCGGCATCATGCGGCGCGGCAATATTCTCGCGATCACCGAGGAGGACTGGACGGCCACGTTCGATGTCAACATCAACGCCATGTTCCATCTCTGCCGCGTCGCGATCCCGCAAATGATCGAACGCGGCGGCGGCGCCATCGTCAACACCGCCTCGCAATGGGGACTGCATCCAGCACCCAACCACATCGCCTACAATGTCAGCAAAGCCGCCGTCGCATCCTTCTCGCAAAATCTCGCGCGCGACTATGCGCCCCACAACATCCGGGTGAACGCCGTTTGCCCGGGAGAGATCCACACGCCAATGCTGGAGTCCGGCGTGAAACGATCCGGCCGCACCATGGCCGATCTCGACAAGCTCGTTCCCTTCGGCCGCGTCGGAAGACCCGAAGAAGTCGCGGCCCTTGTGGCCTTCCTTGCGAGCGATGAAGCGCCCTTCATGTGCGGCTCGCTCGTCGAGATCACCGGCGCGCAGGCGGTGGCGTGAAACGCAACCGCTCGGCCTCGCCCTCTTCGAGCTGATGCCGAAGGAAGCAATTCGTTACGCGAGATCACTCGCCGTCCAGTCTTGTCATGCGCTGCCGTGGCGGGTTGCCAAGAATCTCGGTCTGTCAGCCGTGGGATCTTTGAGTGCCGGACGTGCAAGACAATCTAAAGTTGGTTGATTGCAATTTTTGATATGCTAAATTTATAATTGCGTTCTAGAATGAACGCTACTTATGATAGAAAGGATGAACGATGAGCAAGATCAATTCTGCGCAAGTGACTTCCGAGAACACGGACTCCTTCGAAAAGGTCGACTCGAAGGTCATCGGCCTCGCCGCTGAAGGACGTTACTTCAATAAGGCGTAGCCGCGAACGGGCTGCTGCCAGGCAGCAGCCCACTTTCAGATTGCACTCATGCGTGTGAAGTCGTCGTCGACCCTCATCTGTTTTCCATTCGGTCAGAAGTTTGCGGTCTTCAATTTTTTGTCCAAATCATCGGTGCTTTGCAGCACCAACGATCTGAGCTGGCTGACAGAAGCACCCGACTGGACGGAAGAGGACGATATCGCGGCCCGTCATCCCGCAGACGACCCGCGCGCCGTTCACGAAAAACTGCATCGCCTTTGCGAGTTGGGCCTACTGATTGCGGAGAATTCCGAAGCCGCAAACATTGACTCCGAATATTGCGCATCGTGGAAGTTGGACCGTGCAGCAGCGTTCCAACATTTCCTGACAATGGACAGCCCATTCATAGGCGCGGAAGCTTCAACTCAGGCCCAAATCGAGCAAGCAGAAATCGACCCTTCGCCAGACCTCTTCTGGCCTAACAAAAGTGGCCCGATCCACTTGCCTTGCGCCGATTTGTCTGGCGGCGCTCCGATCCTCGATGTGATGAAGAGGCGCCGCACCAACAGGTGCGGCCTTCCTCGGCCCGTGACGCTCAATCAGTTAGCGGATTGCCTTCGGGCGGGTCTCGGCATTACTGGTTTCGTGCGCACTGAGGCGTCGGTGCTCCCCCTGAAAATGACACCATCCGGCGGGGCAAGGAATCCTTTCGAAGCATTTTTGATTGCACGAAATGTCGATGGACTTGACCCCGGCGTTTATCACTACGCGGCCATTGACCACTCGTTGGGCCTCGTCAATGCGGATCATTCCCAGAGTTTCAGCGAACTTCTCGCTGGGCAGGAGTGGGCGGATACCATGCCAGTGCTTGTAGTTCTCGTCGCATCGCTGAACCGCACTGCGTGGAAGTACAAAGATGCAAATGCCTACCGCGTCGTTCTCATCGAGGCTGGACACATTGGCCAGAACATGATGCTCGCCTGTACAAACAACGAGCTCACGGCGTGTCCGACAGCGGCGCTTGCACACTCGCGGCTCAGAACGTTGTTCGGCATCGAGAGTTTGGCCGATGTGCCCATGTATGCAATCGCGATTGGCCACCCCGGCGTCGATCCGGATGAAGTTATCCCGGTAGAGGACTTCCTGAATAAAGAGTGGAAACCGGGCTCGATGCCGGAACTTACTTAGCTGAGCGGCAGAGGCAGGAACCTTTCCCAGGGAAATGGGTTTTGAGGTTCCTGCCCTGCATTTGGAGGCACGCAGGTAACAGTCCATTGGTCGAGTGCGTGTGTGCGCTAATCGGCATGCGACCGTTAGCACTGCGTGTCCGGGAAGAACTATGGCAGCCGGACCTTGTATCAAGCTGAAAACACATTTCCATTTTTGTGGAGAAGCAGGAGCCCTAGGGGGGATCTGGGCTCCTGCACCGGGGGAACGGTTCGGTTTTGTCGTGACCACTCTGTAGCGGGGTTCTGTGGCGGTGGAACGGCAAGCTACTGATCCGCAATCGGTTGGTGCGCCCCCAAACTTGCGCGAAACTTGCGCCGGCACGCTGAACTGTAAAGTCGAAAACCGAAGTGGATGCCAGCAGAACCATCAGTTGGCTCGGGCATCTGCTGCCTGAAAAAGATTGACTGTGCTCTCCCCATCCAAATTGCCATCTTTGCGCCGGCCTTCGCGACTTCGCGAATTTACAGCGAAATACGTGTTGTGATTGACTTGACGTAAGTTTAGACGTCAGATTCTAGGTTTCGGGGGTTCACCTACAATGCGCCAATCATTGGGCATGCCCACTTTTGAGGTGCTGCAACAAGTCAAGAATGGGGACATTCTGGTGGCAGGGCTCAAGGAACTAGAACTTGATCGCTACGAGGTGCTAATTTTCATTGCGTCGGAGCTGCTTGTTTTGAAAGGGTTGGCGGAAACCTCGTCCGATAAGGAGGTCGTCCAGGACTTGGGTAGAATTTCCGCATTACTTGTCGAGACGGCAAAGGCCCAAGCTCGATCGGTTGCCTGTGCGAGCCATCCAAGACCAAGTGCGCCAACCCGCAACAGCGGGCGCGTAGCGG
Organism: Aestuariivirga sp.; assembly: GCA_046160365.1. Classification (GTDB taxonomy): domain Bacteria; phylum Pseudomonadota; class Alphaproteobacteria; order Rhizobiales; family Aestuariivirgaceae; genus Aestuariivirga. Next base: position 815 of record JBJXGL010000215.1, on the reverse strand, counting down.
CTTAGTTTCGAGTTTTTGGGCTGGGGTCACGGACAATCCGTCTCGACGTTAGTCTAACTGCCCCGAAAGGATCATCGCACCTGGGCCCAAGTCTGACTTTCTGACCATCCCAAGGCTCTTAATGGCTTCCCTTATGCTGACCTGCCGCCCGATTGGTTGAACATGGACGTCTGTGAAGGCCTGGGATCGTGCAATGCGAGTCAAAAGCATGCCGGTATAGAAACCCCTACCTGTCCCGGAGGATTTATCGAGAGTCATGAGGCTTATCTGATAGGGCATGTATCTGTTTGCACCGAGTAGAAAGATTTCGGTTTCGTTTGTGCAAACAATTCCCGAGTGACGGCCCTTGACCAGAGGATGCGAAGGGTCGTTTTCAGTTTGAATGATTGTCAGGCGCACAAACTTTAGGTGACTTCCTTTGTTGGTCAGGACCAACAAACTTTTCACGAGAATGTTTGGTCTGTCAGCAATGGACATGTAGCAGTAGTAGGATCCCTCCAAAAAAACGTCTGGGCTCAAGCGTATCTTTTCCGAGAGGCTAAGCAACTTGCGAAGCGCCACGATGCTAGCCTCATCGGCGTGAGACTGAGGATTGTCATCTGAAAAAATTTTATTTATCGATATCTCCAGCACACGGCATATCTTCTTCAAAGTGTTAAGGCTTGGCGTCGCGGTTCCGGCCAGATATTTGTTGAACTGCTGGCGGTTGATTTCGGCGGTCCGGCAGAATTCGGCAATCGTGCCGAAACCCTCGCACTCGCGGCGCAAGTTTCGTTGAAAATTTGTCTGTTTCCGCAGGTCGCGATCCATTGCCG
>JBJXGL010000214.1:0-6272 GCA_046160365.1 Aestuariivirga sp. | reverse complement strand
GAGCGCGGCGCCCGTATTGCTCCGTACACGAACTTTCTAGAGTCCGTAGCTTGATCGACACCCCCTCGGCGCTTCGCGCCACTCCCCCACGCTGCGCGTGAGGGAGAGACGTGTCGCTTGACTTCTCTTGACCGCTCGGATCAAACCGCGCCATGGGGTTGGACCGCTTCTCGCTTTCTGGAAAACGAGCACTCGTCACCGGCGCCAGCCGTGGTATCGGGCAGGCGTTGGCGATTGCTTTGGCCGAAGCAGGCGCCGATGTTGCGGTGACCGCGCGGAGCAAGGAAGCGCTCGCCGGAACGGTGAAAGCAATTGAAGCGGCGTCGCGCAAGTCAATCGCCATTGCTGCCGATGTCCGCGCCGTCGATGACTGCCGCCGCGCTGTTGCGGAAACGGTTGCGGTCTTGGGCGGCATCGATATTCTCGTCAACAACGCCGGCGTCGAACAGGTGTCGCCATCGCTCGATGTCGGCGAGGCGTTGTGGGACAAGATCGTCGATACAAATCTGAAGGGGGCGTTTTTCATGGTCCAGGCTGCCGCGCGCGCGATGAAGGGCGGCGCCATTCTCAATCTCTGCTCGCTCACATCCGAGCGCGGAATTCCCACCGCGGCGCCTTATGGATCGAGCAAGGCTGGTCTTCTCGGCATGACGCGCGCGCTTGCAGCCGAGTGGGCGAAGCGTGGCATTCGCGTGAATGCGCTGGCGCCGGGTTACTTCCGCACCGAGATGACGGAGGTGTTTTACGCCGACGCGAATTGGCAGGCATCGATGCTTGCGAAGATCCCGATGGAGCGTTTCGGCGCGATGGACGATCTTGCCGGCGCTGCCATCTTTCTCTGTTCCGATGCCGCTACCTATATCACGGGCATATGCCTGCCGGTGGATGGCGGCACGCTGGCTTCGATCTAACGGTGATGCATGACGAAGAAACCCAACTTCATTGAACTCGCAAAACTCTCCGCCGGCGAGCGCGCCAAATTGATGCGCCGCGCGGAGTCCGATCTCTCGGGTTTCGAAGAGAAAGTGCGGCCGATCATCGAGGCGGTGAAAACTGAGGGCGACGAAGCGCTGGCCCGCTTCGCGCGTGACTTCGACAAGGCGAATGTCGATGCCTCGGCGATTGCCGCAACGCCCGATGACTTTGCGCGCGCCGAGAAGACTTTGGCGAGCGATGTGCGCGAAGCCATGGAGTTCGCGGCTCACTCGATCCGCAAATTCCACCAGGATCAGATGCCCGAGGAGATGTGGCTGCACGAAATCCGCCCCGGCGCTTTCGCGGGCGAACGGACGCGGCCCATTGCGTCCGCCGCCTGCTACATCCCACGCGGCAAAGGTTCGTTTCCTTCCGCCGTGCTGATGACCACGATCCCGGCGCGGATTGCCGGCGTCAAAGACGTCATCGTCATCACCCCGCCAGGCCCCGACGGCAACATCGACGATGCAACGCTCGTGGCGGCCAAGCTCGCGGGCGTGTCGCAGGTTTACAAAGCAGGCGGCGCGCAAGCCATTGCCGCGGTAGCCTATGGCACCAAGACGATTCCGCGCTGCGCAAAAGTGGTGGGACCGGGAAGCCCATGGGTCGCGGCGGCGAAACGGCTGCTCTCGCACGTGATCGACACCGGCTCGCCCGCAGGCCCCAGCGAAGTCATCATCTTCGCCGACGAGACCGTCGATGGCCGCCTTGCAGCACTCGATCTCCTGATCGAGTCCGAGCACGGGCCGGACAGTTCCGCCTATCTGATCACCTGGAGCCGCAAGGTGGCCGAGGATGCGATCGCCGCGCTGCCTGGTTACTGGAAGGAGATGGGAGAGTTGCGCGTGGAGTTTTCTTCGACGGTTCTCTCCGGCAAGGCGGGGGGCATTGTTCTGGCGCGCAATGCCGAAGACGCGCTCGCCTTCGTCAACGAGTACGCGCCGGAGCACGTTGAGATACTCTCGAAAGACCCTTTCTCCTATCTGGGCCGCATCGACAATGCCGGCGAAATACTTCTCGGCGAATGGTCGCCGACAACGCTCGGCAATTTCGTTCTCGGCCCAAACCACGTCCTGCCGACAAGCGGCTGGGCGAAGACCTCCTCGCCGCTCTCGGTGTTCGATTTCTTGAAGCGCACATCGGTGGCCTATGTGACGGAGCAGGGCTATCCGGAGCTGGCGCGCCACGCGAAAGTGTTCGCGAAATACGAAGGCTTCGATGGCCACGCCAATGCGGTGTCGAGTTTGCGCGGGAAGCTTCTGAAGCGCTAGCGCCAGAGCCATCGCGGCGCGTCAACAAGGGCACTGGCCGGGATCTACTGCACCATGGGTCGCCGGAACAAATCCGGCGATGACAATCTGGGTTCGGAGAAAAACTGCCAAGCGAGCCCGCCGCTGGAATAACTCCACCTCCCTCAATGCCTCTTCCCAAATACTGGGCGCGCTGGCGCCTCTCCCGTTCTTGCCCGCACTTCGAGCCTTACGCCTGCGGCTTCGGCCATACGCCCTTGCTCGGCCCATTGCCGCCGCTGCTCCTCATCCACACCCCGGGTACCGGCGGCTCCACCTGGAGGCACATAGTCCGGCGATGTGAAGCTGTGCTTCTTCGACATCAGCAGTTCGAGTTGATACTCGGCCGGCACAACCGTTTCACCGGTGTTGCGTTCCGCGATGTGGCGTGCGCGGTAGGAATAGTTCTGGTCTTCGTCTCCAAACGTATCGCCATCTGGGATGATGTAACCGTTCCGCATCACCGCAAGCTTGAGGAATGCATACGCGCCCTGATAGGTCTCGACCCAGGGAATGTGAGTGGGCTTCACCGAGATTTCGCGGCCAATAAAGTGCGACGCCCCCAGCGTGACAAATCCGACGCGCGGCTCCCCCGAGGGCGTTGCGCCCTCCTGCCACATCCGCGGATGAATGTGAATCGGGCTTGGCGGATCCTCCTTGGCCATTGCGGCAAAGACTTGCGGCTTCACAAGCGTGTTGCTCTGGGTCCAATGGATGAGGCTGGCATTGCCCTCATCGTGCGCAATCGTCGTTAGAAGCCCGGCCAGCTTCAGGCGCGCCTTGAAAGCCTCGAGTGAATGACCTTGCGCGGTCATGCCGATCTCACCCATCAGTTTCTCGAGCGCATCCATAGGTGGAATGGCGCCGTGGTGAACGTTGACGAGCATATGCGAAGCATGACGCGCGACGAGTTGCGGCGAGTCCGGCAAAGCCAAGCGCGTGAAGCCGGAGTTCAGCGTTCCTGCGAACACGGTCGCGTTGGCAGGACCGTCGATCCGCTCGATGGTGATCATCATGTCGTTCGTACCATAGAGGCGGACAAAGGCATCGCCATTCACCTCCAACGGGTTGTAGCGTGTGCCAGAAAGTCGGGCTTCCACGTCGGCAAAGCTGCTTGCAACAACTTTGGCGCTGACGGCACGCGGCGTGTCGAATAGCAGACACGTCTGGATATTGGGTGGATAAAGCGATTTCAAATGATGCCCCCTGAGTTCAGTTTCAACAATTCTCGGGGCGCTTCCTTAAAGTTGTTTCAAAAACCTGATGGCGCGCGCACTAAGGTTAAGGAAAGAGAAATTTGTCTTTCGCTTCACGCCTTCATCGCCATCCACGAAACCGTCGCAGCCAATGCTGCGAGAAGCGTGCCGAGCAATGACCATCCGCCAATGGCGCGCCCGCCTGCATAGGTGGCATAGACGACCTTGGCGAGGCTGTTGCTGGCGACCGTGATCAGGATTGCAAGCGCCGCCGTCGCCTCGCTTCCAGGCCCGAGGCGGGCCACGGAGAGCGTCATGGCGTCAGCATCGGCAAGGCCCGAGAGAGCCGCCAGCGCATAGAGACCCGGATCGCCGAAGATTTGCCGCACGATCTGAACGGCAAGCATGATGACGGCGAGAAGAGCGCCAAACCGCAGTACTTCCGGAAGGTCGAACGGATTGCGGAGCAGGAAGTCACCGGTTTTCCCACGATCGCTTCTGAAGAACAGGAATGCCATGACCGCCATGGCCGCCGCTGCCGCCACAAGGCTCGGCATCAGGGTCAGCGCCACCGGCAGGTTGATCAGGCCGCTGACGAGCAAGACCCTCATCAGCATCACGGCCCCTGCAATCAGTACGCCGCCCGCCAGCATCCTGGCATGACCCGGATTCTGGCGCGTATGCCGCGCCAGCGTGAGGGTCACGGCTGTTGAGGCAAAAAGCCCGCCGAGCGCTGCGGCAAGTGGAAGCCCGCGTCCGGGTCCCGCAATCTTCACCGCGGCATAACCTGCAAAGGAAATGGCCGCGATCAGAATGGTCATGAGCCAGAGTTCGTAAGGGTTGAGCGCGCCCCACGGATCGACCGCGCGGGCAGGCAGGAGCGGCAGGGCGATGAAAGTCATGGCGCCGAGCAGAAGGCCCGCCTGCAGTTCGGGCCAGGCGAGGCGCGACAGCCAGCCGTGCAGCGGCGCTTTGCTGGCGAGAAGAATGGTGGCGGCGATTGCAGCCCCCGCCGCCACGCGCGGATCTCCCAGGACGGCATAGGCGCCGAGCGCAAAGGTGAGCAGCGCTGCAATCAGGCTGGTGGCGCTGAAGTCGTTTTCTTCGGCTCCTTCGCGCCACATATAAGCGCCAAGGGCAGCACCCAGCGTTGCAAACGCAACTCCGAGAAACAGCCGGTCGCCGCCCGCCGATGCAGCGCCGATGACGCCGCCGAGAAGCCCTACGAGCGAAAACGTGCGAATACCGGCCGCACGCCGCCCCTCCTTCTCGCGCCGTTCCTTCCAGCCGCGCTCAAGCCCGATCACGAAGCCGATGGCCAGCGCGAGCCCAAGCCTGAGCGCAAGTGTGGTAGTGTCCATGAGCCGAGACTAGCGTTGGTGGTGCGTCATGCCAAACGGCAGTTCAGTGTGAACGCCATTGAGACTGCCCATTTTTCGCTACTCCGGCGAATCGGCCCTGACGAAGCAAGCGCACGAGCCGGAAGCTTTGGCTCCGCCTCGCAGGGCTTACGGAAACGTGGGATCACATACTGCCAAGAAACTTCACGACCCTCGTCTTGACCTTCTTGGGAGTTCTCAGAACGTCGCACTCCCAAACCACGAGCACCTTCCACCCCATCGCCCGCAGTGCCTCGGCATTCTCCGCATCCCGCGCCACATTGCGCGCCAGCTTGCCCGCCCAGTACCCCAGATTGGATTTCGGCGCGCGGCCATCAAGGCAGGACGTCTTCGCATGCTGATGCCAGAAACACCCATGCACAAAGATCGCCTTCTTGCGCGAGCGGAACACAAGATCGGGCTTCCCCGGCAAATCCCTTACATGCAGCCGGTAGCGGTAGCCCAAACGGTGAACCAGCGATCTCACCAACAATTCGGGCTTCATACCCGTTGACCGGATTGCGGCCATATTGCGGGAGCGATCATCTTTTGGCAGAAAATCGGGCAACTACACCGCCAAATCCAAAGGGAGATCGCTGATGTCCTTAAGGCGGTCACCCTCTATCATCATCGATACAAGCTCGCTTGCTTGGCGCTCTTTGGTCGCTTCCACAGCCTTCACCAACTCGTACAAAGCAAAGTGATAGACGCAATCAATATCGCCGGTCCCTAGAGCCAATGAGGAGATGCGTGTGGGAAGTGGCTCGCCTGTCACAACAGCGATATGTGGAGTCCGGCCTTTTCGATTGCGAATTAGATTGAGCGCCTCGGATCGGGAGTTTTGCGCCCGGTCAGATCGAATCGTCCACTTACATGATATACTAGCGTGGAGCACTTCGCGCCGCTCTCCCCGCACGCGAAGAGCTGCGGCCTTTGAGGACTCCTTGCCAACCAAAGAACGATGCCGGTTTATCTCACCATCATCTTCTTGGCTGCGACCAACTACAATGTCGGGTGCGATCAGATAGTCATTACCAAGAGCCACGGCTATCTCGGGATTCTGTTTTGCCAAGAGTGCTATGGCTTGAAGATGACGGTACTGGTCGAACCCTGAGAGCTCCAAACCTTTGCGCCCCGTGATCGAGCGGATCGACCACTTGCCGGGGCGAAGGTGACCTAGCGCGCGAAATGTAAGGTCAAGAAACGATGTAACAGCAGACTCAAAAACATCACCAGATGTTTGAGCTTGAAGTTTCTTTCCGGGCTTCGCTCCCAACTCTTTAGCAATCGCGTTAGCTATCGCTCTGCTAGGGTCTGGACTCATAACTTGATCCAGTAGAGCGCGCCCACCATTTGGTTTGCGGAGAGGAAGTTTCGGGCGAGTTTGTCGTAGCGAGTAGCGATGCGGCGCCAGTCCTTGATCCTGCAGAAAT
>JBJXGL010000213.1:0-13765 GCA_046160365.1 Aestuariivirga sp. | reverse complement strand
CGCTGGCGAAGGCTTGGATCGGCAAGGGGTATCACTGGGCGCTGCCACCGCCCAAGGCGCGCTGGCTCCTGATGCCATTCGAGCATGCGGAAGACCTCGATGCGCAGCATCGCTGTGTTGCGCTCTTCGGCACAATGGGACTTAACGACATGGCCCATTGGGCCAAGCTGCATCTCGACATCATCGCGAAGTTCGGACGCTTCCCGCATCGCAACGCGGTGCTGGGGCGGAAGTCGACGCAGGAGGAGGTTGCGTTTCTGAGATCGGGCGAGTTTGCGGGGTGAGGCGGGCTGGGCCCGAAGATGCAGCCGCCATTCGCGATCTGACGCGGGTGGTTTATGCCAAGTGGATACCGTTCATCGGGCGCGAGCCCAAGCCGATGACGGCCGACTACGATAGGGCTGTCCGCGATCACTGGATCGACTTGATCGAGGAGGGCTGCGAGCTTGTTGCCCTCATCGAAATGATCCCGGCGGGCGATCATCTGATTGTTGAAAATCTCGCGGTCGCCGAGAGCGCTCAGGGGAAGGGTTTCGGCGCGCGGCTTCTCGCGCATGCCGAGCAGGTGGCGAGGGAGGCCGGATTCGAGGAAGTCCGGCTCTACACTAATGCGGCTTTTGCCGGGAATGTTGCCTACTATCCCCGCCGGGGCTACCGCGAAACCGCGCGAACGCCGCTGCCGGACGGCGGCGTCACAGTGTATTTCGCCAAGGCCGTGTCGTAATCTCGCCGCCCAAAGTCGCTCCCCCTCACATGCGGTAAAATCTGCTAACTATGGTGGCGCGAAACGAAAGTCCTGAGGGAAAAACCATGAAAACCCATGCCCGTGCCGTTGTCATCGGCGGAGGTGTTGTCGGCGTATCGACGCTTTATCACCTCGCCAAGAAGGGCTGGAGCGATGTGGTGCTGATCGAGCGCAAGGAACTGACCTCGGGCTCCACATGGCACGCGGCGGGACTTCTGCCGCTGTTCAATCTCTCCTATTCGGTGGGGCAGATACATAAGTACTCGGTGAAACTTTATGGGGAACTTGAAGCCGAGACGGGGCAGAGTGTCGGCTTCAAGACGTGCTCCAACATCCGGCTTGCGCGCACCAAGGATCGTTGGGACGAGTTCATGTATTACGCGGGCGTGGCCGAGACGATTGGTGTCAAGGTCAACACGCTTACGCCGGCGCAACTGAAGGAGGTCTGGCCGCTCTGCGAAACCGACGGGCTGCTCGGCGCGATCCAGCATCCCGATGACGGTTACATTCAGCCGGCCGATCTGACGCAGGCGCTGGCGAAGGGTGCGCGCGCACGAGGCGCCGAAATCTATCGCAACACTGTTGTTACCGGCATCGATCAGAAGCCGAGTGGCGAGTGGGTGGTGAAGACGGACAAGGGCGAGATTGCTTGCGAGCACGTGATTTCCTGCTCGGGAAACTTCGCGCGCAGGACCGGCGCGATGGTGGGACTCGATATTCCGGTGATTCCGGTCGAGCACCAATACATCGTCACCGAGCCGCATCCGCTGATCAAGGAGCGGCAAGCGAAGGGCCTGCCCGAGATGGGCGTGCTGCGCGAGGCGGATTCCTCCTGGTACATGCGCGAGGAAAATGGTGGGCTGCTGCTCGGGCCTTACGAGCATGGGGCGCCATGCTGCTACATGGATGGGCCGTCGGATGCGAGCGAATACGAGCTCTTTCAGGAGGATCTAGATCGCCTTGCGCCGCATATCGAAACGGCGATCGCCCGTGTGCCGGCATTCGGCGAAGTGGGCATCAAGAAGGTTTACAACGGGGCCATTGCCTATACTCCCGACGGCTCGCCAATCATCGGTCCCGCGTGGGACAAGAAGAATTTCTGGCTCAATGAAGGCCATTCCTTTGGTGTGACCGCGGCGGGTGGCGCCGGCTGGCAACTGGCCGAATGGATCGTCGATGGCGAACCGACGATCGACATGATGGGCGTCGATCCGCGCCGCTTCGGGCCTTACGCAACGCGCGGCTACCTCAAGACCAAGAACGAAGAAGCTTATGCGAATGTGTTCACGCCGCATTATCCCGATGAGGAGCGCGCGGCGGCACGGCCGTTGAAGCGCACGCCGTGCTACGAGCGCATGAAGGATTTGGGAGCGGTGTTCGGCTCGGTTTACGGCTGGGAGCGGCCGGGCTGGTTCGCGCCAAAGGGGTACGGGCTTTCGAAGAAGGAACTCGCGAGCCCCGATGTGCTCACCAATCACAACCATGCGGCACCCGATGCGGATGGCAAGATCAAGGAAAAATGGTCTTTCCGGCGCTCGAACTATTTCAAGTTTGTCGGCGAGGAATGCCGGAACGTGATGGAGAATGTGGCGCTGCAGGACATGTCGGCCTTTGCCAAGTGCATGATCTCAGGCCCTGGCGCGGAAGCCTGGCTCGACGGATTGCTGGCGAACAAATTGCCGAAGAAAGCGGGACGTCTCGCCCTCTGCCACATGCTGACGCCGCGCGGTGGCGTGCGAGCGGAGTTCACGGTCTTCAAGGTGCACGAGGGCCGCTATTATCTCGTCTCGGCTGGCGCATTCGAGCGGCATGACCATGACTATTTGCGCAAGGCTCTTCCCGCCGACGGCAGCGTGCAGATGCAGGCGATGACGACGCAGCTGGGCGTGCTGGTGCTCGCCGGTCCCAACAGCCGTAAGGTGTTGCAGAAATTGACCGATGCCGATCTCTCCAATGAAGCCTTCCCATGGCTTTCGGGCAAGCAGATCAGTGTTGGTGCGACAACGGCCTGGGCGATGCGCGTGAACTTCGTTGGCGAACTGGGGTGGGAGTTCCATCATCCGGTCGAGCAGCAGGTGGCGCTGTTCGATCATCTGATGGACGCAGGCAAGGAATTCGGCATCAGGCCCTATGGCATCAAGGCGATGTCGTCGCTCTCGGTCGAGAAGAGCTACCGGCTTATTCCGCGCGAGCTTTCGATTGAGTATTCGGCCTATGAGTCGGGCCTCGACCGGTTTGTGCATCCCAACAAGGGTCAGTTCATTGGCCGCGATGCGCTGGTCGCAGGCCGCGAGAAGGGTCTCAACTGGAATTTCGTCACGCTGGAAGTCCACGGTGTCACGGAACAGGATTCCGACGCCCGCGGCTCCGAGCCGATTTACGCCAAGGGCAAGCTCATAGGCCGCGCCACCAACGGCGCCTATGGCTGGCGCGTGGGCAAATCGCTGGCGCTTGCCATGGTGAAGCCGGAGTTTGCCGCTATCGGCACGGAACTTGAGATCAAGATTTTGGGCCAGATGTTCAAGGCGACGGTCATTCCGGAGAGCCCTTACGATTCTGACAACAAGGCACTTCGCGCATAGTATCAATCCGGCATGAACGGGGCGGCGAATCAGAGTTACGCGAGAGGCATTACTTTCGTGCTGCTGGCGACATTGGGCTGGAGCCTTTCCGGCCTGTTCGTGCGGCTGATGCCGGAGCTTTCCGGTTGGCAGCTCAATACTTGGCGCGGCTATTGGACGGCGGTTTCGATCTTCATCTATCTGATCCTCGTCTATGGCAAGGACACGATCGATGTTTTCCGGAAGATTCCGCTCGTGGCTGTTGTTGCATGCGCCGGATTCTTCGCCTTCGGATCAACCATGTATGTCACCTCGCTGACGCTGGTAAGCACGGCGGTCATTTCGGTGATCGGAGCCACCTCGCCGCTGTTCACCGGCGTCTTGAGCCCTTGGGTCACGGGAGAGCGCCCCAGCTTGGTGGCGTGGCTTGCAGCGGCGATGGCCGTCATTGGCGTTGCCATCATCGCCAAGGATGGACTTGAGGCGGGCAACGCCATTGGCATTCTTGTCTGCCTGCTGGTTCCGTTCAGTTTTGCCGCGCAAACCCTTACGCTGCGGCGTTACCGCAATGTGGACATGATACCGGCGATCTCTGTGGGCGGTTTGCTGTCGTTCCTCGGTGCCGGCATGGTTGGCTTCCTGTTTCATCCCGGCGGCGGTTACGCTGTCGAACCGCGCCATGTCCTGTTGCTGGCGCTGATGGCACTGGTGCAGCTGGCTATTCCGCTGATCTGGTATGCCAAGGGAGCGAAATCGGTGCCGGCAATTACGCTTGCGCTCATCGTCATGCTTGACGCCGTGCTCAATCCCTTCTGGCCGTGGCTCGTGGTTGGCGAAACGCCGGAAGCGGCGGCGTTCTGGGGCGGTGGCGTGATCATTAGCGCCGTGCTGATCAGTATCTTCGGCGAAAGATGGATGAGGACCGCGATGCGGTAGGCGTTACTTCAGCTTGGCAATCCGCTTTTCGAAATCCTCGACCACCAGAGCCGACTTTCCTGATTTCACCACCTTGATGCCTTCGGCTTCGAGGCGCTTGCGGTGTTCGGCCAAGCCACCCGGCATCTTTTCGTTGAGCTTTCCATCCGATTTGATGACCCGCCACCATGGCGTTACGCGCTTGGCGCCCATCATCTCCATTTCGGCCGCGGCCTTGGCGGCGATGTTGAGGAAGATTCCGGTCGTCACCGGGCAGGTGATGGTTGTCTTGTGGCGTTTCGCCAAGACGTCGCGCAATGTATTGACTGTCGCGATCCTGCCCTTGGGAATGGTCGCGACAAGCTCATCGATCTCGGCCGGAGTCGAGATCACCATGCTGGCGCCGGGCGGTCCCCAATGGGCCACGCGCTCCGGCAGGGTATGCACGATCTGAGCTTTCTGGGGCTTGCGCAGTTTCTCGATTGCGGATGTGGCCATGGGTTCCTCCGCATTTTCAAATAGGCTATCACCCTGCCGGATTTTGTCAGCAGGATTTCTTCTTGGTCAATCGCCGGACCGCCACCCTCATTGGCCTCACCGCCGTACTCATGTGGGCTTTGCTCGCGCTGCTTTCGGCCGCCACCGGCGCGGTGCCGCCATTCCAGCTCGCGGCGATGACATTTCTTGTGGGCAGCCTGATCGGCGTTATCAGCTGGATGTTCCGGCCCGGGGCAGCGGCGGAGCTGAAACAGGATTGGCGAGTCTGGGCGCTGGGTGTTGGGGGATTGTTTGGCTATCACTTCGTCTACTTTTCCGCGATACGCGCGGCACCCGCCGTTGAAGTGAGCCTCATCGCCTATTTGTGGCCCTTGCTCATCGTTGTGTTTTCCGCCTTCCTGCCGGGAGAGAAGCTCAAGCTCCATCACGTCATCGGCGCTGTGCTTGGACTGCTCGGGGCAACTCTCGTCATCACCCGGGGCCAGGACTTTGCGTTGAGCGAGGGTCTACAAACGGGCCATCTTCTGGCGCTTGCCTGCGCCTTCATCTGGTCGGGTTACTCGGTGCTGTCACGGCGCTTTGGAACCGTATCGACCGATGTGGTGACGGGCTTCTGCCTCGCCACATGCATCCTGTCATTCCTGTCGCATCTTGCTTTCGAGCGAACGGTCTGGCCGCAGGATGTGACCCAGTGGCTTGCCGTGCTGGCGCTGGGGCTGCTGCCCGTGGGAGCCGCATTCTACGCCTGGGACTATGGCGTTAAGCGCGGCGACATCATGTTTCTGGGGGCCGCGTCTTACTCGGCTCCGCTGCTCTCGACACTTGTTCTCATCGCGGCCGGTTTTGCAAATCTCGATTGGTCTATCGCGCTGGCCTGCCTGCTCATCACCGCAGGCGCTGCCATTGCGGCGAAGGACATGATCTTCCGGCGCAAGTCTTCCTAGAATGTGTTCTTGCGCTCGCGCAGTTCGGCGAAGACTTCAGCATCGGTGGAATTTTCCATGCCAAGATTCTTGCGGATCTCGGCGCTGTCGGGGCGCAGGAAGGGATTGGTATCGAGTTCCTGGCCGATCGTCGTCGGGCAGGTCATCTCGCCCTTGGCGCGCTGATTGTGGATGACGATCGAACGCTGCTGCAGCTTTCTGTTTCCGGGTTCCACTGACAGCGCGAACTTGACGTTGGCTTCTGTGTACTCGTGGCCGCAATAGACGAAAGTGTGCGGCTTCAGTTTACGGAATTGGTCGAGGGAACCCCACATCTCCGCCATTGTGCCTTCGAACACGCGGCCGCAGCCCATGGCGAAGAGCGTGTCGCCCACGAAAATCGAATGATCTTCGGGAATGTGGTAGGCGATGTGGCCCGCTGTGTGGCCGGGGCAATCGTAGACCTTCACGGTGCGATGGCCCCACTGGAATGTGTCGCCGCCTGCCACCTGCTGATCGATGCCGGGAATCTTCGCGGCCTCGGCCTTGGGGCCGATGATGCGGCAGCCGTAGAGTTCTTTCAGCGCAAGGTTTCCTTCCACGTGATCGCCATGGTGGTGGGTGGTGAAGATATGGGTGAGTTGCCAGCCCTTGCGCTTTAACTCCTTCTCGATGGCTGCGGCATCGGGCGCGTCGATCGTGGCGGTGGCTCCGGTTCTGTGGTCGTGAACGATGACGCCGTAGTTGTCCGAGCGGCAGATGAACTGATGCATGTCGAGGTGGGGCACGGCGATTCTGACCTTTCCGGCATTGAGGGGATGACCACAGCCGTTCGAACGATTATCTTTCACGGCATGGATGTTGTCGAGCTTCGGGAATTCTACGCGAGCCGTATTGGCCGTGTCACGCGCCGGATGATCGCGCAACGGCTGCCGCCCATTGGCATCGGGCAGGGCGCTTGCGTGATGGGGCTCGGTTATGCCGTCCCCTATTTGTCCCCGCCAGGGGAGTCTTCGGTGCTTGCCTTCATGCCGGCACGGCAAGGTGTCACGCATTGGCCTGAGCAGGGTCCAGCCGCTTCCGCGCTGGTCGATGAGTTCGATCTGCCGCTGCTCGAAAGCGTGGTGGATGTGGCGCTGGTCATTCACGCGCTGGAGGTGAGCGACAATCCGGCCGATATGCTGGCCGAAGTCTGGCGGGTGCTGGCGCCACAGGGAAGGCTTGTTCTCGTGGTGCCGAACCGGCGTGGGCTGTGGGCGAATTTCGAATCCTCGCCCTTTGGCTCCGGCCAGCCGTTTTCGCGCTCGCAGCTCTTGCGGCTTTTGAAAGACGCCAAATTCACCGCGGTGTCCTGGTCTCAGGCGCTTTACATGCCGCCGATCAATCGGAAGTTTGCCGTGTCGGCAGCACCCGGGCTGGAGCGAATGGGCAAATGGATGATGCCACGGTTCTCGGGCGTCATCATCGTCGAGGCGGTGAAACAGGTTTATGCATTCTCCTCGGGAAAACGCGCCCGCCGCCTGGTGCCCCGGCTCAAACCGGCGCTGCTGCCAGCGCCCCAGCAGTCCTCGAAATCCTGACCAAGGCATTTGCTTTTCCGGCTTAAATCCCTATGAAGGGCCGAAATTTCGGATAGTGAACGAGTTGCGGGATGACCGGATTTAGCGGACAGGACACGCCTCTGGCGGAAATCCGGCGCGAGATCGATGAAATCGATGATGGGCTGATCGAGCTTCTAGAGCAGCGTTTTGCGGCGACGGAGCGGGTGAGGCTTGCCAAGTCGTCGGCGGCCACCGTCTTGCCGATCAGGCCCGCGCGCGAGGCGGAAATCTTGAGGCGGCTGGTGAAGCGGGCAGAGGGGCAACTCTCCTCCGATCTGGTGCTGCGCATCTGGCGGGCGATCCTATCGGCGTCGACGCTGGCGCAGGCGCCGCTTACCATTCATGTGAGCAGGCGCCTGAATTCTTCCGTGGGCTTGAGGCTGCGCATCCGCGATCACTTCGGGCCAGCAGCGGTGGAAGAATGCAAGGATGAGGGGCAGGCTCTGCTGCAAGTGAATGCGGCTCCGGGCGATCTTTGCATCGTCGAGCCAGACTCATCCTGGGTGGAACCGTTTCTGGAGGGGCAAGGCGGGCGCGCGCAGGTAATCGGCGTGCTGCCGGTATTGCGCGACGAAGAGACGCCGAAGCTTCTGATTTTCGGCAATGCCCGGGCCGAAGCGACAGGCGACGATCAAACGCTCATCATCACCGATGGCCAATTGCCGCGCGACTTCGCGCCGAAACCGGTCTGGCAGATCAAGGCCGGAAACCGGCGCATGTCGTGTTTGCCCGGTTTCCTTTCGGAACACGAAAGCCCGCTGGTTGGCCTGGGGCGGTCCAATGCCACGCTCGGCATCAAGGTTGTGGGGAATTTCCCGAGTCCCATGGGATTGCGGTCATGAGCGCCGCGCGGCCGGCGCCAAAGCCGGGGATTCTCGACATCGCAGCGTATGTACCGGGAAAAAGCGGGGCCAAGGGGGCCAAGGTATACAAATTGTCCTCGAACGAGTCGCCGCTGGGCGCAAGTCCGAAGGCGGTGGAAGCTTTTCGCGCGGCGGCGGATTCGCTTGCTCTCTATCCGGATGGTTCGGCCCAAACGCTTCGAACCGCCATCGCAAACCGGCACGGGCTCAATGCCGATCATATCGTGTGCGGCGCGGGTTCGGACGAGTTGCTTCAGCTTCTTGCCCACGCCTACTTGCAGCCGGGAGATGAGGCGATCTATTCGCAGTACGGATTTCTTGTGTATCCGATTGCCATCGCCAGCAACGGCGCGAAGGCGGTGGTGGCGGAAGAGCGTGATTATACGTCCAGCGCCGATACTATTCTTGCATCCGTCAGCCCACGGACGAAAATGGTGTTTCTGGCGAATCCGAACAATCCGACGGGAACCTACATTTCCGCTTCGGAAGTGAAGCGTCTGCATGCGGGATTGCCCAGGGATGTGCTGCTGGTACTCGACGCGGCATATGCCGAGTATGTGCGGCGGAACGACTATGAGTCGGGCGTAGAGCTTGTTTCGACGTTCGACAATGTCGTGATGACCAGGACGTTCTCGAAGATTCACGGGCTCGCGGCATTGCGCCTCGGCTGGGCTTACTGCCCGGCGCATGTCGCCGATGTGCTGAACCGGGTGCGCGGCCCCTTCAATGTGAGCGCGCCCGCCATTGCCGCAGGCGCGGCCGCCATTGCCGATCTCGCTTTTATCGAGAAGGCGGTGGCGCATAACGAGACGTGGCTAACGTGGCTGACCAAGGAAATATCGGCGCTTGGCCTGGAAGTGACGCCAAGTGCCGGCAATTTTCTGCTGATCCATTTCAGCAAGGGCAGAGCGTCCGCGGCGGATGAATTCCTGTCGTCGCGCGGATTGGTGCTGCGCCGCATGGAAGCCTACGGGCTTCCCGATTGCCTGAGACTCTCGGTAGGCACCGAGGAAGGAAACCGTGCGGTCGCCGCGACGCTCAAGGATTTCCTTGCATGAGTACCATGTTCGACCGTGTGGCGCTGATCGGGCTTGGGCTTATCGGTTCATCGCTCAGCCATGTGATGCGGCGCGAAGGACTGTGTGGCCATATCTCGGGCTATGCGAAAAGCGAGGCAACGCGAAAGAGGGCCGTGGAACTCGGGCTGGTTCACAGTATGCACGAGAACGCAGCCGCTGCCGTGCGCGGCGCCGATCTCGTGATCCTGTGCGTGCCGCTCAGCGCCAATTCGGGGCTTGCGGCGGAATTCGGACCGGCGCTGGAACTGGGTTCGATTCTCACCGATGTTGGTTCGGTAAAGGGATCGGTGGTGCGCGATGTTGGGCCACATGTGCCTGAGGGCGTTCATTTCGTTCCGGGCCATCCGATCGCTGGCACGGAACAATCGGGACCGGAGTCGGGTTTTGCCGAACTCTTCACGGGGCGCTGGTGCATCCTGACGCCGCTGCCGGAAAGCAATCCGAAAGCGGTCGCAAAATTGACGGCATTCTGGCGGGCGTGCGGATCGAATGTCGAAACCATGACGCCGGAGCACCACGATATGGTTCTGGCAATCACCAGCCACCTGCCGCATCTCATCGCCTACAACACGGTGCTGACGGCAGCCGATCTCGAAACGGTGACGGACTCGGAAGTGATCAAGTACTCAGCTGGCGGCTTTCGTGACTTCACACGCATCGCCGCGTCCGATCCCACCATGTGGCGTGACGTGTTTCTCAACAACCGTGAAGCGGTGCTTGAGATGCTTGGCCGATTTTCGGAGGATCTGTCGGTGTTGCAGAAAGCCATCCGCTGGGGAGATGGCGAGACGCTGTTCAATCTCTTCACCCGCTCGCGCGGGATCAGGCGCGGTATCATCGCGGCAGGGCAGGACACGGCGGCGCCGGACTTCGGGCGCGATCATAAGAAGACCTGATCAGTAGACCGGTTCGAGAAGACCGACGGGGATTACGCCCCAATAGAGCGCGCCATCTTTCGCCGTGAAGGTAGCCTTGGCGGGTGCGGGCGTTCCAGGGCCTGCCAGCATGTTGCGGATCATGGCGCGGTCGCCGTCCTTCATCTGGAAGATGGGCGCCAGGACCGCGAGTAGACCGTCGATGTCGTTGGTCTCGGCGGAAAAGCTGCCTGCGATCCGGCGATTGGCATCGAGGCCGAGTGTGCCATTGCCGCTTGCATTCATGGTACCGGATTTGAGGCGGAGTTGTTCGATTGTCACCGTGGCGCGGCCCTCTTGCAGATCGGATGGCAGGTGACCGAGTGCTGCAAGGCCACCGGGAGTGCTTGCGAGGAATGTGATGTCCAAACCGTTGACTGGCGGATGACCTGCCACATTTATGGAAACGGACTGGGCTTCGGCGGCGAACTCGGCTTTGTCCTCCTCGATGCGGCCATGGAGCAGGATGCGAGACGCTTCGCCGAACTCTCCAGCGCTTGCCGCCGGGATGTCGACAGAGAATCGTGGGTTGTTTCCCGCCAAGCTTTCGAGACTTGCGACGATCTGGCCCGGCACCTTTGCCGTGAATGATGTGCCAACCGCCGATGCGGAGGTTGAGCCATCGAGAAAGATCAGGATGTGAGTTGGATTGTAGGCGAGGGTTACCGCGCGCAATCGCGTGCTTTCGACGTGGCCGGATGGGGCATCGATTGAGAGCGAATCGCAGTTCCATTCGAAACGGAATGGAAATCCGCCCCAGCTTTCGTCGCCGCAGGTAAATTTCACGCCTTGCACGGAAAGGCGCGCGCGTTCCTGATCGAAAGCGCTGCGGGCATAGCTGGAGGCAGCGAACCAGTAGATGGACCAGAGAGCCGCGAGGAGCAGAACAGCGCCGAGCGGCAGAAACATTTTCCAGGGTTTGCTCGGACTGCTGGTCATTGCCGATTGGGGATTCGCTTCGCTAAAGAATGCATGATGGCAAGTGTGCAACAGCGCTGGGTGTTTGGCTATGGGTCGCTCATGTGGCGGCCCGGGTTTGCTTATCAGGAGGCGGTTCCTGCCCTCATTCACGGGTTTCACCGCGCGCTTTGCGTCTATTCGTGGGTTCACCGGGGAACACCGGAGCGGCCGGGACTCGTCCTGGGTCTCGACCGTGGCGGCGCTTGCCTCGGCATTGCGTTCAAGATCGATCCGGGGAAGTGGGACGAGACGCTTTCCTATCTGCGCGAACGCGAGCAGGTGACCATGGTGTATCGCGAGATCGAAGCGAAGGTAAGGTTGCAGCGAAGCGGAGATGCGGTGCCTGCGGTCACCTATGCGGTGGACCGCGCGCATCGCCAGTATGCCGGGAAGCTGCCGGCGGAGAAGCTTGTGGAGATCGTAGCTGATTGCGAAGGCAAGTCGGGCCGCAACGACGACTATGTCT
Source organism: Aestuariivirga sp. (assembly GCA_046160365.1). Classification (GTDB taxonomy): domain Bacteria; phylum Pseudomonadota; class Alphaproteobacteria; order Rhizobiales; family Aestuariivirgaceae; genus Aestuariivirga. Next base: position 2,240 of record JBJXGL010000213.1, on the reverse strand, counting down.
TCAACACGCTGGCGCATCTGCGCCAAATGCAAATCACCGATCCGGTTCTTGAAGAGGTTGCCGCGAAGCTCCGCGCTCAGGCGGCGAGCCTTCCGGCCTGAGCCTGGTCATCCTCGTACATGCCAACGGCAAGATCGTTCATGATGCGGCAGGCATCGGCATCATTGCGGGCGATGAGGTGGACGTGGACTTCATCGGTTCCCGGCGGCAGGGCGGAGGTGCCGTCCATGTCCCAGACCGGTTCGAAGCGGCCGACGCCGAGCGCCATGCGAAGCCCTCGAAAGTTCTTCACCGCAACATAAACCGCACCGGGGAGCGGCGGGCAGTGGCCTGCAGGATAGACCGAGTGGATGTATTTGCTGCCCGATGCGCCATGCCAGTACCAAAAGCGGGTGGCGGTGGTGTCGGGTTTGAGGTGTGCCGGGGTGCCATGAATCATCATGGAACATATATAGAACAATGAGTCGAGTCTGTCAAGCGCCCCTGACTGCGGTCGTGTCGCAGTCTGAGTTTCCGGAAGCAAGCCGTCAAAACTGTCGGCCACTCCCTACCAAAGGCTGCGCTTTGGTATTCGCCGTCGCCGGGGTTAAGCCGGGGAAGAAGAGCATGGGCCTATGCCACACGCTTACCAAAAGAAGTCCAAGCTTGGCACCGATGGAGGCGGAGCATGGGCCGCGGCAGTATTTAGCGGCAAGAGCCCTTCCGGATCGGGATTCGAGGGGGCGGGTGGTGCAGGATCCGGCCAGACGGGAAAGTCGATAGAGGCATCTGTGCTGGTGTCGACGGCAGCATCTAGCGGCAAGAGCCCTTCCGGATCGGGATTCGAGGGGGCGATTGGAGCAGGATTCGACCAGACAGAAAAGTCGAAAGAGGCATCTGCGCTGGTATCGACGGGACTCAGAGACGGATCCGGTTGAATGGCCCCGCCGTTCGCTTCGTTCTCAGCGAAGTCCATGCCGCCGCTACCTCCGTCGTTCGCTGCAACCGATTGGGAACCGAGACTTTCGAGCAGGCTTCCCGGATCGTAGGCGATTCCTATGAGGTATTGGGCGCTGGCATCTATCGCGCTATCGACCGCGTGATCGAACGATTCTGTGGCGCGGTCCGCCCATTCATCTCCGTTTTTTGTACCACCCACGGTCGCAGGGCCGACCTGTATCAATGAACTAACCCCAGGAACAAGAGGCTGGAGTGGCGGAATCACGCCTGACTTTAAGACTCCTGCTCCCACCTTTAGAGCTTCTATTTCCAATATGGAACTTGCCACGGCTGGACTGCCGCCGATTATTGATCCTCCCGTGCGGCCCCCAAAATGAATGATATGGTGGACTGCGCCTCTTGGATCTAAGTTACTTAGATCTTGCATAACTTCCGCACCCGTAATGATTCCGTCAACTGACGTTCCCAACAGAATCAACTCCGGCGTACCTGTTTCGAATGCAGCAATCGTTCCCCAGGCATTAAGCTCACCGACAACGATTTGACGAACAGTAGCGCCGTGAGCATCGCTAACACGCTCATTTGTGTAGACATCACTGGGGTTGCCGTAATCAGTATAATTTGTTACTGGACTTTCTGCAAAGTCAACAGCATGTTCATGAGTGGATTGAATAACTTCTTCAGCAGTATTTAAAGAGGATTCAACATGTTCCTCCAAGGCAACGGCACCATCACCGAGGGTTTCGCCGATTTCGCGAATGCCATGAGTTACTGCTCCTGGGATATCGGGGAGTCGCGGATGTGGAATCATCGTAATCTCCTGCCTGGTTGTTTCCTATTTTGATAACGTCTCACCCGTTTTTGCGTGTGCCCAAATTGGCCTTTCATGTCCGCATGAACGTACGACATACAATTCCGCCGACTCAGGACGGGAAAAAGAAACTTGCGACGAGGCATGCATTGTCGTGCATGCGCAATGGTGCACGAAGTACAGCGAACGAAACGATGTCCGTGCGCGCGACCCCTCGTGCCAATTCGGCTCCTCGCATAAACTGATGCTGTAATTTTGGGGCGAGAATGTGGTCAACGCAAAAGCGTTTTCCCGCGGCAAAAGAGACTACTGATAAGAGTATTGATCTTCAGTGTACTGACTTTCAGTTTGATCATAGGCCTGACTAGGGTCTGGACTCATAACTTGATCCAGTAGAGCGCGCCCACCATTTGGTTTGCGGAGAGGAAGTTTCGGGCGAGTTTGTCGTAGCGAGTAGCGATGCGGCGCCAGTCCTTGATCCTGCAGAAAT
>JBJXGL010000212.1:0-2563 GCA_046160365.1 Aestuariivirga sp. | reverse complement strand
ATTTCTGCAGGATCAAGGACTGGCGCCGCATCGCTACTCGCTACGACAAACTCGCCCGAAACTTCCTCTCCGCAAACCAAATGGTGGGCGCGCTCTACTGGATCAAGTTATGAGTCCAGACCCTAGTTAGAATAGCCGCAGCTTTTGAAGTATGCGCGGCATTCCTGTGGCGTAAATGCCTTGAAGATCCTGGCGATGTGTCTGTCGATTGCGCGGCGGGTGCGGGGCCTGGCCTTTCTGAGCAAGGCCTTGAGCTTGGCGAAGGCCTTTTCGATAGGGTTGAGGTCGGGCGAGTATGCGGGCAGCGGCATGACGCTTGCGCCTCTGGCTTCAATGGCGGCGATGGCCGCCTTGTTCTTGTGGACTTGCAAGTTGTCCCAGATGACGATGTCGCCGGGTTTGAGGATGGGCGCCAAGAACTTCTTGACGAAACCCACGAACAGCTCGCCGTTCATGGCTCCATTGAACGTGGCAAGGGTTGGGATGCCGCCGAGGCGTAATGCGGCGATGCAGGTGACGATCTGCCAGCGGCCATGCGGGGTTTTGCCGATCAGGCGCTGGCCCGCAAGGGCGCGGCCATAGCGCCTGACCAGATTGGTGGCGACACCGGTCTCGTCGACGAAATGGAGCCGGGGCAAGGGCAGCAAGCCTTGGGCTTCGATATGCGCCTGCCTTGCGGCTGCGACATCAGGCCGGTCTTGCTCGCTGGCGTGCAGAGTTTTTTTTGAAGGTGAGGCGCAGGCGCGATAGGAACGCCGCCAGAGCCGAACGGCCGACCTTGATCTTTTTCTTGCGCAAAGCGCTGCCCAGTTCCGCCAGCGTGGCGTCGGGCGTCTCCGCCACCAAGGCTTTCACCGTCGCCTCATGCGGGACGAGAATCGCCTTGCGATAGCCGCCCATCTTCTTCGGCGCCAAGCTGCCCGTCGCCTTGTAGGCTTGCATCAGCTTGATCGCAGAACTGGGCGCAACCGCAAAGCGCTTGGCAGCGGCATTGCGCGACAGTCCCGATTGCACGGCAGCAACGATGCGTTCACGCATGTCCATGGAGAGAGGTCGAGGCATGGCAAACTGGCCTCCTTCGCCAGAGGCCATCTTGAATCACATCCAGACCTGATTTGGGAAGCCCGCCGATTCAATCACGAACGGAACCGCTCTAGAATAGCTTGCGACCTTGCTCGGCTTTCCGCAATGGGTCGATGCTGTCGAAAAATCGATCAGGCCAAAAAACTCAACCGAATGAGACTTTAAGCGATATTTGGAAATCAAACACTCCTCACTTCAATTCTCGCGACCGCTGGTGCGTTTGTCGCTTTCTCTGCTGGGGGGCCAGCGGTGCATGACGGCACCTCGTCCTTGGGCCTGCAAATTTTGGTCGGCCCGCCCAATTTTCCTTTTTCGACAGTATCGGTCAACAGCAGAATCTCACTGGTTCGAATCTACTGACCGCTTCGTCCCGCATTGTGGTCATTCCAACATCATTCAGGTGGGGGTTCGAAACGACTGAGTCAGACCGCTAGCTTCACGTTACGGAATACCCTACGATCATCGTGGGGGCACTGATTGTGGGGCAGGGGAATGCCGTCCAAGCCGGATAAGCTGAAACACGTTCGCGGCTTTCATCATGTGCTGGCCGCTGAACATCACGCCATCAACGCGCGCCGCACGCGCCTCAAGCGCCCACAGATCAAAGGCGTCCCGCGGGAGCTTGCCGAAGATGCGCCTGATGAAATTCCCGAAGACGATGAAGACGAGCGAATCCGGAAAGTCTACGTCGCATCGCAGGTCTTTGACACCGTGGGCCTCTCGTTTTCGGGTGGCGGAATAAGATCGGCCGCCATTTGTCTCGGTGCGGCACAGGCGCTCGCGGACAAGGGCCTTTTCGATCGCATCGATTATCTCTCGACCGTGTCCGGCGGCGGATATGCCGGAACCGCCATCTCGACCGGCATGAGCGAAACCGGAGAATTCCCTTTCCGCGACCAGGGCGACCGCAGCGATCCGCCAGCGCTCGGACATGTGCGGAATTTCTCGAACTATCTCATTCCCACCGGCTTCTGGGATCTGATGTGGAATGTCTCGATCTATCTCAGAGGCCTCGTCACCAACATCCTGTTCATCGGCCCAGTCTTGCTGCTGCTTGCCGCGATCACGCTTTTCGTCAATCCGACCTATGTTTCACTCTTGAAGCCCGGCTATGAAGGCGCGGATTGGCTCAACAATCTGCTCTTCTTCGATACCGCATTCGGCGTAACGATGACGCTTGCCGTTCTCCTCGGCGCGCTCTTCGTCGTTTGGTCAGTGGCGCGCGCCTTTCAGGAGCGCAAGCCGGAATTCTCGGGCAACATCTATCGTGTTTGCGGAATTGGACTTGTCGTTGTTGCCGCGTCCGCCTTTTGCGAACTTCAGCCCTTTGTGGTCCGCTGGCTGCCTGACTCGGGCGCCGCAACCGCGTCCTCGGCGGGAACCGGACTTGCCGAACTGTTGCGCGGCCTCATCAAAAACTTCGGCGTCTGGCTGGCTCCAGTCGTCGCCGCCGTCTCCTTCGCATCGAAGTACCTGGGCG
>JBJXGL010000211.1:0-9236 GCA_046160365.1 Aestuariivirga sp. | reverse complement strand
CTTGGCGCGCAGAACGGCATACTGTTCAAAAATGCTTCTGCTCTGGAGGACGCGACCAAGCTCAACGTTATTATCTTCGACAAGACCGGCACGCTGACCATGGGCCAGCCCGAAGTGGTGGAATTGGTGGTGGCAGCCGGCGCCACCGAGAACCAGCTCCTGGCCGCGGCCGCGTCGGTGGACGCGGGATCCGACCATCCCCTGGCGCAGGCCATCCTGCGCCGGGCCGCCGATATGCAAGTGACGAAGGCGACGGGATTCAAGAATCTCGAAGGCAAGGGTGCTGAAGCCAAGATCGGCGGCAAGACCGCATTGCTCGGCAACAAGCGCTTGATGACCGAGAACAAGATCGACCTCGGCAAGCTCGGCGCGAAATCCGCCGAGTTGCAGGGCGGCGGCCGCACCGTCGTTCATCTCGCGGTGGGCGGCAAGCTCCTGGGGTTGATCGCCATCGCCGATGCGATCAGGCCGTCCGCGGTGGAAGCGGTCAAAGCGCTCAGCGGGCGCGGCGTCGAGGTGATCATGCTGAGCGGCGACAATCAGGCCACGGCGGAGCGCATCGCCAAGAGCGTGGGAATCGACCGGGTCTTCGCCGACGTGTTGCCCGGCGACAAGGCGAGCAAGGTCAAGGAGCTCCAGGCGCAAGGCAAAAAAGTCGGCATGGTGGGCGACGGCGTCAATGACGCCCCAGCGCTGACCCAGGCGGATGTCGGTTTCGCCATCGGCGCCGGCACCGATGTGGCGATGGAAAGCGCCGACATCGTGCTGATGAAAAACGACCCGTTCGATGTGGTCGGCGCCATCGAGCTGTCCCGCGCGACGCTGCGCAAGATGCATCAGAATCTGTACTGGGCGGTGGGCTACAACGTCATCGCGTTTCCACTCGCCGCCGGCGTGCTCTATCCTTTCCTCCTCAGCCCGACCATCGCGGCCATCGCCATGTCCGGCAGCTCGGCGCTCGTCGCCATCAACGCTCTGATGCTGAAGCGGACCAAACTGACGGGCATCCGCAGCCGGAATGCGACGGCCACAACCTCCGCATCTGCGCTCAAGCCCGCAATGGCGACGTGAACCAACCGCCCTGACGCGCAGAAAGCAGATTAAAAAATGGATACGCGACCAGAATTGAACAGCCTCAGCCCTGACATGCTGCGGAAGTTGAATGCCTATTGGCGGGCGGCCAATTATCTCTCGGTCGGGCAGATCTATCTTTACGATAATCCGTTGCTCAAACAGCCGCTCACTCTGGCGCATGTCAAGCCGCGCTTGCTCGGTCATTGGGGCACGACGCCGGGGCTCAACTTCATCTACGTCCACCTGAACCGGGTCATCAATGAATACGGTCTCAACGTGGTCAACATCACCGGGCCGGGCCATGGCGGGCCGGGGCTGGTGGCGAACGCCTATCTGGAGGGAACCTACAGCGAAGTTTATCCCAAAATCTCGCAGGATGAGGCCGGCCTGAAACGGCTGTTCAAGCAGTTCTCGTTTCCCGGCGGCATTCCAAGCCACGTCGCGCCCGAGACGCCGGGTTCCATTCATGAGGGCGGCGAATTGGGTTACGCGTTATCCCATGCATACGGCGCAGCCTTTGATAATCCCGAACTGATCGTCGCCTGCATCGTCGGAGATGGCGAAGCCGAAACCGGCGCGATGGCGACGAGCTGGCACTCGAACAAGTTTCTCAATCCGGCGCATGACGGCGCGGTGCTGCCCATCCTGCATTTGAATGGCTACAAGATCGCCGGGCCGACGTTATTGGCGCGCATTCCCCATGACGAACTGGAAGCGTTGTTTCGCGGGCTCGGCTACACGCCGCATTTCGTCGAGGGCAGCGACCCGATGGCGATGCACCAGCTGATGGCCGAGACGCTCGACACTGTCGTGTCGGAGATTCGCGATATCCAACGCGATGCGCGCGCGCGCGGGTTCCGAAAGCGCCCGCACTGGCCCATGATCATTCTGCGCTCGCCCAAGGGCTGGACCGGCCCGAAAATTGTCGACGGGAAACAGACAGAGGGCACGTTCCGCTCGCATCAGGTGCCGATGGGCGAGATGGACAAGCCGGGGCATCTGGCGCTGCTTGAAAGCTGGATGAAGAGCTACCGGCCGGACGAGCTATTCGACGCGGCGGGCAAATTTCGCGCCGAACTCGCGGATTTGGCTCCCAAAGGCGAGCGCCGCATGAGCGCCAATCCCCATGCCAATGGCGGCCTCCTGTTGCAGGATCTGCATCTGCCCGATTTCGCGGACTACGCGGTGGCGGTGGCGTCACCCGGCGCGGCGAGCGCGGAAGCCACCCGCGTGCAAGGGCAGTTCATCCGCGATGTGATCAAGCACAATCCGGAGAACTTCCGCGTCTTCAGCCCGGACGAGATGACCTCGAACCGCTGGGGCGCGGTTTTCGAGGTGACCAACCGCTGTTCGACCGCCGAGATTTTCGACTTCGACGATCACGTGGCGCCCGATGGCCGGGTCATGGAAATGCTGAGCGAGCACCAGTGCGAGGGCTGGCTGGAAGGTTATCTGCTCTCGGGCAGGCACGGTTTCTTTCCCTGCTACGAGGCGTTCATCCACATCGTCGATTCGATGTTCAACCAGCACGCCAAGTGGCTGAAGGTGACGCGCGGCATTCCCTGGCGGCGGCCCATCGCCTCGCTGAATTATCTGCTCACGTCGCATGTCTGGCGGCAGGACCACAACGGCTTCACCCATCAAGACCCGGGCTTCATCGACCACGTGGTCAACAAGAAGGCCGAGGTCATCCGCGTCTATCTGCCTCCCGACGCCAACACGCTGCTGTCGGTGACGGACCATTGCCTGCGCAGCCGCAACTACGTGAATGTCGTCATCGCCGGTAAGCAACCCTCTCCCCAGTGGCTCGGCATGGACGCCGCCATCGAACACTGTTCCGCCGGTATCGGCATCTGGCAGTGGGCGGGCAACGGCGGCGGCGAACCGGACGTCGTCATGGCGTGCTGCGGCGATGCGCCAACGCTTGAAACCATGGCGGCCGTCGATTTGCTGCGGAAGCAATTCCCGGCGCTGAAGGTCCGCGTTGTCAATGTCGTCGATCTGATGAAGCTCCAGTCGCAGAGCGACCATCCGCACGGCTTGAGCGATGCGGAATTTGACCGGCTCTTCACCGCCGATAAGCCGGTCATCTTCGCCTATCACGGCTATCCCGCGCTCATTCACCGGCTCACCTATCGGCGCGCCAACCACGGGAATTTTCATGTGCATGGCTACAAGGAAGAAGGCACCACGAGCACGCCGTTCGACCAGGTGGTGATGAACGATCTCGACCGCTTCCATCTCGTGGCCAACGCCATTGATCGCGTCCCGCAGCTGGGCGCCAGCGCTGCCCCGGTGAAGCTGGCTATTCTCGGCAAGCTTGCCGAACACAAGCGCTACATCGCCGAACACGGCGAGGACATGCCGGAAATCCGCGACTGGCAATGGGCGGCGAGCGCGTAGTCCCATGCCATTGCTTCAGTGCCTGTATCTGGTCCGGCACGGCGAAACGGCGTGGTCGCTCTCCGGCCAGCATACGGGCCGAACCGACATTCCATTGACTGAAAGGGGCGAACAGGACGCCCGCACGCTTGCAGGCCGGCTCCATGGCGTTAGTTTCAACCGCGTGTTCACCAGTCCTCTGCAACGCGCACGCCGATCAGCCGAGTTGGCCGCATTGAACAGGCCTGCGGAAATCGATGCCGATCTCGCAGAGTGGGACTACGGCGACTACGAGGGCCTGCGGACAGATGAAATTCGCGAGAGAATGCCAGGCTGGAACGTCTTCCGGGACGGGTGCCCGCGCGGTGAATCGCCAATCCAGGTTTCCTTGCGCGCGGATCGGGTCATTGCCAGACTCCGGAACTTGGAGGGCGATATCGCCGTCTTTTCGCACGGCCACTTCGGACGCGTTCTGGCGGTCCGCTGGATCGGATTGGAGATCGCGCAAGCGCTGCATTTTCTTCTCGGGACGGCGTCGATCAGCATTCTGGGTTACGGCCATAATCTTGTCGAAGAGCCGGCAATCGTTCTATGGAATGCGCTGCCAAATTGAACTTTCCTTGAATAGCCGCCGATACGCGCTTGCAATCGACCCACGTGCGCAAGCAGCGCCGATCACGCCGGTTGAAATTCAACGGAGGGCCCGTGAAAGACCCATATGAAATCCTGGGGCTGGCGCGCACCGCTTCGCCCGACGATATCCGCAAGGCCTACCGGCGCCTCGCCAAGACCCTGCATCCCGACCTCAATCCCGGCAACAAGGCGGCCGAGGAGCGTTTCAAGGAAGTTGCCGGCGCCAACGCGCTGCTTTCCGATCCGGCCAAGCGCCAAAAGTTCGACAGTGGCGAGATCGATGCGGCGGGCGCCGAAAAACCTCGCCAACGCTACTACAAAGACTACGCCGCCGAGGCTTCCGCCGGCGGACCCTATGACAACCGCTCCGGCTATGCGGATTTCGCCGATGCGGACGATCTGTTCGCGGAATTGATCCGCCAGCAGGCGCGGCGCGCGCCGGGCGCGGATCTGCGCTACCGCCTGTCCGTCGATTTCCTCGACGCGGTCAATGGCGCGAGCAAACGTCTGACTTTGCCGGACGGCGGCACGCTTGATGTGTCCATCCCTGCGGGCATCGCGGAAGGCCAGACCTTGCGCCTGCGCGGCAAGGGCGCGCCATCGCACGGCGAGGGTGAGGCGGGAGACGCGCTGGTGGAGATTTCCGTCGCGCCGCACCGCTTCTTCACCCGCGTGGGCGACGACATACATTTGGAGCTGCCGATTACCCTTGCCGAGGCGGTTCTGGGCGCGCGCGTCAAGGCGCCAACCCCTTCCGGGCCGGTCATGCTTGCGGTGCCGAAGGGATCGAACACCGGCTCCATGCTGCGCCTGAAGGGCAAGGGCGTCGCTCGCCGCGACGGCCATGGCGATGAACTGGTCACGCTCAAGGTCATGCTGCCGGCTGTGGCGAATCCCGAGCTTGAAGCGTTCCTGTCCGCATGGGCGCCGGGGCCAGGCTATGACCCGCGCCGGGAGATGCAGCCATGATCATCGCCAAGCTGGATTTTCTCTATCGCGCCGGGCTCGATCAGGAGACCCTCGACGTCTGGATCGAGGAGGAATGGCTGATTCCCGAAGTTGCATCGCCCGAGATGGCTTTTTCCGAAGCCGATATCGCGCGGGCCCAATTGATCCGGGATTTGATCGACGGAATGGGGGTCAACAGCGAGGGCGTGGGCGTGATCCTGCACCTGCTGGACCAAATGCATGGCTTGCGATCCGCGATGACCGGCATCGTGGAGGCCGCGCGGGGCAAGGATCGAAGCCGCAACTAAGAATCCGCAAGATGAGGCGACGAACGCTTGCAACGAATGACTGGTGGCGCAAAGCGCGCCCAACTGGGAAGATCAGCGCATGAATTCACCATCCGCCACCGATCAGCATTCGGGAGAACGCGAACTCTCGGGCCGGCTGAACCAGCGCTGTCTTTGCATCACCCTCGATCGCAAACTACTGGCGGAGACCTTCGAACGCACGGCGGACGACCCCGCTTTCAGCATGGGCCAGCTTGAAAGCAGGCCGAATCTGCTTTCCAACGTGCTGGTTTTCCTCTCTTCGGACGATGTCGCGCACATGCGCGGCATCGTCGAAGCTATCGAGGCAACGGCGAAATTGCCCCGTTACCGGACCGCGGTCCTCGCCTGGGCGCCAGAATCCGCGCAAAGGGATTTTGGCCCGCTAGGCGCTTTCATGGGCTATGATTTCCATCTCGATGACAGCGGGCCGAGGCTGATCGAGGTGAACACCAACGCCGGTGGCGCCTTCATCAACGCACTGCTTGCAAAGGCGCAGAAAGCCTGTTGCAGCGAGATCGAGCGCGGGCTGATCCACATGCAGGCGGAAGACTTCGATGCGCAGGCGCTGGCCGTATTCACTGCTGAATGGCGGCTCCAGCGCGGCGCGGGCCGGCCGCGCGGCGTGGCGATCATCGATGACCGCCCGCAAGAGCAATATCTCTATCCCGAATTCATTCTGGCGCGGCAGCTGTTGCGCAAGAATGGCATTGACGCCGTGATCGGCGATGCATCGGCGCTCGAATACACGGCCGGCAAACTCCTTCTGGACGGGCAGCCGATCGATCTGGTCTACAACCGGCTCGTCGACTTTTCGTTGGCGGACCCCCGTCATGCGGCGCTCGCGGCGGCCTACGGGGACGGCGCGGCCGTCGTCACGCCAAACCCACACAATCACGCAATTCATGCGGCCAAACGCAATCTGACTTTGCTGTCCGACACCGCCGCGCTGAAGGCGGTTGGCCTGCCCGAAGAGATGCGTATGCGGCTTGCAGGCGTTCCGAAAACCACATTGGTCACCCCTGAAAATGCCGGGGCGATGTGGGCTGACCGGAAGTCCCTGTTCTTCAAGCCGCTGTCCGGTCACGGCGGCAAGGCGGTCTATCGCGGCGACAAGGTCACCAAAAATGTCTGGGCCGGCATCGCGGCTGGCGGGTATGTGGCGCAGACTTTTGCGGCGCCGGGCCAGAGGATGATCAAACTCGACGGCGCGCCCGTGCAGCGCAAGATGGATATCCGGCTCTACACCTACGCCGGTCAGGTTCTGCTCGCAGCGGCGCGGCTGTACCAGGGCCAGACCACCAATTTCAGAACAGCGGGTGGCGGATTCGCACCGGTGTTCGTCATTTGACTGGCGAGGCTTTGGGCTCCACGTGTCCACCGAAGCCCAGGCGCATGGCCGAGAGCATCTTCTCGGCGAACGTGTGGTCTTTGCGCGAACGGAATCGAGCGTAGAGCGCGGTGGACAGCACATCGGCCGGAACCGCCTCTTCGATGGCCGCCTCGATGGTCCAGCGGCCCTCGCCGGAGTCCGCGACGAAGCCGGAAAACTTTTCCAGCCGCGCATCCGTCGCCAGCGCCGCAGCGCCAAGATCGAGCAGCCACGATGAAACCACGCTGCCGCGCCGCCAGACCTCGGCGATATCCGGCAAATCGAGCGCAAAGCGCTCGTATTCCGGCAGATCTTTCGAGTCCTTGTTGCGCAGGATATCGAAGCCCTCGGCATAGGCCTGCATCAGTCCGTATTCGATGCCGTTGTGCACCATCTTGACGAAGTGCCCGGCGCCAGAAGGCCCCGCGTGAATGTAGCCGCGCTCGGCGCGCGGATCGCGTTTCTCGCGGCCCGGAGTGCGCGCGATGTCGCCCGTGCCGGGCGCCAGCGTCGCGAAAATCGGATCGAGATGTTCCACAGCTTCCTTGGCGCCGCCGATCATCATGCAATAGCCGCGCTCGAGACCCCAGACGCCGCCGGACGTGCCGCAATCAACATAGCGGATGCTCTTCGCGGCCAGTGTCCGGGCGCGGCGGATGTCGTCCTTGTAGAAAGTATTCCCGCCATCAATGATAATGTCGTCCCGCGCCAGCAGCTCGCCAACTTTCCCGATCACTTCTTCGGTGATTGAACCTGCGGGCAGCATCACCCAAACCGCGCGCGGCCTTTCCCCGAGCGTCCTCACGAGTTCGGTAAGCGAGCCTGCGGCCGTCGCACCCTCTTTCGCCAGAACGTCGCGTATGGCTGCGGCTTTGTCGAACACCACGCAATGGTGTCCGGCTTTCATCAGGCGGCGCGCGATGCCGCCGCCCATGCGGCCAAGTCCGATGATGCCGATCTGCATTCGGGTGTTCTCCTTCTAGAATTTCCGTGTCAGACTTTTGACAGCCATCCGCCAGTGAATCCCGCGCGCCGCAGCCCTGCCTGGATATAAGGACACTTGCGCATCAATCGCCACAACAGGCCGCTGCAGTGGTTTTCGATCATCAACACGGTTGGACCGATATTGAGCCCGAAGTGCCGGGGCGAAACCCACCAGCCGAAAGGGTTGCCGGGTTCGCCAGGATGGGTCGGATTGAACGCGGCCTTGAAGCCATAGGCGTTGGATTCTTTCAGCTTGGCTTGATGAATGCAGTAGCTGATCGCCGGCAGAACAATCTCAGGGGCGAAGGGCAAGGAGGCGCACACGGCCCACGGCGCCAGCGTGCCGTCGTCGGGACCATAGGGAACGCCGCGCCCGAGGTAGTCGAAGAAACTGCGTTCGACGCCCTGCAGCTTGAGCGTTTCAGGCCCCGGCCCCTCGCTGGCCGTGATCCCCCAGCAATACTCGCCATAGCCTTCGAATTTGCGCGGATTTTCGATGGCGTAGCGCTGATGCACATAGGTGGCGCGCCGGCTGTTCTCGAAGTAGTCGATGCCCTTGCCGCGCATGAACGCATCCTGGATGCCGCGAAAATCGATCCAGACGTGTGAGAGCTGATGTGTGAACAGCGGCCCCGCATAGAGATAGTCATAGCCGTAGCAGGTTCCCCATCGATAGGTGGACAGCCACGCTGGATAGCTCTCTTGCGGCAGGGGATGGGTGGGGGAGCCAAGACCCAGAACATAGAGCAACAGGGCTTCGTCATAGCCTTCCCACCGGTAGCTAATGAACCCGCTTTCGGGCCGCCAGCCGTGCGTGAGCGTGGCTTCGCCGTTCAGCGCCCAAGCCCAATCGGCCCGGCGATAGAGCGCATCGGCGAGGGCACGGATTTCCCGCTCTTCCCCGGTTTCCTCATCAAAATAAGCGCCAGCCGCCAAGGCTCCGGCTAACAGGAAGGCGCTGTCGATGGTCGACAGTTCGCAGTCCCAGGCGCGCAGCCCGGTCTGCATGTCGAGGAAGTGATAGTAGAAGCCTTTATGGCCGGTGGCGTCTGGCTCCGATCCCTGCGGGCTGTTCCAAAAGAAGCGCAAGGTGGTCAAAGTGCGCTCAACCGCGGCGCCCCGCGCCCAAAATCCGCGCTCGACGCCCACCGGATAGGCGGCGAGCGCCAGCCCGGTGGCGGCGATGCTGGCAGGCCAGTTCGCCGCGGTCTTGTCGACGATCAACCCGTTGGCGGGGTTCGCTTCGTGCATGAAATACGCGAAGGATTCGCGCTGCAGCGTCTCCAAATCCGCTTCTCCACTGGACCGCCTGGCGCTCAAACCCACGCACCACAACGTCGAATCATCAGCCATCGTTTCAATCCTCAAGTTCCGATCATTGCATTGGCGGCTCGGGCGCGACACATCGCGGGATCGACAAGGAAATGGCAATCGCCATCCAACCAATCGACGTCACAGCCGCCATCACTTGAACGCTTTGATCAGCGCCTCGAACTGCACCCGAAGCGATTTGTCAT
>JBJXGL010000210.1:0-3875 GCA_046160365.1 Aestuariivirga sp. | reverse complement strand
GCCCGCACCGCCAGCGCCGCCGCCACGGGCGCGGCCAGCCCGCGCGCCGCCGCCGAACTCAGCCGCCGCACCTGCCAGGCGGCCTGCGCGCGCACCGACGGATCGACGCCGCCCAGCGCCGGATCGCGCAGCGACGGCTCCTCGGCGGCCGAGACCGACCTCTCCCAGCCTTCGAGATAGGCGACGAACGCGCGCCCGGGATCGCAGTCGTCCGCAGGTGGCGCCGGCCCCGCCGGCTGCGTGCGATAGCGGCAGGCGTCCGCGTTCTCGAACGCCATCCCGCCGAGATAGAACCGCCCGGCGCCGATCGCAAAGTCATCCGCCGTGGCCCCGCCGATCGCAAACCCCTCGCCGACCCGCCACCGCCGCCCCACGAGATCGACGACGAGGGCGCGCAGGACATGCTGCTGGATCGCCGCCTGCTCGTTGAAATCCACATCGGTCAGCACGCGCCCCTGCTGCAACAGCACGCGCGTGAAATGCCGCCCGGGGTCGAAGCTGTCGCGCGAGAAATCGCCTTTCATCGGTCCTTCGCGGTTCAGTGTGGAGAGTGGTGTCTCGCGCCGGCTACGTGACAGATAATCGTCACTCCTCATACCTTAGGGAAGACGACAAGCTCCGCGCCTCTTTCAGCGCTTGGACCACGGATTTTTCCTTGTCCGCCATATCATTTAGATCTGCGACTTCGGTGAAGTCATAGGATTGCTGGAAAAAGGGTTGGGGTGCACCATCGCCTGATTGGCGAATCAACGAGGTTCGGTTTGGCGACCGGCCTCAAACGAAGGAGCACCCCGATGGAGAGAATACCTGCATCCGAGCGGACACGCGAGCGTCTGAAGGCATTGATGGAAGGGACTGGCGAATCGGCCGGCGGCGGCTCGGATCTGGTGCGCCTGGCGGCGCGGCTGATCATCGAGGAGGCGCTGGAAGGCGAGGCGCGGGACGCGGTTGGGCGCGACTACTATGCCCGCGGCGCGGCGCCCGGTGCGGGCTACCGCAACGGCTATCGGCCTGGGCGGGTCAAGAGCGCGGAGGGTGCCATCGACTACAGCGCGCCGCAGATCGCCGACCGCGAGGCGCCGTTCCACTCGAAGGTTCGCGCGCTGCTCGGCAAGCGCACCGAGGAACTGGAGACGCTGGCGATCGAGATGTATGCGCGCGGGCTTTCGACGCGCGACATCGAGGCGGTGTTTGCCGACGAGACGGGCAAATCGCTGCTGAGCCGCACGGCGGTGTCCGAGATCACGGAGCGGTTGTGGGCGGAGTACGAGGCGTTTGCCGGCCGCGACCTGTCGGAGTTCGAGATCGTCTACCTGTTCGTCGACGGCATTGCCGAGCGGCTGCATCTGGGCCAGCCGCGCGAGGCGGTGCTGGCGGCCTGGGGCATCCTGGCGGACGGCAAGAAGGCGCTGCTGCACCTGGCGCCGGGAACCAAGGAGGACACGGCCAGTTGCCGGGAGTTCTTCCAGGACCTGCGCCGGCGCGGCCTGCCGGACCCGCTGCTGGTGGCCAGCGACGGGGCGCCGGGCCTCATTCGGGCCATCGAGGAATGCTTCCCGCGCAGCGTCCGCCAGCGCTGCCTGGCGCACAAGATGCGAAACCTGCAGAGCAAGGTGCCGGAGGACGTCTGGCCGGAGTTCCAGGCCCGCACGCGCGCCTGCTACCAGGCGGCGTCGCCGGCGCTGGCGCGCCTCCTGCGGGACGACATCGTAACCACCTACGGGCGGGACCTGCCGTCGGCGGTCGCTTGCCTCGATGATGACTTCGAGGCGTGCATCGCGCAGCTGCGCTTTCCCCTCGGCCACCGTCGCGCGATCCGCACGACCAATCTGCTCGAACGGCTGTT
The DNA here is from genome assembly GCA_046160365.1 of Aestuariivirga sp. Taxonomy (GTDB): domain Bacteria; phylum Pseudomonadota; class Alphaproteobacteria; order Rhizobiales; family Aestuariivirgaceae; genus Aestuariivirga. The sequence goes on along the minus strand of JBJXGL010000210.1, from coordinate 2,029 downwards.
CGGCGAGGAGCGCCGGCGCACCAAGATCATTCCGCATGCCTTCGGCGAGCGCGCCGTGCTGAAGCTGATGTACGCGGCTCTGATCCGTGCTGCCGAGCGCTGGCGGGGGATCAAAACGACCGAGTTCGAACAACGGCAGTTGAAGACAATCCGCGACGAGCTCGATCGCGATCATGCAGAGCGAACCGCACCTGCGGTCCGTTCAAACATCACCGCACCCCCAACACGTTTATCCAGCAAGGACCGGACTTGACCGGTTCAGTTCGCCCCAGGCGAGAACATCTCGTCAAAATGCTTGAATCTCTATCCATAGCCAATCCTCGAACCACTCCCTAGCGGCAAACGTGCCAACCGCTGCAATACTGACGACGCCGAGGTAACCGGTTTTGCCAAACAGCAAACGACGAATGTGCGCCCTCAACATACCGCTATTGTGGCTTGGTGCATGAATTTAGGTCAAGGTCCAAGTAGGGCATCGTTTGCCGAGGGACAGAATATCGCTTATGCTACCCTACTCACCTAACATGAGGCTAAGCTATGGCATTCATGATCGAGAAAGGTATTCCGTTGCCTTCCAAACGTCGGAAGGCTTCAAAATATCCTTGGGACCAGATGAAGAAAGGCGACAGCTTCTTTGTTCCTGGGAAGTCTAAGGGGCTGTACACTGCAGCGGCAAAGCGTGGCTTGAGGGTTGCTGTACGTGCGGAGAAGAAAGGCAATCAAGAGGGTTTCCGAGTGTGGATGCTTGGCCCTAAGAAATCTGCTACAAAGAGAGGGCGAAAAAGGAAAGCTGGCTAAGACTCCGGCTTCATATCGCATTTAACCAGGTTCGCTACTCGGCTTCTCAGGCAAATTGATAGCAGGGACGCCCATGACATTGCCTGTTCCTCCTAAAGTGCCGACCTACGATAAGCTGCTGTGGCCGGTCCTGAATGCGCTAAAGGTCATGGGAGGCTCGGCCTCGAATGAAGAACTTCTTGCGAAGGTGATCGAAGTAGAGAAACTGCCTGAAGCTGTTCAGGCTGTCATCCATACGGACCATCGACAAAGCAGACTCAGCTACAATCTTGCCTGGGCAAAGACCTATCTGAAATTTTCTGGTGCCATCAACAACAGCACAAGAGGCGTCTGGTCGATCACTGACGCCGGCGAGAAGCTAACGGAACAGGATTGCAAACAGATTCCTGCGACTGTAAGGCGTCAGGCTTACGAACATAAGAAATCGCGTGGGCCACAAAGCGCAGAAGAGCATCCATTGCCGGCAGAAGCGACTGGCGAAGAATCGTGGAAAGATGGTCTGCTAGCTGTTCTTCGCAAGATGACTGCGGACGCATTCGAGCGTCTCGCTCAGCGACTACTTAGAGAGGCAGGTTTCATCAAGGTAGAGGTTTCGGGGCGTTCGGGAGATGGTGGAATTGACGGGCTTGGCGTGCTTCGAGTCAACCTCCTGTCCTTCCAGGTACTGTTTCAATGTAAGCGTTACCAGGGGACGGTGGGCGCCCCTGTCGTCCGCGACTTTCGTGGTGCGATGGTGGGGCGATGCGACAAGGGTCTAATCATCACCACTGGCACCTTCAGCGCCGACGCGACTAGGGAGGCGACCCGTGACGGTGCACCGGCAATCGACCTGATCGATGGTGATTTGTTATGTGATCTCCTGAAGCAGTTGAAGCTCGGTGTCGATGTAGAAATGGTGGAGCGTGCTGTTGTGAACGCCGATTGGTTCTCAAAAGTCTGACAGTACCCATTTCCTAATTCCACCCCCTGCACGTTAATTTGCGGTGCGTCCCTGTGGAGGCTCATAGGTTAACGCGCCAAAATAAAGGCGCAATTCGAGTGGTCAATAGGAATGCAGGAACCAGAGGCGCTTGAAACTCAACGCTTCCGAACTTCTTTCGCGCGTCTAGCCCGGATTATTCACACCTACTAGGAATTTGATCAGACGGGCGTGGCCAAACCGCTGGAATCGTGTATGGATTCGGTTGCCAAACTGAACCTGACGCGACGCCCAGGAGGCCACGCCCGCCAT
>JBJXGL010000209.1:0-22118 GCA_046160365.1 Aestuariivirga sp. | reverse complement strand
CCGATGACGCCTCCCGAGCCTCGCCCGAAACATGCTCTCAAAAGTTTCTCCCCCGCCGATCTCACCCCTGCCGCACTCCGGGCCTTGCACCGGAAGGCGCGCGATCTCATCGCCAAATCCAAACCCGCTCCGCCAAAGGACGGCAAAGTTAACGCCGCCTCTCTCGCCCACAGGCTTCAGGCGATCAGTTCCGCGCTCGAGGATCTCTCCGGTCAGGCCAGGCGATTCCTGCGCTGGCGGGCCAGGCGGGAGAGGCTTTCGAAAGAGCGCTTGATCTACACCAACCCGATCCGCCCCGGCCCGCCGCCTTATGTCCACAAAAAGCCCCAGCACGAAGTCGAGGACGTTCTCCGAGACTGCCACTGGCTCGCCTGGGAGGCGAGAAAGCTCGATAGCTCCTGACTGCCTCCGCATCCGCGCACCCCATCCCCACTCTCTCCATGGCCGTCCTCGGACTTGATCGGGGCCGGCCATGGAGAGAATTGAGGGTCGCCGAACGCCGGCTCTTGCCCGCACCCATTTCAAAACCCCTTCTTCTTTCCCGAACCAGCAATGGCTTCTCGCCTTCGCGTAGCCGTTTCTGCATCGTTATCGTGCACGTGATTGCTTCGGCGGAGCGAGGCCGCCGGAATGGCGGTCATGGGATGGAGTGATGATATAATCAGTATACGGAGCATTTATCTCCCCCAATCCGCCCCGGCGAGAGAGAAAAAATCAGAGCGCTGCCATCAGCTCCGCCGCCGAAGCACGCAAGTCGCTCTCGGTGAACCCGGCAAAGCTCAGGAGTAACCCCGGCTTCCCCGGCCGCTTGGCGTAGTGGGGAGACAGCGGCGTGGTTTCGATGCCTTGCTTGAGCAGCTTCGCTGAAATCACTTCATCGTCCCGGCCCTGCGGCAATCGCAACATCAACATGAGACCGGCGGGCGATGCTTCGATTTCGTAGAGCTTGCCTTCTCCGGGTTTCAGCACCTCAATGAGAACGGCTCGGCGCGCGGCGTAGATTCGGCGCATGCGGCGGATATGCACGGCGAAGGCGCCCGACTCCATAAATTCCGCCAGCGCCGGCTGGGCCATCACCGAAACCTGAGCGTCATGCTGGCGCCTCGCTTCGGCGAAAGCATCGGTCATGGCAGGCGGCACCACCAGATATCCCAGCCGCACCAGCGGCGAGAAAACCTTGGAGAAGCTTCCCGAATAAACTACCCGCGCGAGAGTATCGAGGGTCGAGAGCGCAGGCAGCGGGCGACCCACATAGCGGAACTCGCTGTCGTAGTCGTCTTCGACGATGAGCGCATCATTGGTCTTCGCCCAGGCCAGCAGTTCGAGCCGCCGCGCCACAGGCATGGTGACGCCAGTTGGATATTGCCGGGCCGGTGTCACGAAGGCGGCTTTGGCAGTTTCTGCCAGCGCCCTGCCCCTCGCCACCACCAGGCCTTCGCCATCGACCGGCACAGCAACAGGCGTTACTCCGCCCTGCCCGAAGATGCGCCGCGCAGTCGGATAGGCCGGGTCCTCGATCCAGATTTTCTGGCCGCTTCTGAGACAGGCGCGGCGGATCAGATCGAAGGCATCGGCGCCTCCGGCGGTGACGATCACCTGCGCGGCATCGCAAGAAATGCCGCGCCACTCGTAAAGATGCCTGGCGACTGCAAGGCGGAGTTCCGGCAGACCGAAGACGCTCCTCTGTTCGAGTAGATGGATCGGCGGATTGCGCCACACACGGCCGAGGATGCGGCCCCATTGGTCGTGGGGAAAATTGGCGTAGTCGACAAGTCCGGCACGGAAGGGCCGCGCTGGATCGCGCTGGCGCTCGGCGCGGATTTGCATGGGCCGCGCACCCGCCTTCGGCTTCGGCACCGCGAGCAGCGCATCGGGAAGCTCGGCGGCAATGCGGGTTGCAGCACCGCCTCTGGTTTCCACATACCCTTCGCCCTGCAGCTGTTCATAAGCCTCAACGACGGTAGCGCGGGCGACCGAAAGGTCGTTGGAGAGGGCGCGCGTCGAGGGCAGTTTCGACTGCGGACGCAGCCTGCCGCTCAGCACGGCAGCACGGATTTCGCGGGCGATCTGCGATTGCAGCGGCTCGCGGTCGCTCCGGTCGATGCCGATGTCGAACACCACCGGTCTTTGAACTGGTCTGCTCTTTGCCATGCGTTCTGGGACTTTCCGCCAGTCCATTAATCAGCACATTGCGCTCCGATCAAGAGGAATTCCCGATGGCTGCTGCCCCAACCGAACGCACGCGCGTGAAGCGACTCAACAAGCGCGCCCATTACGATGCGCCGAACGTGCATGCCATTCTCGATGCCATGCCGGTGTGTTACGTCGGCTATGTGTTCAAGGGCACGCCCTTCGTGACGCCAACGTTGCAATGGCGCGAGGGATCGACAGTCTATTGGCATGGCTCATCGGCGAGCCGCATGCTGGAAGCTTGCGAGGATGCGGAGGTGTGCCTCACCGTCACCATCATCGACGGATTCGTCATGGCGCGCTCGGCTTTCAATCATTCCTGCAATTACCGCTCGGTGATGGCATTCGGACGGGCGCACAAGATCAAGGATCCCGCCGAGAAGGAGGCGCGGCTCAGAACTTTTACCGACAAGCTGTTTCCGGGGCGCTGGGACATGCTGCGGCCAGTGTCGGCGAAGGAACTGAAAGCCACAACGGTGCTCGGCATGGAACTGAACGAAGCATCGGCCAAGATTCGCACAGGGCCTCCGGGCGACGACGAGGAAGACTACGCGCTGCCGATCTGGGCGGGCGTGCTGCCAGTCCAAATGACGGCTCTGCCGCCCATCAACGATCCGCGCCTCATTGCAGGCCTAGCGCCACCGGCGCATGTGGGCGCGTTCAGGATCGGTTAGCGAGGCGCGATTTCGATCGGTTTCATCACTTCGGGTTCGATTACCTTGACGCCGGGCAAACCGGCTTTGAGCTCGCTTGCATCCTGGGCGAGCAGCGGGAAGGTGCGGTAGTGGCTGGGGATAACAGTCTCGAAGGCGAAGAACCTTTTTGCCGCGAAGGCAGCGCGCTTCATGTCCATCGTATAGTGGCCGCCGCAATTGAGAATGCCGATATCAGGGCGGTGCAATTCGTTCCACAGGCCCATGTCGGATGTGACGTCAGTATCGCCGGACACATAGATCGTGTGGCCCTCGCCCGCGATCATGTAGCCCGCTTCCGCTCCCGCAGGCGACATGCCGCCCTTGAAGTCAAGGGTCGAGGAATGCACTGCGTTCACCATCGTCACTGCCACCTCGCCGAGCCTGATGGTGCCGCCCTTGTTGAAGCCGATAGTCTTGACGCCGGCGATCTCCCAGATATCGCCGAGCTCGGCAATGCAGGCAATCGGCACGGATAGCTCACGCGCGATGTCTTCGGCCTCGGAGGCATGATCGCCATGAGCATGAGTGATGAGAATGGCGGTCGCGCCTTTGATCGCGCTGCCTCGATCATGCCCCTTGAACAAAGGATTGCCGCTGAGCCACGGATCGATGAGCAGAATCTGATCGGCGATCTCGATCCTGAAGCTCGCGTGCCCAAGCCAAATGATCTTCATGCCCGCACCTCTCTCGCGCGCCGCCCTTGCCTGGGTTCCTAAATCCCAATTTCGCCCATGATGCGCACCCAGCTTCTGACGCCGCGGCGGAAGCTTGCGAGATCGTATTTTTCGTTGGGCGAATGGATGGCATCGTTGTCGAGGCCGAAGCCGACGAGCACGCTGTCCATTCCAAGAATGTCCTTGAAGTAGCGGCAAATGGGGATCGAGCCGCCGGAACCGATCAGCGCCGCGTCGCGGCCCCATTCGTCCTTGAGGGCGCGGGCTGAGCGCGCGATCCACAGGTTGCTTTCGGGGATTTCGGTTGCCGGACTGCCGCCGCCGTGGCCGGAGAATTCGACCTTGCAATCCTTCGGGATGCGTTTCTTGACGAATGCCTGGAAGGCTTTGAGGATTTTCTCCGGGTTCTGCTTGCCGACCAAACGGAAGGTGAGCTTGGCGTGGGCTTTGGAAGGGATGACGGTTTTGGTGCCCGCTCCCGTGTATCCGCCCCAGATGCCGTTCACTTCCGCCGTTGGCCGCGCCCAAATCAGTTCGAGAGCGCTCCTGCCCTTCTCGCCCGCTGGCGTCTTGAGGCCGACGGCGCCCAGAAACTTGCGGTCGGAGAATTTCAATGCCTTCCACTGCGCCTTGGTGGCGCGGGACGGTTCGGTGACACCTTCGTAGAAACCGGGAATGGTGACCCTGCCCTTGTTGTCATGGAGGCCAGCCAGAACATTCGTCAGTACACGGATTGGATTCATTGCCGCACCGCCATACATGCCGGAGTGCAGGTCAATTGAAGGCCCGGTGATGGTCAGTTCTTCATGCACGAGGCCGCGCAATCTGGTGGTGATGGCGGGCGTCCTTGCGTCCCACATGTTTGTGTCGCAGACGAAAGCAGCCTGACAGGAGAGCTGATCCCGATATTCCTTGAGGAATGGCACGAGCGATGGCGAGCCGGATTCTTCCTCGCCTTCGATCAGAAAGGTGGCGCGGAAGGGCAAGCTGCCTGTCTGCGAAATCCAGGCGCGCGCCGCTTCGACGAAAGTCATCAACTGCCCCTTGTCGTCGGCGGCGCCGCGAGCATAGACGCGCTCGACGCCATCGGCATCGGTCTTGCGCGTAGGCTCGAATGGCGGCGAATTCCAAAGCTCCAGCGGATCGGCGGGCTGCACATCGTAATGCCCATAAAACAAGAGATGCGGGATCTTGGGCGGCGCATTTTTCGGCACATAATGCGCCATGACCATAGGCCGCCCTGGCGTATCGTAGGCCTTGGCGTCGAAACCCAAACTTGTGAGTTCGGCTTCGAGCCAACGCGCCGCCCTGGCGCAATCGGAGGCGTGAGCGGGGTCGGTCGAGACCGATGGAATGCGCACAAGCTCGAACCAGCGTTCGAGGCTCTTGTCGAAACCGCTGTCGGCGGCGGCCAGCACATCGGCGATCTTGCTCATTCAACTCATCCCTTCAATTCCGCGATCACCCTGATCCATGAGCGGATGCCCTTGTGGAAACTCCGCACATCGTATTTCTCGTTGGGCGAATGCACGTTGTCATCGTCCCGCCCGAAACCCGCGAGCACGCTGTCGATTCTCAAATGCTTGCGGAAGCTTTCGACCACGGGGATCGATCCGCCGCTGCCGATCAGCACTGCGTCCTCGCCCCATTCATCCCTGAGCGCGTTCTGTGCCGCGGCTATCCAGCGGCTGTTCTGGGCAACCGCTATCCCCGCGTTGTCTCCGCCCTGCGTTACAAAACTGGCGCGGCAATCCCGGGGCAAACGCTGTTTTACAAATCTGCGGAAGGCATTGCGGACTTTTCGCGGGTCCTGTCCGTTCACCAGTCGGAACGAAAGCTTGGCGGAGGCCTTGGCGGGCAGCACGGTTTTGGTACCGGCTCCCATGTATCCGCCCCAGATGCCGTTTATCTCGGCCGTGGGCCTTGCCCAAATCTGCTCCAGCATCCCGAAGCCCTTTTCGCCGGCGGCCAACGATAAACCTACAGCATTCAAAAACCGATCCGGCTCGAATCCGAGCTTAGCCCACTGCTTGCGCAGGGCCGGAGCAACCGGCCTCACGCCGGTGTAGAAGCCCGGAATAGCGACACGGCCATCAGGACGATGCATGACGCCGAGGATACGGGCCAGTACAGTGGCAGGATTGACGGCAGCGCCACCGTAGTATCCCGAATGCAGGTCAATGCGCGGGCCAGTAACGGTCACTTCCTCGCAGATGCAGCCGCGGAGCATGACGGTGATGGCGGGAGAGCGACCGTTCCACAGCTCGGTGTCGCAAATGAGCGCTACATCCGCCTTCAATTCGGCCTTGTTGGCGGCGACAAACCGGTCAAGATGCGTATTGTCCCCCTCTTCGTCGCCTTCGAGCAGAACGGTGAGCCGGAAGGGCAATCGTCCGTGAACGGAAAGCCAGGCCCGGCTGGCTTCCAGGAAGGTCATCAATTGGCCCTTGTCGTCGCACGCGCCGCGGGCATAAATGGCATCCTTGCCGTCTCTCCCAGTCCTGATGTGTGGTTCGAATGGCGGACTTTCCCACAGGCCGACCGGATCCGCCGGCTGGACATCGTAATGACCATAAAAAAGGATGTGAGGCGCATGGGACGGCAGGCCCTGCGAGGAATAAGTTGCCAGTACCACGGGCTGTCCCGTGGTTTCGCGCAACCGCGCCTTGAATCCCACGGCCTCGAGATCATAGCGCAGCCATTCGGCGGCGCGGCGGCAATCGGCGTGAAAGCCGGGGTCGGTGCCGACGGAGGGAATGCGCAAGAGCTCCTTCAGCCGCGCCAGGCTGAGCGGAAGATCGCGGTCGGCGCGCGCAAGAACTTCAGTGGCGTTGGTCATGTGAAGATTCGGGTGACTGCATACGGAGACGGTTCTCTCACGCCCGCATATGCCGCCGCAAGCCATGGAAATCGAATTCGTGGAGCTGGCTCCATATGAACGCGGCCGCCGCCACTTCAGGATTCGTCCTCGCCCGCGATAGCTTGCAGGCGCATGAACCGCAGGCGCGGCTCGGGCGCTTCCGCCGCCGCGGCTATCAGCGCTACCGGCTGGCGCTTTCCTATCTCGATCTGGCGTTGTTCTGGAAGCGGCGGTGGTTCATCATCACCTGCCTTCTCGGCGCAGCACTTATGGCGTTACCCACGCCCGCTGGCCTTACCCATGATGGCCAAATCGTTCTGGTGATGTCGCTGATGGCGACGCTTCTCTTTATCACCGAGCCCATACCGCTGCCCTCCGTGGCCCTGATGATCGTCATAGGACAGGTCGCGCTGCTGGGGCTCGATTCGAACACCGTTGCGCGAAGTTTGATGACGGACTCGGTCCTGTTCATCATGGGCTCGCTGATGCTGGCCGTTGCAGTGGTGAAGCAGAAGCTCGACAAGCGGATCGCACTCGCCATCGTGCGGGTCACCGGAACGAGCGTATTCTGGATCAGTTTCGGAATCACCTCGGTCTGCGGCGTTCTCGCCTCTTTCATCGGCGAACACACGGTCGCCGCCATGATGCTGCCAGTTGGCGTGACGCTGATCAGCCTCACCTCGCAGGATGCGAAGAAGGTCAAGAACCTCGCGGCCGTTCTGCTGCTTTCGATTTCCTATGGCTGCGCCATCGCCGGCATTGGCACACCGTCGGGCGGCGCCCGCAATGCCATCATGATCGGTTACTGGCGTGACTTTTTCTACAACCCGCTCGATCCCGAGAGCCGCCGCTACCTCATGGATTACGTCACCTGGATGCTCTACGCGTACCCGATGTTCCTGGTGCAGCTGCCGCTGGTGACCGCACTGCTGTTCTGGACATTCAAGCCGGAGTACCGCGATCTCTCGCGCGCCGTGGCGAGGCTTCGCACGCAAGTCATCATGGATGGCCCGCTTGGCGGCGCGGGATGGTCGGCGATCCTGCTTTTCTGCGCCACGATTGCCGGTTGGGTCGCGTTCTCGGAAACGCTTGGCCTCGGCATCGTCGCGATCGGCGGCGCGGTGGCTTTTCTCATCGCCGGGCTGGTGCGATGGGAGGATATCAATGGCGGCGTGAACTGGGGCGTCGTTCTGCTTTATGCCGCCGCCATCTCGCTGGGCGTTGAGATGAAGGAAACGGGTGCTGCCGAATGGGTGGCGACCACATTTATCAACGCGCTCACGCCATTGGGGGCGGGTCAAGGCGCCGGGCTCTATGCAGCGGTGGCTGTGCTTACCACCATCGTGACCAATACTATGACGGCGGGCGCGGCCGTTGCCGTGCTGGGACCGGTCGTGCTCAAGACCGCGAGCGTTTCAGGCGACGATCCCTTGATCATCGGCTTCATTACCGCGATCTCCTCGGCCTTTGCCTACATCACCGCGGCCGCGCATCCGGCTTTCACGATCATCTATGCGTCGGGTTATCTCAAAGCCAAGGATTTCTTCAAATCGGGCGTCCGCATGACGGCAGCATCCCTGGTGCTCATCATGGTGGCGGCGCTCGTCTATTGGCCACTCATTGCACGCTGAGCTTCCGCGACGCATAATCGGGCATGTTCGGATTATTCAAACGCGCTACGCTTTCGGACCGGCAGGAGGTTGCCGTCCAGCGCACGCTGACGCAGCTCCGCTCTCACCGCCGCAACCGGTTCCGGATTCTCGCCTGCATCGATGGCACCGACGAGGCGATGGTCACCGTCCGCTTCGCAGCGCGGTTTGCAGTCAACGACGAATGCGATGTGATCGTGGTCTATGTGCGTCCCATCGATCAGGGCCTGCATTCGGGCGGCCTGCAAGTGCGGCTTGCGCGTCAGAACATGATGGATGCCGGCTTCGAACTTCCCGGCGTCAAGCATCTCAGGGAGGCTCTCGCCATCCTGAAGGAAGAAGGCATCGATGCCGAATCGTGGCCGCGTGAGGCGGACAATGAGGCGGCCTGGGGCGATCCAGCGGGCGACACCAAGGTCGAGTATCAGTCGCCGGAGGGCCGCCGCGTCGTGCTCAAGCTCAAGACCGCGCCCGATGCGGCGAGCGGCATTCTCGATCAATACGAGCTCGGCCCCTACAATCTGATGATCCTCGGGGAGCCGTCACGCTGGCGCGGCGAAATCGCAGCCGTCTTCGATTCCGGGATCGTGCAGAACGTCACGACGCTCGCTCCGTGCTCGGTGCTGGTCGCACGGCAGAGTTTGGAGAAGAAGGGCTTCTTCATCTGCACCGACGGAAGTTCGCGATCCATGCAGGCCGTGAGACGCTCGGCGGTGCTGGCGCATGAAATGGGAGAGCCGATCACGCTATTTTCGGTGGCGTCCGATCAGGCCGGAAAGCTCGCGGCGGAAGAAGCGGTCGCCAACGCCCGGGCGCTGCTCAAGGCCATGACCATCCAGGTCGCCGAGACCAAGACGGCAGTGGGCGATCCGGCAGAAGAAATTGTCGAGACCGGATCGCTCTACAAGCTCATCGTGGTCACCGACGAAGGCCGCTCGCGCCTGCAACGGCTGCTCAAAGGTTCGCTCGCCTCGGATGTGGTGAGGCGGGCACGGACCAGCGTGTTGGATGTCAGATAAAGGACTTCAGATTTTCGCCGCTTTCCTCACGAAATACACCAGCAATGCGGCAGCCATAAAGCCAAGGATGTAAGGAGCGGCGTCCGCCATCGCTAGCGCCTCGAAGCCATGAACATGGCCTTCAGGCAGCGCCGGGTGGGAGTAGGCAGGCGTGGCGAGCGTGCTCAAAAATGCGGCAAGAAGTGCTGTGCGCTTCATGTTCTGATCCCCTTCATTTGGTCATGATCGAAAGCTCTGCTATCACGCCGATTCACCCGTTGCCGGTTCATTTGCGGCATGGCGGGGCGGTGTGGAGACATGAGGCAAAAGGCGGAAGATGGCGGAGTACAAGCTCTATTGTTTCGGCGAATCGGGACACGCGTACAAGGCGGCCCTCATGCTGCAACTCTGCAAGCTCGATTGGGAGCCGGTGTTCGTCGATTTTTTCAACGGCGAAACGCGCAGCCCTGAGTACCGCGCGAATGTAAACGAGATGGGCGAGGCCCCAGTGCTGGTTCACCACGGCAAGTCCTACACGCAGTCGGGCGTGATCCTCGATTACCTCGCCGAAGCGGCGCGCAAGTTTGGCCCCAAGAGCGATGGCGAACGGCGCGAAATTCTGCGCTGGACTCTGTTCGACAATCACAAGCTCACCGCGAGCCTCGCCTCGCTCCGCTATCTCCTGCATTTCGCCAAGACTGGCGAAACGCCGGTCACCGAATTCCTGCGCGGCCGTGCCATGAATGCACTCAAGATCACCGAAGGGCACTTGGCAAAACAAGACTTTGTGGCCGGGAAGCGCGCCACCATCGCGGACCTGTCCATGTGCGGCTACCTCTACTACGGCGACGAATTGGGCGTGGCATTGGAGGGATTCCCCAACCTCCACAACTGGCTCGACCGCATCCGCGCCATGCCCGGCTGGAAACACCCCTACGACCTGATGCCGAGGGCGTATCGCGGTTAGCCTTCTATAGAGATCCTCCGAGTTCGCGTCTGCCCGGCCTTGGCCGGGCTGGTGCTCCATGCTAAATGCCAGGTGCAAGAGGGGCAAATGGGCGGCAGAAATGCGGGCCGGGCTCCTCTTTTGTTGTGGACCGGCCGGTTTCCTCCGCCACCAACCGGGGCAAATTCCCCTTTTTGAGGACGCCGAACATGGCCGTTACCGTCTCCTACGATTTTGCCGTCTACAAATCCGAGTTCACTTCTGCCTACTCAGCGGAACATCTTGGTGTATCGAGCGAGCGCGACCCAGCGCTCTTAACCCTCGCCAATGGCGGCTTTGCCCTGGCGTATGAAACCCAGGAGGGCGTCAGCACCCGCATCGTCCTCGAATACTACAATGCAAATGGCGATCTCGTGGCGGGCGGCCCCAATGACACTGCCCTGATCGTTGACACACTCGCGGCAGGTGTGGCGAAATCGGATCCTGTTCTATTGCAGCTCGCCGACGGTTTGGTGGTTACGGCGTGGACCCATGCCGGCAGTGGAGTTCACGCGACGATCACCGATACGGCCTACAACATTGACGAACCCGACTCCCTGATACCGGGCACCAACCTAAATTCGTCAGTGCCAGACCTGGTGCAACTGGCCAATGGAAACCTGGCGTTTGTGAAACAGCAGAATCTCGGCGCCGCGGACCAAGATGCCGACTTCGTCATCACTAGCGGCGGTTTGGTTGTGAATGAAGTTGCACTCGGCAACAATTCAAGTTCAGACGAGCGCAACCCGGTGATCGCGCGCCTGAACAACGGCAATGTCGCAATCGCCTATGAAAAGGAGCTTGCCGACGGCTCCGGCAACTTTGGTATGGCGATCGAGATCTATACCGAGGCGGGCGCAACGGTGCTCGATCAGTTCATTTTCGACAATGCCGGAAACAACAATCTGCGGCCCGATGTCGTGGCGCTGAAAGATGGCGGATTCGCCGTTGCCTATGAAGACGACGAATATGCGCAGCAGGGCATCACCATCGCGTTCTTCAATGCCGCCGGCACCCTTCTCGGCAAGGCGCGCGCGGATGGCGACTTTTTCTCCGACGACGACGTCCACCTCACGGTGCTGGACAATGGTTATCTGGCCGTGGGCTGGACCGACAATGGTGTCGACATCAAGTCGACCGTCTTCGATCCCACAACGCGGACCCGCCTCGGAAACATCGAGACAATTGAATCCCAGAATGGCCAGCAGGAGCAATCGAACCTGACGGCGTTAGCCAATGGCAAGATCGTCTACGCATGGTCGGATTTTAACAGCGCGCTGGAGGACGGCAACACCGATCCTGACGACCAACACATTTCCATGGAAATCCGGAACTTCCGGCGCACATGGATCAGCGATGCTGCCGGAGACACGATGACGGGCGATAGTCTCATCGACATCATGTCCGGAAACGGCGGCATCGACACTCTCATCGGCAAGGGAGGAGACGACAATCTCGATGGCGGTGCGGGCGCGGACAACATGGCAGGCGGAACCGGCAGCGACACGTACATTGTCGACAACACCGGGGATTCCACAATCGAGGCGGTCAACGAAGGCACCGATCAGGTTCTCGCCACGGTGTCGCATACGCTGCGGGCCAATGTCGAAAACCTGTTTCTCCAGGGCACCGGCAATATCAACGGCAGCGGCAATGCACTGGTGAACCTCATTACCGGCAACAGCGGCAGCAACATTCTCAATGGCTTCGCCGGGACCGACACGATGTTCGGCAATGACGGCAACGACACCTACTATGTCGACAACTCCGGGGATTTCATGGTTGAGAACCCCGGAAACGGAATCGACATCGTCCGCAGCAGCGTAGACTGGTTTCTGGGCAGCAACTTCGAAAAGCTCTATCTGCTCGGAAGCGCCGTCTCCGGCAACGGCAACTCTTTGTCCAATTTCATCTATGGAAATGACGCTGCCAATGCAATCGACGGCGGCCTCGCGGCCGACCGGATGTATGGCGGCAAAGGCAATGATTTCTACACGGTCGACTCCACGGGCGATCCCGTGTTCGAAACGGTTTCGGGAGTTGCGGGCGGGACAGACACGGTGCAGTCGGTTGTCAACTTCACTCTCGGAGCCAATGTGGAGATCCTGCAGCTCGTGGGCGGGAGCGTGATCAACGGCACCGGAAATACCCTCGCCAATACGATCAGTGGCAACTTCAACAATAACTTCATCGACGGCAAAGCCGGAAACGACACGCTCACCGGAAGCCTCGGCAAAGACAACTTCGTGTTCACGACGGCGCTCAGCGCAGCGACGAACGTCGATACCATCACCGACTTCAATCCGACCGATGACACACTGAGGCTGGACAACGCCATCTTCACCATGCTGCCAACCGGTTTTCTCTCGGCGGGGGCCTTCCATACCGGACTCTCTGCCGCCGACGCAGGTGACCGGATCATCTACGACAATGTGTCCGGCAAGATCTTCTACGACTCCGACGGATTGGGCGGAGCGGCGCAAATACAGTTCGCCGTTCTTTCGGGCGGCCTTACCATGACGAACGCAGACATTTTCGTGTTTTGATATTGCTAGGGGCGCCGGAAGGCGCCTCCTTTGCCGCCCGGCAGCACATACGCCTCGACGGGTTGACGCTATATGCGGTTATGCTTGACAGACTACTGGCTGTAGGTGGAAAATCCGCGACAATTTGGTGAGCGCGGCGGTGGCCAGTCCCATAATTTGGCAGTTGGACCTCAATGTCGCCGCAAGTGTTGCTGCGAACAGCAGCTCTTTCATTGCCGCGTCTCCGGAAGGCGGATACAGCCTTGGCTACGACGAAGGCACGGAGGTTTCTCAGCACGCCTATTCCAGTGCCGGCGTTTATGCGACGAGCATTCTCGTGGATTACACCAGCAACGAAGAGAACTCCGCGAGCAGCACCTATCTGAAGAGTGGTTTCGTGGTCACCACCTGGGTTGTCGATGCCGATGGTGCCGGATCGCTCGATATCTATTTCCAGATCAGGGCCGGGGCCGCGCAAAACTATCTGCTTCTTACGGGCCCCGTGCATGCAAACGCCGTGACATCCAGCAATGTCGAAACGTTTCCCGTGGTGGCCCCACTTGCCAATGGCAACTTCTGCCTTGCCTGGTTCGACTCGGGAAATCACATCTACTCGTCGGCTTACGATCTTCTGGGCAACTCGCTTGCGGCCATATGGCCTGTTGACCCGATCAATGGCGCCAGCCCCATATACCAGGGGGCCGCTCGTTTGAACTTGGCGGCGCTAGAGATTGGCGGTTATGCCGTGGGCTACGTGGATGCGAGTGGCGCCGCACGCATGTCGATCTTCGACCATCAGGCAGATGCTCTGGTCACCGAAATCGATCTCTTTCCAGGTGCTGGCGAGGAAGGCATCGCGGGGATTGCGCAACTGGCCGACGGCAGGATCGTTGCCGCGGCAGGCAAAGCAGGCGCTGCCGGCCTGATCATCCGATTTTTTTCGGAGGCCGGAGCCGCGCTGACGCCTGTCACCGATCTCGCGCTCGCAGGCGTCGATCAGGACGAGGATCTCAATCCCCGGATCACCGCGCTGCACGACGGCCGGTTTTTCGTTGTCACATCGGCTGCAACCGAAGGTGCCGCTGGCTCGGACATCTGGGGCGTTGTCATCAAGGCAGACGGCACGATGGACGGAACGCCATTCCAAGTGAACGACCCGATCTTGCATGGCGTGGGCAGTCAATCGGCGCCCGCGATTGCAACGCTCGCGGACGGGCGTGTCATCGTGTCGTGGACCGACGATCAAACTGGAAACGGCGATATCTGGACCAAGATTTACGATCCGCGCGAAACCGGGCTGCGCGGCGGCGCAACCGGGCTTAACGATGACTGGTATGGAACGGCCTTCTCCGACACGATTTTCCTGGGAAACGGCAAAGATACGTTTCACGGGGGAGGAAGCGCCGATTTCATTTACGGCGACGCAGGCTCCGACACACTTCATGGCGAAGCTAGCGATGACCGCATCGATGGCGGCGCCGGCGCGGATATTCTGATCGGCGGAATCGGCAATGACATCTTTTACGTCGATAATGCTGGCGACGATGTTCAGGAAATTTTCGGCGAAGGAGTGGATACAGTCCGCGCCACGGTCGACTACGCGCTCGGGGCCGACGAAGACAAGCTGTACCTTCTCGGCGCTGCAACCACCGGCACTGGCAATGGCCTCTCAAACTTCATCTTTGGCAATGCCAATGCCAACATCCTCAATGGTCAAGGCGGCGCAGATCGCATGTATGGCGACAGGGGCGACGACGCTTATACGGTGGACTCGACTGGCGATCTTGTTTTCGAGACTGTCTCCGGCGCTTCCGGCGGGATCGACAGTGTGTTTGCGAGCGCCAATCACACGCTTTCCAACAACGTCGAGAATCTCACGCTGACCGGCGGCAACATAAATGGCACCGGCAACGGGATAACCAACATCATCGTGGGCAACGCAGGCAATAATTTCATCGATGGCAAGGCTGGAAGCGATATGCTTACTGGCGGCGCTGGCAACGATCAATTCGTCTTCAGCACGGCGCTTAACGCCGCCACCAATGCGGACACTATTCTGGACTTCAATGGAGCGGATGACTTTTTCCGTCTTGATGACGCAATCTTCACGCAGATCGTAACCGGCTTCCTATCCGCTACGGCTTTCAGAAGTGGAAGTGCCGCAACCGATGCCGATGACCGTATTGTCTACAATGCAGTGACTGGAGACGTCTTCTACGACCGCGACGGCGTTGGCGGCGTGGCGCAAGTCAATTTCGCGAACATCGGCGCGGGAACGGCCCTGACGGCGGCCGATATCTTCGTGTTTTGACCGAGATCAATCTTCTACAATCCCGCGGGCGGCGCGCTCACCAGCGGCGATTTCCTCGTCGCATAAGCCTCTTCCCCGGCCCTGTATTTTTTGCCGCGAGTGACTTTTGTCACTGCGGCGTCCCTGCCCCAGCGGTAACCTCCCGTGAACTTAGCCAGGGAGGCTACGATGTCGAACGTTCATGCGGCTGACGCTCCGCCAGCGCGCGGCGATTTCGCCGCTTTTCTTCAACCCGAAGCCATGTTGACCCCGGGCGTGGCGGGTGGCGTCACCATGCTTATCACGAATGCGGTGAGCGGCGTGTTTCCCGTGCCTCTTTCCGCCACCGGACTTGCGATCAGCGCGCTCCTCTGCACGCTTCCGCTTGCCAGCGCCGCTCCGCTTTGGAAGCGCTCGGTCTGTTATGTGCTCAACACGCTGATCGTATTTTCGATGGCCATGGGCACCGGAACCCTCGCCTATGAAGCATCGAAGAAACGGACCAACTTCGCGCTTTCCGATTTCTCGCTGATCTCGAGCGCTCATGCGCAGGCCGCGGATACGCGCTACGTCGATGCGCTGCAGCAGATTTTCGCAAGCGGTAACTTGAGCGAAGCGGATCGCGCAAATGCGATCGCCAGTCTCAATGCGAGAGCGCAAGCAGAATCGTGGTTCGTGCCCGGCGGCGCGCCGATGCCGCCGTCTGAAGACGAGGGCTTCTTCAAGAAGTGGACGTTTCAGTAAGCAGCCGGCGAATTCCAGGCCTGCCGCGGCGGGCCTCACAAGGCGCCTCCGGAGCCCTCCCCCTCCGGAGGCGCCGGATTTAGCGCGTGTGCACCGTCGGCTTGGCTTGTTGCTCAAACTTGAAGCTTCCGTAAGGGAGGCGCCTGAAAAAGGCGCCAATTCGTCGGACTATCGGCGGGCCTCGCGCTCACCACCTCGGACGTTTACGTGTTCTGACGATTTTTGATTGCCATGCATCGTTCTCGTGCCATCATCAGAATCCCACACTGCTCATTCGAGAGACGACATCATGCCGTTCACTTCATTCCAGCCCGCGCTCACTCTGACGGAAACGATTGCGTCCAATGGATTGTTTCCGTCGCGCGACTTCTTCAACGACGGCATGACGCTGGGGATGTTTCACACTTACGCCTTCAACTTCGGAATGGCTGGCGCTCCATTGGCGCAAGGACAAATCCAGAGCATTGCATCGAACACGGCGTTGTTCTCCTTGCTCGGCACCAACTACGGCGGCAATGGGCAGACCACTTTTGCTCTCCCCGATCTTTCGGGCCGCACGGCGGTAAGCGACGGTCAGGGTCCTGGCCTTGCGTTTCTGTCTCTCGGCCAACAAACTGGCGCGGCCACGACCTTTCTCACCCAGGCGCAATTGCCGGCTGGCGTTGGCGGAACGTCGGTACCCGTCAATGACGACGGACCGGAGCTCGCGGTCAAATACCTGATCAGGAGCGAAGGCATTTATCCCGGCCAGGGTGGAAGTAGTGGCGCGCTGAACTTTATTGGCTCAGTGGTAAAATTTGCCGGCAATTTCACGCCCGCCGGTTACATCGAGTGCAATGGACAACTCCTCGACATCGCCACGAACGACACGCTGTTCTCGCTTATCGGAACCACCTATGGCGGCGATGGCCAGACAACCTTCGCCGTACCCGATCTGCGCGGACGCGCCGTTGTTGGTGCCGGAGGCTCCTATCAGCTTGGCGATACATTCGGCCAGAACGATGTCTTCATCGGACAAAACAATCTGCCGGTGGAAATGGGCGGCGGCGGCCAGCCCATTGACAATCGCGAGCCATCGATTGCGCTCAACTACATCATTTCGCTGACCGGGATTTTCCCAAGTCAAAACGGTGGCGCCGATCCTTACGATCCAATGGTCGGCGAAATCTGCCTGTTCGCGGGAAACTTCGTGCCGAGTGGCTTCGCACTGTGCGCGGGACAGTTGTTGCCCATCAACCAGAACCAGGCGCTCTTCTCATTGCTCGGCACCACATATGGCGGCAATGGCCAGACCAATTTCGCCCTGCCCGATCTCAGGGGCAAGGAAGCGATCGGAACCGGCAATGGCCACATCATCGGCGAGAACATTGGCGGCGAACAGGTCGTGCTCACGCTCAACGACATTCCGAACCTCGACTATGATGGGACCGCGAACGGCGACACGCTGTACGGCGGCAATGGAAACGATAACATCAACGGCCTCGGCGGCAACGACGTTATCAGGCCCAATGGCGGCGCGGACAGCATTATCGGTGGAACCGGCGCCGACGCAATGACGGGCGGACTGGGCAATGACGTCTACGATGTCGACAATGCCGGGGACACAACCATTGAATCCGTTGGCGGCGGAAGCATGGACGCGGTCCGTGCGCGGCTCAACTGGACGCTCGCCAACGAAATCGAAAAACTCTACCTGCTCGGCTCGGTGGCGGTCGGAAACGGCAACGGGCTTGCGAACTTCATCTACGGCAACGCAGCTTTGAATTATCTCGACGGCAAGGGCGGCAACGACCGCATGTCTGGCGGCGACGGGGGCGACGTTTATCGGGTCGACTCGACCGGCGATCTCGTGATCGAAACCATTACCTCCACGGCGGGCGGCGAGGACCGGGTCTACTCGACCGTCAATCACACGCTCGCCGCAAATGTCGAGCGCTTGCTTCTTGATGGCATTGGCAACATCAATGGCACGGGCAATTCGCTGGCAAATGCAATCAACGGCAATTCGGGCAACAACTACATCGATGGCAGGGGCGGAGCCGACACGTTGGCGGGAAACGCCGGGCTCGACAACTTTCTCTTCAGCACCGCGCTCGGCTCCGGCAATGTTGACTTTATCCACGACTTCACCCCGTCCGACGACACGCTGCGTCTCGACGATGCGATCTTCGCTGGGCTTGCCACGGGGTATTTGGCGGTTGCCGCGTTCCACATTGGCGCCGTTGCCGCGGACGCCACCGACCGCATCATCTATGACAGCGCCACGGGCATGATCTATTTCGACGCCGATGGCGCCGGCGGCGCGGCACAAGTGCTTTTCGCCAAGGTGGCGCCGGGTATTGCGCCCACCAACGCGGATTTCTATGTGTTTTAGCGTCGCGAGTTCCGCCAGGTAGAATTTGTTGGAACCTCTTGTCCTAACCACCAAGAGATAGTAGTCGGCCTAAAGCGGCAACCTTGAGGACTACCATGGCAATCCTGACAGTCTCTGAAACGACGGATTTTCGGCCGCAGAACTTGGACTTCGGCGTCGATCTGGTTCAATTCACCAATGCGACCGGAACAACCCAGGCGATTTTTTCTCCAAGCCAGATTGGTTTGATGTGGTCGGGCATATCGAGGCCCGTTCAAGGCAGCTCGGGCATAAACGAATTTATTGTTCAATTGGAGGCGCTGGGATCAACGCAGTTTGCCTTGTTGGGCGGTATCACATTCTCCAATTGGGTTACGGGAATTGATCGCGTTGTCGTCAACGGCTCAAGTGACGATGATGTCATTGATGATTCGGAGGTCGATGACATTTTGTCCGGCGGATTGGGCAATGACAATATCACGGGCCGCAGAGGTGTAAACACTATCTCTGGTGATGATGGCGATGATCTCGTTGCAACCGAGAGAAGCTTGGCTTTCGTTGACGGTGGCAGCGGAACGGATACACTTTTTATAGCACGGGACTACACGTCGCCGACTTTCTTGGTCGACCTGATTATCGACATTCGTGACGGCGGTGGTGGTCGTGATATTGGAGACGGTACAACCCTCAGGAACGTCGAGAGCATTCGAGGTGCCAGTGGGCTGGGGAATGATACGATTTTTGGCGGCGATTTAAACGACAACTTGTCTGGTGGCCTGGGAGACGACAAGCTGTTCTGTGGCGGCGGGAATGACGGTGCCAGCGGTGAAGATGGAGCCGATTTCATCTCGGGTGATGCTGGTATCGATATTCTACAAGGGGGCGATGGCAACGACAAGCTATTTGGTGGAGCGGACAGAGATACCGTAGACGGAGGATTTGGAGACGACATCCATGACGGCGGCGGCGGTCGCGATACGATGCGGGGCGGTACTGGCAATGACAGCTACTATGTTGATATTGAAGATTTTGTGAGTGAACGGTCTGGTGAAGGATTCGACACCTTCTATTCGAAGGTTGACATTACACTAGCTTCGAACATTGAAAGGTTACTCCTTTTGGGAAGCGCCATAAGTGGCACGGGTAACGCGCTTTCAAACATTATCTACGGCACATCCGATGCAAACGTGCTCAACGGCGTCGCAGGTGCAGACCGGTTATTGGGTGGCGGTGGAGACGACAATTACATCGTCGATTCCACTGGCGACCGGGTATTCGAAACGCTTGCCGGAGCAGCTGGAGGAACCGATCAAGTCAATTCTCTCGTCAATCACACACTGTCGGCGAATGTCGAGGAACTAATGCTTACCGGCTCCGGTAATTGGAACGGAACCGGCAACGATCTCGCGAACTCCATCACTGGGAATACAGGTAACAACTACATCGATGGCAAGGACGGGGCCGACTCGATGGCGGGCAACGCCGGGCTCGACAATTTCCTCTTCACCACCGCGCTCGGCTCCGGCAATGTTGACTTTATCCACGACTTCACTCCGTCCGACGACACGCTGCGTCTCGACGATGCGATCTTCGCTGGGCTTGCCACGGGGTATTTGGCGGTTGCCGCGTTCCACATTGGCGCCGTTGCCGCGGACGCCGGCGACCGCATCATCTATGACAGCGCCACGGGAAATGTTTACTTCGATGCGGATGGCGCTGGCGGCGCCGCGCAGGTGCAGTTCGCGCGGCTTGCGGCCGGACTCGCTCTCACCAACGCCGACATCTATGTGTACTGATAATGCCGGTCACAGGAATGCCTCATTCCTGACGTGACTCCGCGGCTGCGCGAGCCGGGGATGGGCCGCGCGAGGGGAATAATCATCAGCTCGAAGTGCCGCGCCGCGAAGCGCCGCCATTTCACCGCCGCCATAGGAGAACACGCATGGCCATCATCGATGGAACGACCGGCAACGATCCCAATCTGGACGGCACCGCCATCGCCGATACGATCAATGGTTTTGGCGGCGCAGATACGATGCGCGGGTTTGCAGGAGACGACACGATCAATCCAGGTGCGGGCGGCTCGGATACGATCGATGGAGGCGCTGGCTCCGACACGATCAACCTCACTGGAAATTTCACCGATTATGCCATCAGCTACAGCGGCGCGAACATCGTTCTGACGAATGGCGCTACGGTCGAGACGATCACTGGGGTCGAGACGATAACGTTCGCCGACCAGACCGTCCGCATCGTCGGCAGCGGCAGCGAACTGACGACGATCCAGGCGGCGGTAAATGCAGCGGGCAATGGCGACACCATTCTGATCCAAGGCGGAACCTATGCCGAGCAGGTAACAATCGCCAACAGGGCGGGGCTCACGCTCGCGGCGGCTACGGGTCAGACCGTCACCATTCAAGCTCCCGCCACACTCGTACAGAACGCCACATCTTCCTCAGGGCGCGAAGTGCATGGCGTCGTCGCCGTGGTCGATTCCACCGGCATCGTGCTCGATGGCATAGACATCGATGGCGCGGGAGCGGGCGACACGGTGGCGGGCATCAACCCGAACTTTGTGGGCGTCGTTTATCGCAATTCCTCGGGCGGTTTGAACAATGTCGATGTCACCGGTGTTCGCCAGGCCTATGAGCCCGGCACAACGGTAAGCGGACAACCAATCTTGAAGGCCGCCACGGTGGGCTTCGGCGTGCAGGTGAACAACGATACGACACTGCCATTCTTCATGACCGGCGGCACGATCAGCGACTGTCAGGTGGTTGGCGCGATCTTCTCCTTCACCGATCTCGATGTCTCGGGCGTCACCATCATCGGCGGCGGCGATCAGACCTTGCGCACGCAGAACGGCATTCAGGTCGGAAACTCGACGGGCACGATCTCCGGCAATACCATTACAGACTATGGCTTCGCGGGTTTCGACCCCGTCTACAATTCCGGCATTCGCGGCTTCGACAATACCAACCTCACCATCTCGAACAATACGATCACCGGCTCCAACGATGTGAACACCGCTTCCAAACTCGTAGGTATTTTTACCGACACATCGAACAGCGGCATCACGATCACCGGCAATACCATCGACTACGCCGACATGGCAATCATTGGCACCAATCTTGTGTCGCCCGACGGATACATCATCAACAACAACACCGTCACCAACATCGATATCTTCGACGCGTTCTATCTCTCGTCAGGTTCCGTGCTCTTCACGCCCGACGAAAATGCCACGACACATAACGTTGCCGGCACCAGCTTCAACGACAATCTGTTTGGCGGCACCGGGACCGACACGTTAACCGGTCTCGCGGGCAACGACTGGACGAGCGGGCGCGGCGGTGACGATCTGTTGTCTGGCGGTCAAGGCGACGATAGAATCGAAGGTGGCGACGGCGTCGACACCGCAGACTACTCGTCGGCATCGGGAAGCGGGATCATTCTCGATCTCAATATCCTCGCCGCGCAGTCCGTGAGCGCCACCGAAGGCTCGGACACCGTGACAGGCATCGAAAATGTCATCGGCTCGGCGTTGAACGACACTCTCACCGGCGATGGCCTCGCCAACATCCTCGAAGGCCGTGGCGGCGGCGACACCTTGCGCGGCGGCAACGGCAGCGACACCCTCGTGGGCGGCGCCGGCATCGACAGCATGACCGGCGGCACGGGCGATGACATCTACGACACCGACCAGGCCGGCGATCAAACCATCGAAGCCGCCGGCGCCGGCAACGACATGGTGCGCGCGCGGGTCAACTGGACACTGGGCAACAACATCGAGCAGCTTGTTCTTCTGGGCTCCGTCGTGAGCGGAAACGGCAACGGTCTCGCCAATGCGATCTTCGGCAACGCCGCTGCAAACTATCTCGACGGCAAGGGCGCCGCCGACACGATGCATGGTTTCGACGGCAACGATGTGTTCCGCGTCGATGCGTCGAGCGATGTGGTGATCGAAACCAATGCCGCGGCCGCGGGCGGCATCGATCGCGTCTATGCGACCGTCACTTATGTGCTGGGCGCCAATGTCGAGCGTCTCGTGCTTGACGGTGTTGGCAACATCGCCGGCACCGGCAACAGCCTCGACAACGCCATGGCCGGAAACACCGGAAACAATTTCATCGACGGCAAAGGCGGAAGAGACAC
>JBJXGL010000208.1:0-5662 GCA_046160365.1 Aestuariivirga sp. | reverse complement strand
CGCTTGTCAGTCATGATGGCCTCCGTCAGAGTTGCGATGCGGCCTCGGCGCGGGATTGCATACGGGCGCGTGAGCCCAGACTCTCGTTCGTGCGGATGGCCAAGTGCCGGCGGTCCCAAGATCCCGTAGGTCGAAAAGACCCACCCATAAATCGGGGGGCCGCCGGCACAGCTCAAACTGCCCGCTTCGCGGACAAACGCAACATGCAACCCATGGCGCAACGAGGGTGGAGCTATCAGAAAAATGAGAGACGGACCCCTGGTTTTCCATGGATCCCCGCTTTCGCGGGGATGACGACGTGAGGGAGAGAGCTGGTAGATGGTCACTGTACGGATACAAAGCTCTCCGCTTCTGTGGGGAAGAAGCGGTGAAGGAGAGCGTGGAGGAGATGGTGGTTTTGGTTCGAGCGTTTGATCGGCTCCGCCACCCACCACGTCTCGCCCTTCCACGCCGCGCGTGATGAGGGGGAAGAAACTTCAATTGGCTCCCGCGCCAGCTTTCATCGTTGATTGGCTGGCGGTGCAGTTCGATTTGAAGAATTCCGCGGCGTTGCCGCCGATTGTCACCTTGTTGGCCTGGAAATCCTTGATCGTGGGTTCCGCGGCGTCGACGATGTTGCTGTACTCCGCGCAATAGAAGGCAGTCACCAGCTCGATGTCGCAGACGTCGCGCTGGGCGCAGAACGAGACGTAGTCGAGATGCTCCAGGAGCCGTTTCATGTTGTCCTTGTATTTGACGAAACCTTCTGCGTCCTGCGAGGCGACATAAGCGTAGATCTTCTCCTTGTCGGATTCCGATACGCCTCCGCCCGCGAGCGGCCGGACTTTTGTCGAGAAGAAATTTTCGGCAAGCGACTTCGACTTCGAGACATCGCCCTTGAGATACTCGCTGATCTGCTCAAGCGTGCGGGTGCGCGCCGTGGTTTTTTCGCTGTCGGTCCTTTGAAAGTAGTAGAGCGCCGCCGCCGAGAGGATGCTTCCCGCGGCGATTGCGATTTTCAGCAGCTCGTAGAAGTCGCCCTTGTCCCTGCTGTCCTTCTTGCCTTCCTGCTCGGACATGGCGCGCCTCACGATCCGCAGCGGGAAATGTCGATCGCCACAAGCTCGCCCTGGCTCTGGAGGCTTTCCCCGATCACCGCCATCACGCAAGCCGTTTGCGCCTTGCCGAACAGGATGATCGCGCTGGCGTCGCCCTCCTTGGTGGGGAGCTTGCTGATGACTCGCTGCTCGGTGGAATTCTGGTTGCCGGAGTCGGGCGGGCAGACGCTGACGTTCAGCAGGATGAGGGGGCCTGGAAGATTCTCGACCATGCCCCGGTTATCGAGAAGACACTGAAGGTCGGCGCGCCTGTAGTTCGACACCTCCGCCATTGCGGCCGAGGCAAAGAGCACCGAGGAACAGGCAAGGATAGTGGCAACGTGCCGCCGCAACATGGCTCTCTCCATCACATCCAAAGCGAGGCTAACTTTACGGCAAGCAGCATGTCAACGGAACAAGTGCCGCGCCGCGGTGCACTATCTTCACCACTCCCCGCTTTGCGGGGAGGGGAAGTCACGCCGAAAGGCGTGACGGGGTGGGGAATTCAGAAATCTTTACGCATATGGCGTGAACTTCACCCTTCCCCCGTCGGGGGAAGGTGGCGCGAAGCGCCGGATGAGGGCCTTGACGACTTCGCGACTCGAAAAATTTGAGCGCTGTTCCATTCCTCAAGGCCCTCATCCGCCCCTTCGGGGCACCTTCTCCCGATGGGAGAAGGGTGAACATAAAGTCTTATGCGATTGGCCTGCCCGCGAAGCGGAGATGGGTGACGTGCCTCAGGCGGCGGGGAAGCGGTATTCCTTGAATCTGTCGCGCAGCGTGAGCTTGGAAATCTTGCCGGTCGCGGTGTGCGGGATTTCGTCGACGAAGGCGATGTCGTCGGGCATCCACCACTTCGCCACTTTGCCGTTCATGTGCGTCAGGATCGCGCTCTTGGTGACGTCCGCGTCCTTCTTGCGGACCACTACCAGCAGCGGACGCTCGTCCCACTTGGGATGCGGCAGGCCGATGGCCGCGGCTTCGAGCACGCCGGGGCAGCCGACGGCGGCGTTTTCGAGATCGATCGAGGAAATCCATTCGCCGCCGGATTTGATCACGTCCTTCGAGCGGTCGGTGACATTCATGTAGCCGTACTCGTCGATGGTGGCGACGTCGCCGGTGTCGAACCAGCCATCGGCATCGAAGGCTTGCGCGCCATCGCCCTTGAAATAGGACTTCGCCACCGCGGGCCCCTTCACCTTGAGGCGGCCGAAAGTCTTGCCGTCATGAGGCAGCGCGCGGTTTTGATCGTCGGTGATTTTCATGTCGACGAGGAAGGGCACGCGTCCCTGCTTGAGTTTGAGCTGCCACCAATCCGGTTCGTCGAGTTCCAGCGCGCGCGCCGACCGCACAGAAAGCGTTCCGATGGGGCTCATCTCGGTCATGCCCCAGGCATGGATCACGTCAGCGTCGTATTTGTCGACGAAGGCGCGCATCACCGATTCCGGGCACGCCGAACCGCCGATCACCACGCGCTCGAGCGACGGCAGCTTGAGGCCGGCGCTTTGTTCGAGATGCTGCAGCAGCATGATCCACACGGTGGGCACGGCGGCGGTGATCGTCACCTTCTCGGCGTTGAGCAATTCGAACACCGATGCGCCATCGAGCTTGGGTCCCGGCATGACGAGTTTGGCTCCTGCCATGGGCGCGGCGAAGGCGATCGACCAGGCATTGGCGTGAAACATCGGTACCACCGGCATGATGGCGTCGCGGCTCGAGAGATTCATGGCGTCGGCAAAGCAGCACATCATGCCATGCAGCACGTTCGAACGATGCGAATAGACGACACCCTTGGGATTGCCCGTTGTGCCGGAGGTGTAACACATGCCGCAAGCCGTGTGCTCGTCGAACTGCGGCCAGTCGAAAGACGGATCACCTTCGACAATCAGCTCCTCGTAACAGATGGGATTGCGGAGCGACGTGGCCGGCATGTGCGCGCGGTCGGTCATGATCACGAAGCCTCTCACCTTCGGCAGCTTGTCCTGCAGCTTCTCGAACAGCGGCACGAAGGTGAGATCGGTGAACACCCATTCGTCCTCCGCGTGATTGGCTATGTAGAGGAGTTGATCGGCGAAGAGGCGCGGATTCAGCGTGTGCACGATGCCGCCAAGACCCATGATGGCGTACCAGATTTCGAGATGCCGCCAAGTGTTCCAGGCCATCGTCGCCACGATGGTTCCATGGCCCACGCCAAATTTTTTCTGCGCGGCGTTTGCGAGCGCCCGGGAACGCTTGTCCAAATCGGCATAGGTGGTGCGGTGGATCGGACCCTCGGCCGAGCGCGAGACGATTTCGGTCGCGCCATGCCAGCGCGCCGCGTGGTCGAGCACGCGATGCACCTGCAAGGGGAAATCCTGCATCAGTCCCAGCATGTCGTTCTCCCGGCCGCCTCGCGAGCAGCCGTCCTAGCCCAAACGCAGACTACGCCTGTTCTGGACGCATGGCTAGTTCACGCGCGGGTCAATTGGGGTGATCGCGCCGAGGTTCAATATGTCCTGGAGCAACTTCGCACCTGCGAGAAGCCGCGCCTCGCCGCGGCAGGGGGCGACGATCTGGATTCCCACCGGCAGTTGTTCGGTGGTGAACCCCGCGGGGATCGAGATGGCCGGACAGGCGCAAAGCGTGATCGCGGAAACGATCGTCAGCCAATCGACATAGGTTTCGAATTTCACGCCATCACACTCGGTCACATAACGCTGCTCAATGGGGTAGGGCGGCACGATGGTGGTGGGGCAGAGAATGAGATCGTAGGTCTCGAAGAATCCACTCATGCGGCGGAAGAGGATGCCTCGCTGCGCTTCGGCTTTGGCGATGTCTTCGCCGGTGAGACGCAGGCCCTTTTCGATATTCCACACCACTTCCGGCTTGAGCAGATCGGAATGCTGATCGAGCAACGGCTTCATGTTGGCATAAGAAAGCGCGCGCAATGTCTGCATGCACGCGCGGGTTTCCGAAAGATCGGGATGGGCTTCCTCGACGATGACTCCCGCTTCCTCGAGCTTGCGGCCCGCCTTCATCACGATCTCCGCCACTTCCTTGTCAACCGGTGGGAGGCCCAGATCGCGCGACAGCGCCACGCGTTTCGGCTTCCAACCGGATCGCGCGGCATTGAGATAGGACGTGCCATCGGAGGGCCAGGAAAGTGGATCGCCCGCGGCTTCGCCCACCATGGCATCGAAGAACAGCGCCAAATCTTCTACGTTCCGCGCCATTGGCCCTTCGATACCGAGTGTCGAATCGATCTTTGCTCCCGGCGTTGCGGCCACACGTCCCGGCGATGGCCGCATGCCAACGACACCGCAGAAGCTGGCGGGATTGCGGAGCGAACCGCCAAGGTCGGAACCATGCGCGACCCAGGCCATGCCCGTTGCCAGCGCCACAGCCGCACCGCCCGATGAGCCTGCTGCCGAGCGTTTGGTGTTCCACGGATTGAGCGTTGCGCCGAAGACATCGTTGAAGGTGTTTGCGCCCGCTCCAAACTCCGGCGTATTCGACATGGCGTAAACGACGCCGCCCCGATGCTCGAGATGTTGCACGAGAATGTCCGAGGTCTCGGGAATGCGATCTTTGAAGATGCGCGAACCCTGAGTCGAACGCACCCCGGCAACATCGAGGAGATCCTTGATCGGCACCGGCAAACCGGCCAATGGCCCGCGTTCCGAAACCGGCATCGCTCCCATCGCCCGCGCATGGCGCCTTGCACGCTCGAAGCACAAAGTTGGCAGCGCGTTGACGAGCGGATCGACCGCCGCAATGCGCGCTTCCAGAGCATCGAGGCAGTCGAGCGGCGAAATGGCTCCTGACTTCAGCATGCGGACGATCTCAGTTGCGGTCTCGTGAATCAGTCCGGGCATAGTGGTTTCCTCCTTGGCACCTGAATTGAATCCGTTTGCCGCCCGATGGTCAACAGGCGTAAAAGCCGCCGCAGCACATCAGGAGATCATCATGAACGCACCGGTCACGAGCCCAGGTCTGAACAAGCAGTGGGTGGAGCGCCGCGCCAAGGCTGTTTCGCGCGGCATCAGCGCCGGCGCGCCGGTCATCGCGGCCAAGGCGGAGAATTCCGAAATCTGGGATGTGGAAGGCAACCGCTACATCGACTTCGGCGGCGGCATCGCAGTGGTCAACACCGGCCACCGCCATCCGCTGGTGATGAAGCGCGTCTACGAGCAGCTCGAAGCCTTCACCCACACCTGCGCCATGGTGATGCCTTACGCGCCCTTCATCGAAGTGTGCGAGAAGCTGAACGCGGTTGCGCCGATCTCGGGCGAAAAGAAATCCGCTCTCGTCACCACCGGCGCCGAAGCGGTCGAAAACGCGGTGAAATTTGCAAGAGCCTACACGGGCCGCTCCGATATCATCGCCTTCAACGGCGGCTTCCATGGCCGCACGCTTCTAGGCATGACCCTCACCGGCAAGGTTCTTCCCTACAAGGCAAAGTTCGGCCCCATGGCGCCGGGTGTGTGGCATGTGCCGTTCCCGGTGGCGCACAAGGGAGTGACGGTCGAGGACACGGTCCACGCCATCGAATGGCTGTTCAAGGCGGATGTGGAGCCATCGCGGGTGGCCGCCATCATCATCGAGCC
>JBJXGL010000207.1:0-60342 GCA_046160365.1 Aestuariivirga sp. | reverse complement strand
CGCTTGTCAGTCATGATGGCCTCCGTCAGAGTTGCGATGCGGCCTCGGCGCGGGATTGCATACGGGCGCGTGAGCCCAGACTCTCGTTCGTGCGGATGGCCAAGTGCCGGCGGTCCCAAGATCCCGTCGGTCGAAAAGACCCACCCATAAATCGGGGGGCCGCCGGCACAGCTCAAACTGCCCGCTTCGCGGACAAACGCAACATGCAAACTCAATACGATACGGAAGTTCTCAATTGATGCCGGAGAGAAGCAGTGAGCTTGAGCCGCCGTACATCCATTAAGATTTTGGCGGGTGGGCTGGCGGCAGCCAGCTGCATGAACGCGGCTGCAGCTCCACCGGTGATGCTCAAAGGCGTTGCCGAGGGCGTCTACGGATTTTCCGGTGTCCACGAATTGATGTCCGCTTCAAACGCGGGTGCGATCTGCAACATCGCGGTGATTGTGGGCGGCGACTCCGTTGCCGTTGTGGATAGCGGCGGCAGCGTGGGCGAGGCAAAACTCTTGCTCGATGCGATTAAGGCAGTCACGGACCGGCCTGTGCGGTACTTGATAAACACGCACATGCATCCCGATCACGTCTTCGGCAACGCCGTCTTCCGCGATATTGGTGCGACGCTCATCGGGCATCGCAAATTGCCGCTGGCGCTCGCTGGCCGCGCCGAACAGTACCTTACGCGATTCCGCCAGCAGATGGGCGAAGATGCGATGCGCGGTGTCGAGATCGTTGTTCCGACTCAGCTGATCGAGGATGGGATCGAACTCGATTTGGGTGGAAGGAAGCTAGAGCTCAAGGCCTGGCAACCGGCGCATACGGATAACGATCTCACGGTTCTCGATCTCCAGACGAAAACACTGTGCGCGGGTGATCTGGTTTTCGTGGACCATGTGCCGACGCTGGATGGATCGCTAGTCGGCTGGCTCAAACAGACGGAAGAACTTGCAGCGATCAAGGCCGTGCGGGTCATTCCGGGCCATGGGCCGGTTTCCGGCTGGCCACAGGCATTGGACGGCCAGACCAGATATCTGACGGTCTTGGCGGATGACCTCCGCAAGGCGATCGCAGAGGGCCGGCCCTTAAGCGAAGCCGTGGAGACAGTTGGACAAAGCGAGCGGGAAAAGTGGGCGCTCTTCGGCGAGTACCACGGCCGCAATGCGACTACCGCTTTTGCGGAGCTTGAATGGGAATAGCGGCGGAGCTTGTTCACCGTCCCGTCATTTGCCTTGCGCTATCGCGAAGGAGTAGTCTTGCTGCGACTCTCGAGGAGGTTGCCATGCTCAAGCACAAAGCTCTCAAAACCGCTGCGATTGTTGCGGCCGCTGCCATGATTTCGCTGAGTGTCGCCGTGCAAGCCTCGGCGCAAACGACACAAGAGGAGTCGCAAGCCATCTGGAAGAGCCTGAAGCCGGATGTCTTTGGCGACAAACCAATCGCCATGGCGGATCCCGCCACATTGCAGGTGATCGCGCCGAAGCGCGCGCAAGACGCGGGGATCGTGCCTGTCGACATCGCCATTCCCGCGAGCGCTGGCAAGAGCAAGGTGGTTGCGGTGACGCTGATTGTCGATGCCAATCCTTCGCCACTCGCCGCCGTGTTCAAAATCGGGGAAGAGTCAGGCGTGAGCAGGATTTCCACGCGGCTGCGGATCAACGACTATTCTTTTGTGCGCGCAATCGCCGAAACCGAGTCGGGCGAGTTGCTGATGTCCGAGACCTACGTGAAAGCGACAGGCGGCTGCTCCGCGCCCGCCGTGCGCGATCCCAAAGAGGCCAAAGCCACAATGGGGATCATGAAGCTGAAGCAATTTCCGCCGCAGCAAGGCGCGGCCAAGCAGCCAAGACGTGAACTGCAATTGATGGTCCGGCATCCCAACCATTCCGGCTTCCAGATGGACCAGATCACGCGATACTACATCCCGCCGCACTTCATCAACAAGGTCAACATCACGCAAGGCGGCAGGCCGATCCTCAGCATGGAGGGCGGAATTTCGATTTCGGAAGATCCGAACTTCCGGTTCGACACGCTGCTGCAGCCCGCGGGAGATATCGAAATCGAAGCCACCGACACCAAAGGCACGGTGTTCCGCAACGAGTTCCCACTCGAAGCAACAGGGCTCTGATCGCATTCTCGCCATGAAGCTATTGTGGACCGCATGTATTGGGATCGCGTTGTTCATTGTGCCCGCCACGGCGCATGCGGGCAATGTTCCCGAGCCCGCTGGCTACCGCATGGACAATTACCGCGCAGCCGTTCCTTCGAGCTTGCAAGGAGCCGGCGTTATCTTGACGGACGAGGCGGAGCACTTGTGGAAGCAGAAGGAAGCCTTGTTCCTGGATGTGATGCCGCGCCTTCCCAGACCCAAGGACTTGCCGGAGGGAACAATCTGGCGCGACAAGCCGCGGCACAACATTCCCGGCAGCGTCTGGCTTGCGAATGTGGGCTACGGCGCCCTGACCACGGAAATGGAAACCTATTTTCGCGGCGGCCTCGAGGCCAAAACCGGCGGGGACCTGTCGCGCAAGATTGTGTTCTATTGCATGACGGATTGCTGGATGTCGTGGAACGCCGCAAAGCGCGCGCTTTCGTGGGGCTATGCAAATGTCCTGTGGTATCCGGCAGGGGCCGACGGATGGGAGGCCGGCGGTTTGCCGCTGGCGGAAGCCAAGCCATATTGAGGCTTGGATCGGAGTTCATGACGTGTGGCAAATGGGTACTGGCGAGAATGGCCGCGTTCCGTTCCCTCGCACGAAAACGAAACCCCTGAGATCTTTTCGTGATCTCAGGGGTTTGTTGGTTGCGGGAGCTAGATTTGAACTGACGACCTTCAGATCATGAGAGCGGTCAGGCCTAAATCCGCGCGTTTCACGCGATCTCATGGCCATTCTC
This sequence comes from Aestuariivirga sp., assembly GCA_046160365.1. Classification (GTDB taxonomy): domain Bacteria; phylum Pseudomonadota; class Alphaproteobacteria; order Rhizobiales; family Aestuariivirgaceae; genus Aestuariivirga. The sequence continues at coordinate 57,456 of JBJXGL010000207.1, read as the reverse complement.
TAACAATCTGATTCTATTGATGTAAAATGCGTTCATGGGTGCAGCCAATTGCATTTCGGTGCGCGGGTTTTCACGTCCAACTGTTACCTATATGTTGCCCAGAATGACCTTCAGGTTCGTGTGGGAGATGCAGTTTAAAGGCTAGACGCATATCCAAGCGCGTCGTCGATGATCTCAAGCCAGGGTCTGGAGATCTCGATTTCGTTGACGACGACCTCAAGGGATTTGGCATGCGCGTTCGTGCCTCAGGACGCAAAACCTAATTCGTCTCGATGCGATATCGCGGTGTCCTGAAGCGCTTCACCATCGGACCTCATGGCACCATCACGCCGGAACTCGCCCGGATGAAGGCCAAGGGGATCATCTCTCAACTCGCTGCGGGCGAGAAACCAAGCGAGGCGAAAGATTCGATCCGGCAATCGATCACGGTCAGGAGCCTCTGCGAGCGATTCCTTGCCGAGTATGTGCCGTTTCATTGCAAGCCCAGCACCGCCAAGGAATACGAGCGATGCGTGATACCGACTCCGGTTGATTGAATCGACTGCGAGCGGGATTCCGCAGTGGTCACGAAGCGGGTAGTTTGGCACGTCATGATTCGACTCTCGGAAGGTGATCATGACGACACTTACGCCCCACATGAGCAGCGCCGAACTTGAAAGCGCCTACAAGGCGGCGGCCGATCCGGTGGCCAAGAACCATTTCCATGCGCTATGGCTGGTGTCGGAGGACTACGCCGCCGCCGAAGTTGCCGGGCTTTTGTCATTCTCGACGCGCTGGGTTCACACGCTGATCAAGCACTACAACGAGAAGGGTCCTGGAGCACTTGCCGACTTGCGGGCAGGCAATGGCGCGAAGCCGCGCATTCTGACGCCAGAAGCCTTGGCCGCGCTCAAGCAGCGCATCACCACTGCACCGCCGGATGGCGGTATGTGGAGTGGGCCGAAGGTGGCGCGTTGGCTGGCGGACTTTCATGGCCTGCAGCCGGTGCACGATCAACGCGGCTGGGATGCGCTGGTGGCGATTGGTTATTCGGTCCAGAAGCCCAGGCCCCGGCATCCGCAAGCGGCCACGGAAGAAGACCGTCAAGCGCTCAAAAAACCTCGAGGATGCGGCGTCTGAAGAACAGCGTCAGCATCCGCAGGCGAGCGTCGAACTGTGGACGATGGATGAGCACCGGATTGGCCTGAAGCCGATCACCAGGGGCGTCTGGGCGCCCATCGGCCAGCGCCCTATCGCGCTTGGCCATCACCGTTTCGAGTGGCTCTACGTGGCGGGTTTCGTCGAGCCCGCAACCGGCAGGACGGTCTGGAACATCGCCGAAGCCATCTCCAAGGAGATGTTCGAACTCATGCTTGCCGACTTCGCCAAATCTGTTGGCGCAGGTCCCGCCAAGCGCATCGTGCTGCAGCTCGACAATGCCGGCTGGCACGGACCAGAAAATCTCGCCGTTCCTTCCGGCCTCAGGCTGGTGTTCCAGCCAGCCCATAGCCCCGAACTGCAGCCCGCCGAGCATCTTTGGGAGTTCCTCGACCAACCCCTCGCTAACCGCTGCTTCGAAACCCTGCAAGATCTCGACAACGCCGCAGGCCAGCGATGCATCGAACTCACTCGGCAGACAGAAGCCATCCGTGCATCAACCCTCTTCCATTGGTGGCCGCGCCAGGAAAATACGACGTGATCAGCCGGAGTTGGTATAACCGGTCACGAACCACTGGTGTCGCGCTTGAAGACCCAGTGGCGCGCCATGCCAAAGTTCCAGACCAGTACAATGGGCACCGATACGATCTTGGCGATCAGCGCTGGCATCGCTTGGGCGAGCAGGTAAACAAGTATCGTCGATAGAACTAGCCCGGCGCCGTAGGTGAGCGCGAACTTGATGGCTTCGTGGAAAGCGGGGCCGGCACCGCCGGCGCGGTTGAATGTCCAATTCCGGTTCAACACGAAACTCGCGGCGATGCCGCAACAGTAGGACATGATGTTGGCCGCGGCGGGGGCCAGATGGCCAATTCCGGTGAAAGCGGCGAAAAGCGCGAGATCGAGCAGGGTCGTGATGGCTCCGACCGTCGCGAAGCGTAGAAACGCGGGCCCCGTCTGCAAGAGCGCCGCGACCCGCCGGCCATGTCCGGTCATGGCGTTTTTGCCTTGGAGGGCGGCCTTGAGCGATTGGCGCCGACCTGCGCCGCGTCGTCGCCGAAGTTGAGCGAGGCCTGGACGATCGGAACCGGGCGTTTTTTCGATTGCATGAACACGCGGCCCAGGTACTCGCCGACGATGCCAAGGAACATGGCATTCAAGGTGATGGAAATCAGCAGCAGGACGGTCGTGGTCGTGAAGCCGGCCGGCCAGTCCTGTCCCAACACGAAACTTCCGATCACATAGACGAAGATGAGAAGAAAGGTCAGCGTTCCGAAAAGCAAGCTGAGAGTGGATGCCAGCCGGAGGGGAAGCAGGGAGTGATTGAGGACGCCGTCGATGGCGAGGGCGAGCAAGGCTTTGAACGGAAATTTGCTGGTGCCGGCGACGCGCGCGGCACGGTCATATTCGAAGCCGACTTGGGAGAATCCCATCGAGCTGATGAGGCCGCGAACATAGGGGGACGTATCGTCGACCCTGCGCAACTCCCGCAGAATGCGGGCGTCGACAAGCCTGAATTCGCCGGCATTGAGCGGCAAATCGTCTTCGCTGACAAGGCGCATGCATGAGTAGAAAGCCCGGCGCAACCAACGGATCACGAATCCGTCGGGCAGCGACTTTCGAACGCCGTACACCACCTCGTTGCCTTGGCGCCAGAGTTCGAGCATGTGGGGAATATGATGCGGCGGGTCCTGGAGATCGCAATCGATCTGGACCGAACAGGCGCCGGTGGCATGTTGATAGGCCACCAGCAGCGATCTTTCATAGCCATAGTTTCGCGAGAAGCGGATAACCCGTACCTTGGGATCGCGAGCGGCGATTTCCTTCAACAGCTTGAAAGTCCCGTCGGTCGAGTGATTGTCGGTAACGATGATTTCGTAGTCATAGTCCGGCAGGCCGCGAAGGACATCGACGATGGCGGAGTATGCGCGCTCGACGTTTTCTTCTTCGTTGAAGGCTGGAACCAAGATCGAGACGAGCGTCTTGCCGGAAGAATTCATGTCACCACCGTACTCGTGTCTTTCTTGATCGCGTTCAAAGTGCGTTGCAAGCCCTCGGCGAAACCGGTCTCCGGCCGCCAGTCAATCAGCTGGCGCGCCAAGGCGGCAGAGCCACAGAGATAACTCGTTGTATCGGGTTGGGCAGGGGCCTCATCGATTACGATCTGTTTCTGCCTCCCTCCAAGCACCCGCACGACTTCCCTGGCGACTTCGATCATGGCCGGAGCTATTCCGGTGGCGAGGTTCACCACGGTTCCGCCTGGAAGCGGAGCGTTCGCCAGCTTGCGGAGCCCGGTCACCACATCCATCACGTAGATGAGGTCGCGTCTGTCGTTGGGACGTCGGATAACGGTTGGCTGTCCGGCCATGCAATTTTGGATCAGCGCCGGGATCAGAAATTCGCTGGACTGGCCGGGACCGTAACACAGGGCGAGGCGGGCATGAATGGCCGGATAGGATAGCCGCGGCTGCATCATCTGCGCGAAGTGCGTGCCGGCCGCCATGGAAGCGCCGTAGGCATTCAGGGGCTTCTCGCGCTGGGATTCGAGAAATGGCGCCGGGCCATTGCCGTATTCGGCCAGGGAACCGGCCCTGACGAAGGATTTGGGAGCGGCAGTGGCGGCGGCCGACATCACATTGACCAAACTCATCAGGTCCTCGCCGATGCTGTCAACGACATCGGAGAAACTCCGTTCGGGCGGCCGCTTGGCTTGGGCGACGAGATAGTAGACGTGATCCGGCCGCACCTCGTCGAACAGTCTCGCGATGGCCGTCTGGTCTAACAGGCTTACCGGGTGAATGACGACGCTATCGAGCACGTCCGCGAGCCGCCACGAATTCGACTGCCGCCTGGCGGCGATCACTACGCGGTCACCCTGCTCCAGGCAGTGCCTGGCGAGATGGGAGCCTATGAAGCCGGTACCGCCGAAGATGAGGACACGTGCCATGGCGTTCGACCGGGGTGGATTCTGGCTCATTCCACCAGAGTCGGCTTCGGCAATGGCACCACGAATTTCCCGCCACGCGCTAGAAAGGCCGCCTGTTGCTGCTTGATTTCGTCGAAGAAGTTCCAGGCGAGCACGAACAGCACATCAGGCTTCTCCGTATCGATGGCTTCGACGGGCTTGATCGGTATGCGCGTGTTGGGCGAGTAGAGGCCGTGCTTTAGGGGATTCTTGTCGACCAGAAAATCGAGATACTGGGTGCCGATCCCAAAATAGGTGATGACCGTGTTGCCGCGCGCCGACGCGCCATAGCCCGCGATCTTGAGGCCCTTGGCCTTGAGGCCGGAGAGTATGCCGCGAAGCTCATCTCCCATGGCGTCGACGCGCTTCGCCATTTCCACGTAACTTGACTTCTCGAGCATGCCGGCCTTGGCTTCTTCGTCGAGCATCTCCTTGACGATCGGCGCTGCCTTGCGCTTGGCGGAGGCGCGGGTGAAAAACACGCGCATCGAACCGCCGTGAATATGCGGCAGGCGGTGGACGTCGGTCACCTCCAGGCCGAAGAACGCGCCGAGCTTGACCATCGACAGCAGGCTGAACTCCGATACGTGTTCGTGATAGATGTTGTCGAAGCCGGCGATTTCGAGCATTTCCTTGGCGCGCGGCACTTCGATCACGAACGCGCCGTCGTCCGCCAGCAGTATGGCGATGCCCTTCATGAAGGTGTGCAGGTCGCCGATGTGGTTGAAGGTATTGGTGGCGACGATGACCTTGGCGGTTCCGTGTTTCTCGCGGACCACGTCCGCCGTTTCGGGATTGAAGTAGGCGATGTGGACGTCGACTCCGCGGGATTTGGCCATCGCGGCGATGTTCTCGGCCGGATCGATGCCGAGCGTCTTGGCGCCGAGGCCATTGCACGCTGCGAGCAGCAGGCCATCGTTGCAGCCAATATCGACGATCAATCCCGCTTTCCCGGCCTCCTTGGCGAGCAAGCCCGCGAAGTCGCTGAAATGGGTGTGCATCGTGGCCGCGCCCGAGGGCACATAGAGGTAGTGCCGGAAGAAATCCGCCGGAATCTGATCGGCGACCTGAATGAGGCCGCAATGCAAGCAGACTTGCGTGTTGAGCCCGTAGGCGGGTTGCGGCTTGCCGATATCCTCGGGCCTGATCAGCATCTGGGCCGGCGCATGATCGCCGAGCGGCAGGAACAGAAATGGCTTCGGAGCCAGACAGGCGCGGCAAGTGTTCAGTCGATCCATTCTCGTTGTCTCCGTGATTCTGCGCGGCCCCGGAGGAGCCGCAACGGGCATCATGCCTTGCTCTTGATGAACGCCGCCGCGGTCTCGTAGACGTGCGCGACCTGCGCCTCGCTGAGGCCCTGATGGCAGCCGATGACGATGCCGCCCCGGGTCACGAGGTCTGCGTCGGGATAGCCGCCGCGGCTTTCGCGGCGCTGTATGGTCTTGAAGCCCGGCTGGCGCAGGATGTTTCCAGTGAAGATCGGGCGCGTCTGAATACCGCGCGCTTCGAAATAGATCTGCATCTCGTTGCGCTTGAACGGCGCGCTGTCCCTGACCACCAGGGGGAAGGCGTACCAAGTCACGTCGGCGCCTGGGATCATCTCCGGCAACACGAAGTGCTCCTCGTATGTCTTGAAGAACGCCTTGTGGCGGTCGAACGTTGCTTGGCGCGACTTGAGGAAGCCTGGCAGGCGCTGGTACTGGATGAGGCCGAACGCCGCGCCGATCTCGGAAGGCTCGAAGTTGTAGCCGATCATGTCGAAGACGTATTTGGCGTCGTAAGGAATCCCGTCGATGTCGATGCCGAAGCGCGCGTTGACACTTTCCGATTCCGCAAACACCGACGACCGCCGGCCCCAGCCGCGCAGAACCCTGGCGTTGTGCTCGAATTCCTCGCTGTTGGTGCACAAGAGGCCGCCGTTGCCGGCGCAGTTGATGATGTGCGCGCCGTAGAAACTCGTGGTGCAGACATCGGCCCTCTGGCCGGTGGGCCGGCCGTGAAGCTTGGAATCGAGGGTGTCGGCACTGTCCTCCAGCACAAGCAGCTTGTGTTTGTCGGCGATGGCGCGGAGCGCGTCCCAATCGGGAATGTTGCCCATGAGGTTCGGGACGATCATCGCCCGGGTGGCCGGCGTGATCATTTCTTCGATCTTCTCGATCCGGATGTTGAGGGTTTTCGGATCCACGTCGACGAACGCCGGCACCAGGCCGTTTTGAACCTGCGTCGCGACCGTTGTCGAGAATGTGAGCGCCGGCGTGATGACCTCGGCGCCCTTCGGAAGGTTCATCGCGGCGATGCCGAGCAGTAGGGCGGAGGAGCCGGAGTTCACCATGACGCCGCGCGTCTTGCCAAAAAGCGCCGCGATCTTGCCTTCGAATTCCTTCACCTTCGCGCCCGGGAGCGTCGACGACCGCAGCACTTCCGTCACCGCCGCGATTTCTTCCTCGCCGCTGACGCTCAGGGCATATGGTACACGCATGTTCTTCTCCTCAACTGTGCTGAATGCTTTGCTTCCCCGTCGGAGCGAGCCCTGCCCGCGCCGCCAAGGTTAATTTGACGGCAATCCACGTTTCTCCGCGAAATGCCTGAAGATTTGGGCGATGCCTTCTTCCAGGCCGACCTTCGCCGACCAATCCGGAAATGCGCTCCGCGATTTCGTCAGGTCCGGGCAACGGCGCTGCGGGTTATCGACAAGATAGTCCTTGTCTTCGCTGACCCGCCGCCGGATCGATATGGCCGGCCGGCCAAGAGTTTTTCCGCCGACGCTCACCACGAGTTCGGCGAGTTTCGACATCGAGACCTCGGCCTCGTCGTTGCCGACGTTGAAGGGTTCGCCGGCCGCCGCCGAGGCCAGCACCCGCAGCATCAGCGCGGTGGCATCGCGGATGTAACAGAAGGACCGCGTCGGCGCGCCGCTGCTCAGCAGTTCGATCGGCCGGTTGTCGAGAACCTGGCCGATGAAATCCGGCAACACGCGCTGATCGTCGAGCCGCAGGCCGGGACCGTAGACATTAAAAGGCCGGATGATCTTGATGGGCGTCCCGAAAAGGCGATGGTAGGTCATGCCCAGCGTTTCGGCCATCCGCTTCGATTCGTCGTAACATGCGCGCGGGCCGGTGCATGACACGTACCCGCGATAGTCTTCCGGCGTCGGGATGAACTCCGGCTGGGGATCGCCGTAGATCTCGCTGGTGCTCATGATGATCATGCCGCGGACATTTTGCGCCCGCGCCAGCTCCAGCAAGTGGCGCGTGCCATTGACATTGGCGTCGATCGTTTCCAGCGGGAACTGGCGGTAAACGATTGGGGATGCGATGCTCGCGCCATGAACGATCCAGTGCACCGGTTCGCCGGGATCGAGCGGCTGAGAAATGTCGTGCTTCACGAGCGACAGGTTCGGCATGTCCTCGAGATGGGCGAGGCGATCCGGCACGCCGGTCTTGAAGTTGTCGAGGGCGATCACGCGGCACGCGGAACCCGCGCCGGACTCGTTCCAGGCCAATAGCGTTTCGACGATATAGCTCATCAGAAACCCGCTGGCGCCGGTCACCAGGAGGGTCGTTCCGGAGAATTTCGGCAGGACTTCGCGGAGATCGCCGAGGAGGGCGGCCACATCGTTGCCGACGACTTTCGAGTAGAATTTCATGCTGGTCCGTGCCGTTGTAGGAGTTAGATGAGGGATAGTGCAGAGTTCCGAAGCATCACGGACCCGCACCGATTTGCAGGCGCTCGAGACCATCCGGCAAATTCAAGCCGCGAAGCGAATTTCGCGCATCGAACACGAAGTTGCCTCGCATGGCGTTCTTGGCTTGCTGCCAATCGAGTTGGAGCCAATCGGGCCATCCGGTGCCGATCAGGGCGACATCGCAACCGAGCAATGCCTCATAGGCGTCCTTGGCGTAGGCCACTCGGTCGCCGAAGATCGGCTTCGCCAAATGGGTTGCCACCGGATCGAAAACTGTCACTTCGCCGCCACGTTGGCAGATATGTTCCACCAGGGTCACGGCGGGTGAATAGCGCAAGTCGTCGGTTCCCGACTTGAAGGCCAGGCCTAGGACACCGACCTTGCGGCCGCGAAAACCGCCAATCCTCGCTTCGGCCATGTCGAGGACTGAGTCGGGGCGCCGGTCGTTGACGGCCGCCACGGCGTCGAGCATGGGTGTTGCGACCTGCCTTTCCCGGGCGAAAGCGCGAAGCGCCGCCACGTCCTTTGGCAGGCAGCTGCCGCCATAGCCGCTGCTCGGCCGCAAATACGAAAGGATGCCTGGTCTGATTCTCCGACCGGCGCTGACGGGCGAAAGCCGTTTGTCGAGATGCAAACCGTCCATCACCGTCTCGAGGTCGGCGCCGGGGGTTGCCTCGCACAGGCCCGCAAGCTCGTTCGAGTAGGAAATCAACGTGGCAAGCAGGGCATTCGACGCATACTTGGTGAACTCGGCGTTGCGCAGCGATACGACGACTTTGGGGCAGTCGAACTTTTCGTACAGCTTGGCGAAGACGGCGGCGGAGCGTTCGTCGTTGGCGCCGATCACAATCCGGTCCGGCGTCATGAAGTCCTCGATCGCCGTTCCCTCGCGCAGGAACTCGGGATTCATGCAGAGGCCGATTCCGGCACCGACCGGTTTGCCGGCGGATTTCTCAACGGCGCGAAGGACCGGACCGTCGGTGGTGCCTGGAACGACCGTGCTCTTGACCGCGACGACGTGATAGGCGGACTTCGAGCTCAGAGCTTCGCCGATGCCGGTGGACGCGGCGGTAATCTGCGACAGGTCGATGTGGCCGTCGTGGTCCGGCGTGCCCACGGCAATCAACGTGACATCGGTGGCGTTCACCGCGGCCTGCAAATCGACTGTCGCCGTTAGAGCGCCGGACGCAACGGTCTCGGCGACGAGCTTGTCGAGGCCCGGCTCGAAGAACGGCGCCTCGCCGCGGCGGATCATCTCCACGCGCGACTGGATCTTGTCGACGCAAATGACCTTGTGGCCGAGGCTTGCCAGGCAGGCGCCCGTCACAAGCCCCACATATCCTGTTCCAATGACCGACAGGTTCATTCGCGCATCCTCTTCACGCTTTGCGGCATTGCAATCAACTCTTTTCCCGCTGCCCGCTCGCTGGAAAGTCGAGCCATGGAATTTTCGGTGACGAATTCAGGCTCTCAAGGTGTTCGCGGTCGCGGATGGTGTCCATCGGATGCCAGAAACCATCGTGCTTGTAGGCAAAAAGCTGCCCATCACGCGCCAAGTTAGCTAGGGGAGACATTTCGAGGGGTTCGCTGTCGCCGGGCAGGTAGTCCATGACTCCCGGCTCGAATACGAAGTACCCGCCGTTGATCCAGGTCTCGTGCCTGCGCACCTTCTCGGTGAACTCCACGACGCGGCCTCCGTCGAGTTCGAGATTGCCGAAACGAGCGGGGGGCTGAACCGCGGTCACCGTTGCCAGCTTGCCGTGCGAGCGGTGGAACTTGATCAGCGCATCGATGTCGATGTTGCCGACACCGTCCGAATATGTAGTCATGAACGTCTCGTTGCGCAGCCAGCTCTTGAGGCGAAGCAAACGTCCGCCGGTCATTGTGTCGGCGCCGGTGTCGACCACCGAAACCGTCCAGTCCAATTTGCGCGCCGCCTTCATGCCGATCTTGCCATCGCCAAGCGACACAGTGATGTCGTTGATCATCAGCTGATAGTCGTGGAAGTACTTCTTGATCAGCACCGATTTGTAGCCGCTTGCGACAACGAATTCGCGATGGCCCCAGTGGCTGTAGATGTCCATGACATGCAGCATGATCGGCCGTCCGCCGACTTCCACCATTGGTTTGGGTATGCGAACAGTTTCCTCGGCCAAGCGCGAGCCCAGACCGCCGGCAAGCAGCACTACCTGCATCTAAATTCTCCCGTGTCGCCGACACCGTACTTTATCTTGAATGCCATTTTTGTGATTTCTATCACTGTCACCATCCAACGCACAGTTCCAAGTCGAATAGAATGCGAATAATCGCATTTAGCCTTAATCTGCTGGCGTCGCCCGCGCATGACGCGGGTGCGTCAATTCCCGATTGCGGCGGCGGGGCGAATGTAGAGCACCGCGGTTCCATAGCGATCACTGATGTCCAGCGAGTCGACCTTCCTGTAGCCATTCGCCTCGGCGAACTTCACCAATGGTTCCTCGAGCTTTGCTTCGAATCCGACAAGGATGGCGGCCGGCCGGTCGCCAGCGAATAGTTGGGCGATTTCCGCTGGCGATGTCGTGCGGTAGAAGCGGCGTAGCGCGGGATCCGCGTACTCGGCGGTGCGGTATGCAAACTGTCCGGTTGCAAGTTCTGGGTAAACCTCGAGACCGCCTTCGATCGGGTAGATCGGCAACAAGGTGGCTACCTTGCCGGTGACGCCCGCCGCGGCAATTTCCCGTGCTATCGCCATTCCGGCGCGATGGGACTTCTCGCTGGTCCATGATTTGGTGGAAACAAGATGCGGCAGGCTTTGGCCGAGCTGCGGAGCGGCAACAATCAGTATGACGGCCGAGGCGGCGATGAGGGCAGGATTCGAATTGAGTTGTTCTTCCTCGCCGAGATCGGCGTAGAGCAATGCGATCAGAAGCGGAATGCAGACAAGCGGGAGCGTGTAGTACTGCGGGAAGCCGGGCGTCGGCACCAGACTCATGGCGGCCGCCGCCGCGATGCAACTTACCATGAGGCCGAACTGGCCACCGATCAGCCGCAGGAAGGTTCGCTTCCAGGAGTCCAACCAAATCAGCACGGTCAACATCAAGACGGTGACGAACATCAGCAACAGGTTGGCGCCGTTGAACCAGATGGAGTAGGCCATCTGACCCTTGGCGCCCGCTGACATCGCCACGATGTCTTCGCCGTCCACCGTTTGCGCCGCCCAATAGGCCACGTGGGGTCCGGTATGGAAGCCGATCACATGCGCCAGGAACCGACCTGGATCGGCCGCGAAATACGCCAGCACCGGCGCCGCGCCGAGCAATCCGCCAAGGGCAAGCGGTACCGTCACTTTTGTCACTCTTTGTGCGAAGGGAACATGTTGCGGAATGAGCAGGGCGGCCAGTGCCACCAGGGGAATAAAGACGAACGCACTTGCTTTGATGGCTGCTGCCGTCGCCAAAAACAGTCCGCCCAGAAACACCCAGAGCGGCTTCGCTCCGCTTTTGGTCGTTCCCATCAGGAAGAATCCAAGCCCGATATAGGCGGCGGAAAGGACCAGCAGGTTGTTGGTCGCCGTCATTCCGGTTTGATTCAGAAGGGCTCCATTGGCTAAGATCGCGGTCATGGCGAACAGAGACATCGCCGATGACTCGGTCAATCTGTAGGTTATTCCCAAAAGGGCAGCGCCGAACGCCACCCAGCCGAAAAAGACCCCGAGGCGGCCGGCCAGCAAAAGCTTGTCGGTTTCGAGTCCGGCCATGATGCCATGGAAGTACCAGGCGGATCCGGGTGTGTGATTGTAGAATATGTCCTTGTACAGCCTGAAGTTCTCGAGCAACGCGGCGGGTGTCGCGTAGAGCTGCTCGTCCCGGCGCATTTCAAAGCCCATGATTCTCGAGAAAATGAGCGCCAGGAGCAGGACAAGACAAAGTGCCGGCACAGTGAGAGGTTTGGCGAGGATTCGCATTCACACACCCAGACGCGTAGTTTGAACCGCCGTTGCTCCCGGCCAAGATCTTTGACGCCGTCTCAAGCGCCAATGGCTGGAGCGCCGCAATTCTGCGCCAAGCGCCGCGCCGTTGCACCTACAAATCTAAAATTTTAGTTAATGCTCGCGCGGTTTCGCCGGACCCGGCCCAATCCTCCGCGCCGTGGGATAATCGCTACTCGCTTGGGGGTGTAAGCGCGGCCGGAGCCATGGACGTGGCGGAAGTTTCGAGATTAGTGACTTTCGCCGCGAGGGCTACGAACCAAATGGAACCCGCCACGATCATGGCCCCGAGACTTTGGTGCACGAAACCCGTGATGCCGACAAATCCAAGCGCCAGGCCCAACAACGACACAACGGCGGCCACGGCGGAAACCATGTATAGTCTCGCTGCAATGTAGTACACGCCTTTCAAGGCATGCCCAAAATGCCCGTCGTCCATAGTCACTTCCCCCTCGCGAAGGCCGAAGCCGCAACGTAACAGCGGATACAGCCTTACAATCTGCCTGTTAGCAAATCGTTAACGAGTCGTCCAACAACTCGGCAGGTTGCACTCGAATCGGGCAGCAAACGCCCAAGTTTAGCGCAGTTCCTGGTTAAACGGCTCGACCGTCCCGCGCCCCATTTTTTACCTCGCACAGTGGAATCGGAACGCTGACGGTACGCGACTGATGACTCAAGTTGACGTTGCCGTCAACATTTATTGCTATTCCGGCAGGGCACCGAACTCCGGTTAACGAGTTTTGAGTGTTGCAGTTGATGTGATTCCGTGGGGGCTCCTGATTCGGAGCCCTGTCATGGTTGAGATCGCCGTTGAACCGCCATCCAAGTCACGTCTTGCCTGCCTTCTCGAACATTTCGGTGCGATCCCCGATCCGCGCGATCCGCGCTATGTCGCCCATCCCTTGCGCGAGATCATGTTCCTGGTGGTCTGTGGCTCGATCTGCGATTGCGATGACTTCGACCTGATTGCCGACTGGGGCGAGGCGCATCTGGATTTCTTGCGCCGCTTCATGCCCTATTATACCAGCCTTCGAAAGCGTTGACTCTTCTCGCGCCATCGCGCCTGTGATTCAACTCTCCGAGCAATTTGATTCGGAGGTTTGCGATGGGCGCTGCGGTTGTTTTGCGGGAGGATTGCACGGCGGCGGGGCTGCGCGGGCTGGCTTCGAAGGCCACGGACGCCAATCAGGCGCGGCGGCTATTGGCATTGGCGGCGGTCCTCGATGGCATGCTGCGGGCTGATGCGGCCCGCATCGGCGGGATGGACCGCCAGACGCTGCGGGACTGGGCCCATCGTTTCAACAGGCTGGGGGCTGACGGCCTGATCGACATCAAGCCTCCGGGGCGGCGGCGCAAGCTCTCGGCCGAACAGGAGGCGGAGCTCAAACGGCTGGTAGAGGCCGGGCCTGTTCCTGAGAGCGACGGGGTGGCGCGCTGGCGCTGCGTGGACCTGAAGCGGGTGTTGAGCCAGCGGTTCCATGCGGACTTGTCGGAAGTGAGCCTGGGACGGGCGCTCAAGCGGCTGGGGTTTTCCCACATCAGCGCCAGGCCCCAGCACCCGGCCCAGGCCCCGGAGACGATCACGGCTTTAAAAAAAACTTCGCCAGCCTGGCTGGCGCGATCATAGGCGGGCTCGCGCCGGGCACCGCCGTGGAAGTGTGGTTCCAGGACGAGATGCGGGTGGGCCAGAAGAACAGCCTGGTCTATCAATGGGCCAAGAAAGGCACCCGCCCGCGCCAGCCCAAGGACCAGCGCTACGAGAACGCCTATCTCTTCGGCGCGGTCTGCCCGCAGCGCGGCGTTGGCGCCGCCCTCATCATGCCGCGCGCCGATACCGAGGCCATGCAGAAGCATCTCGACGAGATCGCCCGCGAGGTGGCCGAAGGAGCCCATGGCCTCGTCATCCTCGATCAGGCCGGATGGCACACCACGGCCAAGCTCAGGATCCCCGGCAATCTCACCCTCGTGCCGTTGCCCCCCGCCTCGCCAGAACTCAATCCCCAAGAGAATATCTGGCAGTATCTCCGCCAGACCTATCTCTCGAACCGCGTCTTCGAAAACTACGCCGCCATCCTCGACGCCTGCCAGGACGCATGGCGAAGGCTCTTGGGCGAAACCGGCCGCATCGCCTCCATCGCCACGCGCCAATGGGCCATCATCGGTCAATCTCAATGAAGGCTGGTATTATCATGGCGTGCCGTGCGGGCGCTGGCTCAACATCATGATCAACCGCACCGGCCCGGCCCTGTTCCGGGAAGCCTTCACCGCCTGGGTCAGACAAACCTGGCCGGAGCGGCCCGATCTCATCGCCATTGACGGCAAGACCTCCAGGCGCAGCCATGATCATGCCGGGGGCGCCAAGGCCTTGCACCTGGTTTCGGCCTTCGCCACCACCTCGCGGCTGGTGCTCGGCCAAGAGCCGGCGCCAGAAAAGAGCGGCGAGACCAGCGCCATCCCTGTGTTGCTCAAGCGGCTTGCCGCCGATGACGGCCTCAAGGGCGCGCTCGTCTCCATCGACGCCATCGCAACCAACCCCGCCATCGCTCAGGCCATCCTCGATACCGGTGCTGATTATCTCCTCGCGGTCAAGGCCAACCAGGCAACCATCCGGCAAGAGATCGAAGACTATTTCGCCGATGCGCCGCAAGGCGGGCTGGCAAACCACCATGAAGTGGACAAGGGTCATGGCCGCATCGAAGAGCGCACCGTGACCGTCTCGGCCGAGACCCAATGGCTCAAAGGATCACGCCATTTCCCCGGCGAGTTCCGCCTGCCGGAGGTGGCCTGCGTGCTCCGCGTCAAAGCCCGCATCCATCTCAAGGACCACTGCCGCACCGATGCCCGCTACTATATCTCCTCGCGCCCTCTCACCGCCCAAGACGCAGCCCATGCCGTGCGCGGCCACTGGGCCATCGAGAACAGCCTGCACTGGACCCTCGATGCCGTCTTCCACGACGACCTGCGCCGCAACCGCAAGGGCCACGGCGCCGTCAACATGGCCATCGTCCGCCACTTCGCCTTCAATCTCGTCAGGGCGCTCGTTGACAAACGATCCCTCAAAAATCGGCGAAAACGCGCCGGGTGGGACACAAAACACCTCTCAGCTATTCTCGGAACCCTGCCGTGTTAACCGGGATTCGGTGCCCTGGCTATTCCGGCGGCTAGACTGCGGGTCTGCCGATGCCGGAGTATTGCAGACCATTCGACGTGACGTCTGACGGCAGGTAAATGTTGCGCATGTCCACAATAACCGGCGTTCTCAGTATTGCCTTGATCTTCTTCAGGTCAAGGGCGCGGAACTCTTCCCATTCGGTGACAATAACCAGGGCGTCGGCGCCGTCGCAGACGCTATAGGAGTCGCTTCCGAACTCCACATTGGACAGCATGGTTTTGGCTGCTGTCATGCCCTCAGGATCGTAGGCCCTGATCTTGGCGCCCCCGTCCTGGAGCGCCTGAATGATATCGAGGGAGGGGGCATCGCGCATATCGTCGGTGTTGGGCTTGAAGGTCAGGCCGAGGACCGCGATCGTTTTTCCGCGCACGTCGCCATTGAGGGCCCGGACGACTTTTCGCCCCATGGCCCGCTTGCGGTGATCGTTGATGGCGATCGTCGTCTCAATCAGGCGCAGGGGGCTGTCGTTGTCCTGGCCGGTCTTGGCCAGGGCGAGGGTGTCCTTCGGAAAACACGAACCTCCGTAGCCGGGACCCGCATGCAAGAATTTACTCCCGATACGGTTGTCGAGCCCGATGCCCCTGGCAACCTGTTGAACGTCGGCTCCGACGCGCTCGCACAGATCGGCGATCTCGTTGATGAAGGTGATCTTCATGGCGAGGAACCCGTTCGCCGCGTACTTGATCAATTCCGACGTGCGGCGCGAGGTGAACAACAGGGGCGCCTGGTTCAAATACAGAGGGCGATAGACCTGGGCCATGACCTCCCTGGCTTTTTCGTCGTCGTTCACGCCGATGACGATCCGGTCGGGATGCTTGAAGTCGTTGATCGCCGCGCCCTCGCGCAGGAATTCGGGGTTCGACACGACGGAGAATTCGGCGTCCGGAGCCGCCTCGGCGATGATGCGCGCCACCTCGTCGCCCGTTCCGACCGGAGCTGTCGATTTGATGGCGACAACTGTGTAGCCGCGAATGCTGGCGGCGATCTCGCGCGCCGCGTTGAAAACATAGGTGAGGTCGGCGTGGCCGTCGCCGCGCCGCGACGGCGTGCCGACGGCGATGAACACCACGTCCGCTTCCGCGACGGCCTGCCGCAAGTCGGTGGAAAACGAAAGGCGGCCGGACTTCGCGTTGTGGGCGACGAGTTCTTCGAGGCCCGGCTCGTAGATCGGAATCTTTCCTTGTTTGAGCGCGTCTATTTTCTCGCGCACGTAGTCCACGCACGTCACGTTGTGGCCGAAATCGGCCAAGCATCCGCCGGACACCAAACCCACGTAACCCGCGCCAATCATCGCAATACGCATGCCGACTACCCTTCCCCTATCCGCCTACAACCTGCTCGGCCCGAAGCGCCGCCTGACGCGGCGCAACCGGGCTCCTCGCTCCGGCAGCTTATCGGCAAAGCGTCATTCCCGGGTTTTCTCGCCGCCTTAACTTACTCGCAATCTCATTATTATTTTGCGCGATTTTTTGCGATATGCGAGATAACACGTCAAGGCGGTTTGGCGCTGGGCATTTCGCCAGACGGTTAACGGCGCGGTTGGCGATGGGGAGGAATGTTTGGCGCGAGTACTGCTGACTGGCGTGGCCGGAATGATCGGCTATCACCTTGCCATACGCCTGATCGAAAGCGGCCATCAAGTCCGCGGCTGCGACAGTTTCACCGCGTACTATGACGTCCGCCTGAAGCAGGACCGATGCGATGCGTTGAAGAAGAGCCACGGCCTGAGCACGGACCGCGTCGATCTCTGCGACGCCGACGGCTTCGCCGAATATTATTCGTCGTTCAAGCCGGAGATCGTCATCAATCTCGCGGCCCAGCCCGGCGTTCGCCAGGGATTGAGCGAGCCGCATCAGTATGTGGACTCGAATATTGTCGGATTTACCAACGTGCTCGACATGTGCAGGCGGATGCCTCCGCGGCACTTGCTCTACGCGTCGTCGAGCTCGGTTTACGGAGCGAACACGGAGAAGCCGTGGTCGGAAGATCACGCGACGGAGGTTCCGGTTTCGCTGTACGCGGCCACGAAGAAGGCCAACGAGTTGATGGCGCACAGCTACAGCCACATCACCGGCGTGCCGATGACGGGCATCCGGTTCTTCACCGTCTATGGCGAGTGGGGCCGGCCCGACATGGCGCCCTACATGTTCGCGTCTTCCGTCCGTGCCGGAAAGCAGATCACGGTTTTCAATCATGGCAAGATGTCCCGGGACTTCACCTATGTCGGCGACGCTGCCGAGGCGGTGGTGCGCATGATGGACGTGGTCCCCGATCGAAACTCCGGCGGAGGCGAAGGGATCAGCCCGGTGGCGCCGCACCGGGTCATCAATGTCGGATCGGGCAATCCGGTCGATATCGGCGATTTCATCCGCATCCTGGAAAAAGTGCTCGGCCGCGAAGCCATTATCAAATACGCGGAGCGCGCGGCAGGCGACGTGATCGATACCTATGCCTCGACCGCGCGCCTGCTCAAGTTGACCGGCTACGCCCCGTTGACGCCGTTCGAAACTGGGCTGCAGAAGCTGTGCGCCTGGCTTGAGGAGTACGAAGCTGGCAAGCCATCGAACTGACGGGGCGGCTGCCCCGAGCCGCTACTTATCCGCCTGCAATATGCCTCCGTAGAGCTCGGTGTGATTGCGTGCATATTCGGTCATCGAGAATTTGTCGGAGACGCGCTGCCGCGCCGACCTGCCGATGTTGCGGCGGCCATCGGATCCTGCTTCGATCAGCTTTTGCAGCGCGCCAGCAAGTGCCTCGGGATCCTGGCGCGGCACGACCAATCCCGTGTTTCCCACGACCCAGGCGCAGTCGCCGACATCGGTGACGACCGTGGGAACGCCGCATGCCATGGCCTCCGCCGTGGCCAGCGAATAGGCTTCTCCCCAGGCCGAGGAGATGGCGTGAATGTCCAGGCCCGGCATGATCGATGGAATTTCGGTGTTCTGCCCCAGCGTGCTTGTCCGGTCCGCAATGCCGAGTTCTTTGGCCAACCCGATCAAGGGGCTGTCTTCGTGTCCGGGACCCACGAACAGGCACTGAATATCGTGGCCGGCGCGAATGAGGCTGGCGCATGCGCGCAAAAGGTCGGCCTGGCTTTTCATGGGATGAAAGCGGCCGATGCTGCCGACAATGAGGCGTCGCGCCGGCAGGCCGAGCAAGTTTGAAAGCCTTTCCTTGCTTCCCGCGTCCGGCTTGAATTCGTCGCAGTCGACGCCGTTGTAGATGATGACCCTGCGGCCCGCTTCGAAGCCGATCGCTTCGTGTTGATCGGCGGCCACCCGCGAGCAATAGATAATCGCCCGGGTGCGGCGCGAAAGCATGGCCGACAGGCGGATCAGTTTCTGTGTCAGAGGTTTTTCGGTGGCGATGTCGTAAATCGAGTGATGGACGCTCCAGATGACGGGGGCCTTCTTGGCCGCGATGAATCGGCCGGCGCTTGCCGCGATGTTGCCGTGATACATCCAGCCATGAACGATATCCGCCGTTATCGTCCGGAACGCCGCGCGGACGGCGGGCAATTTCAGCAGCGGCAATTTGCCCTGCGGCAAGCCGAGACTCACGATCTCCACGTTCTCCGAGACCCTTGCCGCGAGCGGGCCAGGCGTCATGAGCGAAAGGACGGTCGAACTTATCTCGGCTCTCTTGAGATTTGGCAGAAGACGGGCCAGCAAATATTCGGCGCCGCCGATGTTCAGGCCGGTGATCGAATGCAGGATGTTGATAGCTTCGATCTCCTCTGACGGCGAAACCGCCGGTTCAGTCTGCAATTGTTTCGCTCTGAGCTCAAGCCGGAAAGCCGCCAGCCAAACGCCGTTCCGACAACCATTGCATAAACCCGTCGAAGCTGGACCACCCATCGCCGTCGGGATCGGACCACGCGTCGGCTTCGCCTGCGTTTGCGCCAAACATGGCCTCGATACTATCGGCCATGCCGTCCCCGTCGACATCCGCATATGGAAGCCCGGGTGGTGGGTCCGGAAGCAGTTCGCCTGGCTTTTCCTTTATGGATCCCCGCCCTTCTTGGCCGCGATCGCCGATGTTGCGGATCAGCTTCTGGTCGATGGCATCGCGAGGAAAAGCGCCGGCGCGCTTCCTGACACTGCGGTAAGCATCGTCGGACGAGGTGACGGGTACGGTCGACGGGCATGCCGGCTCGGGCACCAGCACTCCGGCGGTGTGCGGAGATGTCAGGGTCAGAGTCGCGTTATCTGGGGCCCACCGCGAGTTGCCCATTTCATGAATTTTGGGCCGCGCGACGCTCGCCGCCGGATGCCAGTTGATCGCGAAGGTCGAATCGGACGTGCTCTTTCCGGCTTTAAAGTAATTTCCGACGATCGACACCGGCGTCCCGCCGGGATATTGCGAGAAGACTTCCGCCCATTCCGCGCCCGCGTTGAAGAAGATGTTATTGACGATCTCGATGCAGGAGCCGGCGAAATGGTTGACATCCGGGTTCCGGTCGTTGTTGGAAATGCAGGCGTTGCGCCAGAATGTCATGGTCTGCGGGGCGGTCGGGTCGCTGCCGAGCAGGGCGCACTTGCTGTGCGGCTGCAGGCCTTCGGCGAAAATCGAGTTTGAAATCGTCAGCGCGGTCGTATTGCTGTGGGTGCTCACCAATTCGTCGGTTGCCCATGAACCGGAGAAGTGATCGATGTAAACGCGGCGGCTATCCTCGATCGTCAGCGCGTCGGCATTGGCGACGCTGTTGGGATACTGCAGCCTGACCCTGATGTGGCGCAGCACGACGTCTTCAGCGCCTCTGATGTAAAGCGGCGTCTTGATATGCGAAGGATTGGCCGGATCGATCGTCAATGTGATGCCTTCGCCCGGAGCCGTCTGGCCCAGAACCGACAGCCGGCCGTTCTCGGAGAGAACTCCGAGCGGCGTCTTCAGCCTGATGGTGCCGCTCACCCGGAACACGCAATTGCGTGGGCCTTTGGCCTCCACGCAGGCCCGCAGGCTGCCGCCGCCCGAGTCCGCCAAGGTCGTGACATAGATGACCACCCCGCCTCGGCCCCCCTGGCTTTCCTTGCCATGGCCTCCGGCACCCGGAAATGCTTCCCGCGCGTCAACCGGGCCGGAGAAAACCAGTGCGGCCAAATACACAAGGGAAATGATCCGAAAGCGTCGCGGGAAGCCAATCATGCCTGTTTTCTATCGAAGGCCTTCCCGGCTGGCAATCGAGCCTCGCGCGAAGTCAGCGCTTTCAAATCGGCGTTAATACTGATAATTGTAATCACTCGGTAGTCCGAGCAGGTCATGGCAGCATACTGCTCCATTATCAATGGAGCATTGGCTGGGGGGTTAATTTAGGGTCGTGTCGATACACCGCCGGCATGGGGTCGGATGCATTGAGTTGCCCGGCCCGCTCGATCCCCCATCGTCCCGATTGACTCCAATCCGGAGCGTTGTGTCATGACTGCCACGCAAGGCGCCGCGAGCGCCACCGGGCGGCCGCGAGGCGCGAAGCACCGGCGGTCAGGCGATCCGGTGCGATGCGCGATTGTCATGCCTGGGCTCGGTGCGGGCGGAACGGAACGCGTCGTTAGCATTATCGCGAACGGTTGGGCGGAACGCGGCTGGGATGTGAGCATTTTTGCCTTCGCGCCCGCGAATGAAACGCCGTACTACGCATTACACCCCAAGATCGCGGTGTGCCGGCTAGGCCTGCCTCCCAGCCCCTATCCGGCGCTGCAGGCGATGTTGGCGACCGCGCGGCGGATCGCCGCACTGCGCAAGGCCTTGCGGCAGTTGTCGCCCGACATCGTCGTGAGCTTTCTCACGCGCACCAATGTCAAGACGATCATCGCCACGGCGGGAATGGACGTACCCGTCGTGGTCTCAGAACGCAACAATCCCGAGCTTCAAGACGTCGGAATATGGTGGAATTGGCTGCGCGCCCGCACCTACCCGCGGGCCTTCGGCCTGGTCACCATGACCAAAGGGGCCTTGGAGTTCATTCCCGAAACCTTGCGCCAGCGCGGCTGGGTCATTCCCAATCCGGTGATTCACCCAAACGTTCCGGCCCGCCGCCCCGGCAACGGCGTTTTGACCGCCGTGGGCCGGCTCGTCCCGCAAAAGGGCTTCGATATTCTCCTGTCGGCCTTCGCCGAAGTTGCGCCCGCGTTCCCCGAATGGAAGCTGGTGATCTGGGGCGATGGCCCCGAGCGGGCGAACCTCGAGAAAATTCGGGATCGCCTCGATCTTGGCCGCCGCGTCGAGTTGCCGGGGCTCAGCGCCAGACCGGGCTTGTGGATGGAAACCGCCGATGCGTTCGTCCTGTCATCTAGATTCGAAGGTTGGGGCAACGCACTCACCGAGGCGATGGCGGCGGGGCTGCCCGTGGTCTCGTTCGATTGCCCCTGGGGTCCTCGTGACATGATCGAAGACGGCGTGGATGGCTTGCTCGTGCCCCGCGACGACGGGGCTGCGCTCGCCAAAGCGCTCGCTACGCTGTTGGGCGATGCCCCGCTGCGTCAACGCCTCGGCGCCGCGGCTTCGGCCTCGGCGCGGCGCTTCGATCCGGAACGTATCATCGAGCTATGGAACGATGTCGTCAATTCTGCCATTGAGATGAGGTGAAACGGAGTTGCGGCAAGATATGAGCACTCCCCGCCGCCTCCTGCGAGCTGCCAGCCGCCGTGTGCGCGGCATCGCGAACGCGGTGAAGTTGGACGCCGTTCTCGCCTCCTATCCGAAATCGGGGCGGACGTGGCTGCGTTTCATCCTGGCGAACTACTTCGCCATGGCGGCCGGCAAGGAAGAAGGCGTCGACCTCCACGGCCTCTTCACCGTGGTGCCGAATTTCGATTCAGACCCCGTCCGCGGCATTCCGGCTTTCCGCTTCGCGAACGCCGCGCCGCGCGTGCCGCTCGTGGCGGTGACGCACGACGCTTACAGCCGGTTTCTTTTTTGGCGCCGGCCCATCGTTTATCTGGTGCGCGACCCGCGTGACGTAATGGTGTCGGCGTACTTCCACCAGACCAGGCACAAGAATCGCTTTGCCGGCGGCATTCCGGACTTCCTCGCCGATCCTGAGTTCGGCATCGCGAGCTATGCACGTCATGTGAACGGTTGGGCGCGCGGTCTGACGCGGCATCGTCACATCGTTGTCAGCTATGAACGGTTGAGCGCCGGCACGAAAGCCGAAATGACGAAGATCCTCCGGTTTCTCGGATGTGAAGCCGACGAGGCGGTTCTCGGCCGCGCCATCGAGATCGCCCGCTTCGATAGCATGCGCGAAATGGAATTGAGCAAGGGCATGCCGGCGCACACCTATGACCGCGGCGACAGCGAAAGCTCGCGGATGCGAAAGGGCAAAGTCGGCGGATTTTCCGACTATCTGTCGCCTCAAGAGGTTGAGGCCATGCTCGCGGCCTGCGCCGGTTCGCTCACGCCCGCCGCGAAGAGTCTTCTGCAAATGCCGGATTTTGGTTAGAGCCGCTCCGGATTTCCGGAGCTAGATTGACGATCTGCGGCAAAAAATTTTGTCGTGGGGCGTCGCCGCGAGCGATGCCCCACGAGCGTTCTCAGGGCACGGGGTAGCCGCAATAGGCCGCCGGCACGTTGGCCAGTCTGCCGATTCTATTGCGGCGCACGCCATCGCCGGCCAAATAGTTCAGGAACTCCTCGAGGTCCGACCAGCCGTCACTGTCGAAGTCGCCGTTGGGCCTGAGCTGGCTGAGGCTGGTGATGGCGGGATGGCTGCGCTCCCAGCTATCGAGCATGCCGTCGTTGTCGGTGTCGTCGCCGGCCCAGCTCCAGGTCCCGCCCGTTTCGAGTTGCGGATAGCCGGTGGACGGAACCGCGACGAGCTGGACGGGCTGCGGCACATAGCTGCGGTCGTCGCAATTCGTCAACTGATTGATCGACCGGCTATCGACCGCGTCGCGGTTGGGAGTTCTGTGCATGTTGCGCATGGCGCCCGCGTACGCCAGGACGTCGGCGACGGCTTGCTGGGCGCTCACGATGTCGTAGGGCCGCACGGAAATCCCGCCATGCCTCGGGCTGCTGAACAGTACGCCCGGCGCGCCGCTCGGTCTCAGCAGCGTGCCTTTCTGATAGAGGATCGGGCTTGTCAGGCTGCCGCCCACGGTTTTCAGATTGTTGGCGCCGGTCAGGTCGTCGGGGCAGACATTGCCGTTGAGATAGAACTCGAAGCCCAATCCGGGCGCCGGCGCGCCTTCGAAGGCCGCGAACAGGCAGTGGGGGCGGCGTCCGGTTTCGCTCATCGTCCCGGTGCGCGGGCCGCGCGAGAACCAGTTCGAGAGAATGTTGGCGACGACGCTCACCTTGACGTTGACGTACATCTGCGCGGCGTATTCGCCGTAGTTGTAGACCACGTTGTTGATCATATCGAGCGAGTTCGCCGCGATGTTGGGGTTGCGGAGGCGCCCGCCCATCAGCACGTTCTTGTACATAGTGAAACGATTGTTGGAGATCAGGAAGCTGCCGTAGTCGTGGGAGCTGTTGTGGTCGTCGCGGCATGAGCCGCACGCGATCGGTTCCGATTGCAGCGACCATTGCAAGGTGGCGTTGTCGAGCCCGATCATCGCGAAGCCTTCGTCAGTCGCCCATTGCTGGCTGACGTGGTCTAAGATGACGTCGTGCGCCGACCAGTCGAGGTTGCCGGCCACGGCGGCTCCCTGAACGTTGGTGCTGACCTGATGCCCGGTCCCGGGCCGCAGGCGGATAAAGCGCATGATGAAGTCGGAGGTCGTGACGCTGCGCAGCGGGCCCGAAGAGTTCGATGGGCCGACCTTCAATTGGATGCCGCCGGGACTCGTCTGGCCGGCGATGTACATTCTGCTCTGCGGTGCCCGCGCCAGCATGTCGCTTTGCACGGTGATCGTTCCGCTGACCGTGAAGATGCACACGCGCGGCACCGTCGCCATGTAGCAGTCCCTGAACGAGCCGGCGCCGGAGTCGCCGAGATGCGTGATCTTGTAAATCTTGAACGTTTCGCGCGGCCCGATCCCGGGGTCCGCGAACCGGCCGTAGCCCCGCGCCGAGGGAAACGCGTGCTTGCGAGTCCGGTCGGTGTCGATCCGCTCTTCTCGCGGCTCCGGCACATCGCCGTTGGTGGGATCGACATACGCCCTGTAGGTAGCGGCATGCCCAGCACCGGAAAAACCAACGGCAAGAAGGAGAACGGCGCAAATGGCCGACCACAACGTGCGGCGCATGCCGCTACGCAAATCTTCGCTCATGCAAAAAGACCCCTCTACTTAGCAAGTTTCAGCATCGCCAAATTGCGCATGCCTCATCCATTCGAACTCGCCAAGCGCGCCCCGGCGAAGATATGACCCATTGGTTAACAGTTGACCCCAAAAATCCGGTGACTTGATTCTATCGTCCGCAACTCGCCGCAGTCCGAGTCGCGAGAACCGAATTCACCACTGGCGCGTTTGGGAAAGAAGTATGGCGACAATTGGACGGGCGGTTGGCGAGGATCCGGCGAATGGCCGACGCCGTGAAAACGGTCCGCGAATTCGCTTGAACATTGGCGAAGCCTCGTAAACACTGCATCAATGACGCGGCGCCCGATTAGAGTCTGCTTTCCCTTCATGGGTGACGAAGTTGGCGGAAGCCATATCTCGGCTCTCAAGCTGGTTCGGCAACTCGACCGGGACGTCGTTGAACCGGTGATTGCGCTGCACGACGGCGATGGCGTGCTGGCCGATTTCATCCGCGGCGAAGCAATGGATTTCGTCGCCGCGCCAAAGGTCGCCACGTTGTCGCCGCCCGCCCGCCGCGGCGCGCGCCGCGCGAGCTGGGGGGCGTATGCTTTCGCGACGGTGCCGCGGTTGCGCCGGTTTCTCCGGGTTCACGCGATCGACATCGTGCACACGAACGATGGCCAGATCCATTCGACCTGGGGGCTTCCGGCGCGGCTGGCCGGCGCCAAGCTCGTCTGGCATCACCGCGCCGATCCCGACGCGAGGGGCGTGAATTTTCTGGCGCCGCTCTTGGCGAACCATATCGTCACCGTTTCGAATTTTTCCCGACCGGGAAGGCCGATCGTCCCGGTGGCCGGGAGGCTGAGCGTTGTATATAGCCCGTTCGAACACCCCGTAGTCTTTCCCGACCGGGCGAAATCGCGCGCCGCGTTGCTGAGCGAGCTGGGTTGCCCGCCGGACACCCGTTTCGCCGGTTACTTCGGCGGCTTGATCGATCGCAAGCGTCCTGTCGGATTTGTCGACATCGTCGCGGCCTTCAAGAAGCGGCACCCGGATATCGGCATCATGGGGTTGCTGTTCGGCGAGTCCGCGCCTGGCGGTCCAAATTTGGAGCTGGCGGTGATGGGCCGGGCCGCGGAGCTTGGCATATCCGAAAGCATCAAGCTCATGGGGTTCCGGCGGCCCATCGACCGGTACATGGCGGGGGTGGATGTCAAACTTGTTCCGGCGGTTAGCGAACCCTTTGGCCGGACATTGATCGAGGCGATGATGCTTGGCACACCCGTAATTGCAACCGATCATGGCGGTAATCCCGAAGCGATCTCGGACGGCAAAACCGGCTTCCTCGTGGCGCCGGAAAATCCGGAAGCATTTGTCCAGCCGATCCACGCGCTGCTGACGGATCGGAAATTGTGGGAGAGGATTAGTTCCGACGCCCGCAGCGATGTTCTTTCTCGATTCAGCGTCGAAGCCCACGTGAACAGTATCGTTCAAATTTACGATAGTTTGATGCGGCGATAGAATAACCGGCAAGTTCCTGCTTCCCTGGCCACCGCGGACAGGTAAAAGTCCCAGCCATCGGTGGATCGTCACATGAAAATGCAGGACATTGACTTCCTGATAATTGGTGCTGCCAAGAGTGCCACGACTTGGCTACAGCAGTCGCTTCAGGCCGACCCAAATGTCTTGATGCCCGATCCCGAGCTGCATTATTTTAGCCGCGAGTATCATCGCGGCGACGCCTGGTACCTGGCGCAGTTTGGCGCCAAGGCAGTCGGGCAGTTGGCGGGAGAAAAATCGAACTCCTACCTCGATACCCAAGGCGCTGGAGCCCGCGTCCACAAGTCGCTGCCGCACATCAAACTCGTGGCGCAGCTGCGAAACCCCGTCGAACGGGCGTATTCGGACTACTGCATGCTGTACCGCCGGGGCGAAGTTGGCCGCAATATCGCAAGCTACCTCGATCCGAGGGCCGCCGCCGGCGGGCGCTTCTTGGCGGGGGGGAAATACAGCCAGCAACTCGAAGTCTATCTTGAACTCTACGGCCGGGACCGGCTGCTGGTCCTGTCGTTCGAAAACGTGAAGGCAGACCCCATTGGCCAACTTGCCGAACTAAGAGCTTTTCTGGGCCTCGATGGCGCCGGTGCAGCGGTCCACGCCACCCGGGAAAAGGTGAAAGACAAAACGGTTCCAATGGTCAGTCCCGAACTGCGGCGCTATTTCGGTTGGGTGAAACCCCTTGTCGCGCCGGTCAGGAAAACCGAGGCATTCGGCAGGCTCCGCAGCATGGTTGCGCGCGAAATCCAGTACCCTGCGCTAACGCCGGATCTCAGGGAGCGCATGTCGGAGCATTTCGCGGGCGAAGTTGAATCGGTGCAGCGTCTCATTGGCAAGAATCTGCCAGGCTGGTAGCGCCGCCCACGCCCTACCCCACCTGCGGTACCACGGTTATAGAATTGCCGGTGGACTGTCACAAAAGTGTGATGCACATCACAGACAGTCTTGATACCCCTCTTACAACGTTAGGGATCAGACCACCACTTTAACCAAGTTGGTTTGATAAAATTTGACTATCCCGATTAATCGCGCATTAATGGGCTTGAGAGGTCGGGCGAAAGAAGTGGAATCGGGTCCTTGGCGCCAGCCAAGGCAGATTGACGGTGTGCGCCATGGGTAACGATTTACGGCCTCGTATTGCCGAGGGGACTCAAGACACAGCTGGTGGTGCTACCCAAAGTAGCATGCAATCATTCGGAAGCTTCACGAGACTCAAACTCCTACTCGATGACGTAGCACGCTCGCACTCGCCGATGGGCGGACTCGCCGCTGCCCTCAAAGCGAAGGCGAAGGCACCCTATCGACATTGGCTTCTGTATGTGACCGACATCGTGCTTGCCGGATTGGCATTGCTTGTGGCTGGCATTTTCAGATTTGGCGTCGACGCGCCGTTTTCCCCGGTCATCGCCTATTCCAAGATCTTGATGGCCGTGCCGCTGTTCATGGTCATTTGCGCCGTCGTGTTTCCGTTGACCGGCCTCTACACCCGCAACTGGCGCTATGTTTCCATCGGTGATTTGAAGGTCGTGGTTTGGGCAACCTTGCTTTCGTCGATCATCTTCGTCAGCGTGATGTTCATCTTCACACGGCTCGCCATGATTCCGCGCTCGGTCATCGCCATCGAGTTTTTCATTCTGGTGCCGTTGATGACGGCCGTTCGGCTCAAGTCCAAGCTTTGGGAGCTAAGTCCATCGACCGGCAAGCTCTTCGGCCAGCCGGGGCGCGACATGCTGCCGGTCCTTATTGTCGGCGCTGGCAGCGATACCGACAGTTATCTGCGCGCTCTGCAAAACGACAAGTCGTCCCGCTATAAGCCCGTCGGTGTGCTCGACGATTCGAAAGATCATCAGGAGATGCTGATCCGCGGCGTGCCGGTGCTCGGCACGCTGTCGGATTTCGAACGGGTCATGACCGGGCTTGAACGCCGCAATCGCCGCCCGCGTCATGTCATTTTCGCCAAGCCGCTGTCCATGTTTCCGGGCCACGAAGTGGAAAGCATTGTCGCTAAGGCCGACCAGCTCGGCATCGCCGTGTCGCGGCTTCCCGCTCCGACCGAGCTTCGGCACACGCGCAACGTGGACCAGTTCGAGGTCCGCCCCATCGAGCTCACGGACCTTCTCGAAAGGCCGCAGACTGCTCTCGACCGGACATCGATCGCCAAGCTGATCGCGGGACGGCGCGTGCTCGTCACCGGCGCCGGCGGATCGATCGGCAGCGAATTGTGCCTGCAAATCGCGGCGCTGAAGCCGGCCGAGCTCGTTCTGATCGAAAGCACGGAGTATAATCTTTACGCCGTCGACCTCGATCTCTCCGAGAAATTCCCGAAGACGCCGCGCCGCCTTTATCTCTGCAACATCCGCGAAGCAGCGCGCGTCGAGGAGATTTTCGGCGCTAACAAGCCGGAACTCGTCTTTCATGCCGCGGCGCTCAAGCACGTTCCAATGGTCGAGATCAATCCGTCCGAGGGCTTTCTGACGAATGTGATCGGCACCAGAAACATCGCAGAAGCCGCCAGTCGTCATGGCGTCCTGGCCATGGTCCAGATTTCCACCGACAAGGTCGTCAATCCGGCCAGCGTCATGGGATTGACCAAGCGATTGGCCGAGCTTTACTGCCAGGCTCTCGATCTGGAAAGCTCCGGCAATTCGCGATTCATGACGGTGCGCTTCGGCAACGTCTTGGGTTCGAGCGGGTCGCTTGTTCCGTTGTTCCAGCGGCAAATTGCCAGGGGAGGGCCGCTGACCGTCACCGACCCAAATATGACGCGGTTCTTCATGACAATTCGCGAAGCCGTGGAATTGACGCTGCAGGCCTCCGCCGGCGGCCTGCAAAAGAAGTTGGGTATCGGCGAAATATTCGTTCTCGACATGGGCGCGCCGGTGAAGATCATCGACGTCGCACGCCGCATGATCAGGCTTGCCGGATACACGCCGGAAGACGACATCAAGATCGAGATTGTCGGTTGCAGGCCCGGCGAGAAACTCTATGAGGAATTGTTCGACAGGCAGGAAAGGCGCGTTGAATCGCCGGTTCCGGGCGTATTCGGCGCAGTGCCGGCGCCGGTTGCGCTCGTCGAATTGCGGGCCGCGTTCGGGAAGATCGAGAACGCGAGCGAGGCCGGCGACCTGGATGCAGTTTTTGACGCGGTGTCGGTGATTGCGCCGTCCTACGTGCGGCAGAAGCCGCCGGCGCCTACCTTCGCTCACGTCGCAATGCCACTCCCGCAGTTTACCGCGGAAGTTCGGCCGCAAATAGCCAGAGAGTAGGAGCAATCCGGATTCTTGCATGACCAACGCCGGACTGGATAACACTCCGGGTAGCCCGAGGCGCGGCGAGTTTACTGCGATGCGTCCGGAAAGGAGGGTATCCTGCCGCATCGCGATCGTCGGGACATGCGTACCGTTCCTCGCCGCGGCGTTGGTCGGCATGTTCGTCTGGGCAGGCCAGGCCTGGTCCCAAGGCGCGACGCGAGATGCGGCCCTGAAGGCCCTGTCGCGCGCGGTTACCTATTTCCATAACCAGGTTGCGGTACAGAACACCTATGTTTGGGCCTACTCGGCCGACTTGGCCGAGCGCCGGGGCGAGAGTGGAGTCGTCGACGCCCAGACGAGCTGGATACAACCTCCCGGGACTCCGGCCATTGGCGCGGCTTTCCTGAGAGCTTTCGAGGCGACAGGTGAAAAGCCTTATCTTGAGGCGGCGCATGGGGTGGCCCGGGCGCTGATGCTGGTTCAACTGCAGTCGGGCGGCTGGTATTACAGTGCGGTGCTGGGCGAAGACAGGCGGAAAGACTGGTGTTACGCCGGCAACGCAAAAAACGCCTGCAAGGAGATCGCCGCCAACGAATTCAAGAACCGCTCGGTGCTTGACGACAATACCACGCAAGCGGCCCTTGGGTTCCTGATCTGGTACGACCAATTGTCGGGCGCGTCAGATCCGGAAGTCCGCAGGGCCATCAACTACGGCATGAAGCGCCTGATGCGCCTGCAGTATCAAAACGGCGCATTTCCGGTGTTCTCGGATTGGCGCGACGACGATGACGGAGGCGCTCCATTGCGCCAAGCAAACTTGCCGGAAGGCGGTTGGCCGAGAGAATGGGTCAAGCCGGCGTCGCTGCCCTATTTTGTTCTCAACGATGACCTGTTGCGCGATGTCATACGGCTGTTGCTCTATGCCGGCCGCGTCTATGACTGCGGCCAGTGCGTCAAGTCGGCCAAAGCCGCTGGCGAATTTCTGCTGGCCGCCCAGCTTCCTGCGCCGCAGCGTGGCTGGGCGCAAACCTATGACAAGAACATGCAACCGGTCTGGGGGCGCGTTTTCGAACCGCCCGCCGCCGCATCTCGCGAAACCGCCGGGTCGATCCAGGCTCTCTTGTTGCTGCACCAAACATCCGGTGACAGCCGTTATCTCCAATCCGTCCGCGAGGCCGTGGAGTGGCTCAAGTCGGTCCGGTTGGAGGATGGCGACTGGGCGAGGTTCTACGAACTCGCGACCGACAAGCCACTCTATGTGAACTCGGAAAATGAGGCCACCTATTCGAGCGGCGACCTGCTCGGCCATTACAATTTGAAGAGCACGTTCGAAATTCCGATGGTGATCGATCTCGCCGAGCGGCGGCTTAAGGGCCAACCGGCGGTGACGTCGCGCTATTGGGAGAACGCCGCCGACCGGTGGTCACGGGAAACGCTCGGGGAACGCGTGGCCGGCCTCGTCGCGACGCAAGAACCCGAGGGGCGCTGGGTCGACGAAGGTTGGATCAGCAGCCAGAAATTTATCGATGCCGTGTTTGCCCTCGCACGCTTCGTCGACGAAGGCCAAGATCGATAGGCAAGCCGGACCGGTCGCGCCGTCTGTCAGGCCAGGGCGCCGCGGCCCGCCGTCGCTTTCTTAATGACGAAGTCCCATTTGGCAAGCACGCTGTCCAGCGAAAACCGCGTTGCGGTCGGCGGACCGGCCTTGGCAAGCTTCAGGCGCAGATCCGGATCGGTCAACAGTTTGCGAATGGCCTGGGCGAGAGCCGGGACGTTCTCCTGCGGCACGAGAAGGCCGTTTTCGCCGCTCATGATGATGTCCGACGGTCCCCAGGGGCAATCGAAGGCGATTGACGCGAGGCCACCCGCGAGCGCCTCGACAAGCACGTTGGGAAAACCTTCGAAACGCGAGCTGAGAACGAATATGTCGCCCTCGGCGAGCCACATTCCGGGTGTGGCGGACAGTCCGGCGAAATTCAAGCGGTCGGCGATGTCAAGCTCCTGCGCGAGCGCTTGCAGATCTGCAAGGTCCGGACCTTCGCCGAAAATCGTCAGGCTGGCCTTTGACAGGTCTTTGCCGACTTGCGCGAAGGCGCGGATCAGGAGGTCGAAGCCTTTTTGCGGTTCGAGCCGACCGACGGCGACGATGCGCTGCCCGTCTCCAGATGAAAATGTCACGCCCTCCGGCAGCACGGCCGGATTTGGAATCACCACCGCCTTCTTGCGCAGGGCCGACGCCAGTATTTGTTGCGAAGCGTCCGTCTGCATCACGATCGCCGTTGCCTGCCGGCCGAAAACGTTGATGGCGCGCAGCCATAGGGGCGAGGCCGCTCGCTTCGTCGGATTGTTGCGCTCCGATATGACGACCGGAACGCCGGTCACGAGGCCCGCGGCCATCGACATTACGTTCGTCTTGGTCAAGAACGACACGGCGACGTCGGGCTTCAGCGCTCGAAACTGCCGCGCCAGCCAAGCCGTGCGGGCGAAGGCGCTGCGCAGCCTGCCGTGCGTCCGCTCCGGCTCGCCCTCCATGGTGATGATTCGAACGCTATCGGGATAGGCAAAGTAGGATTGGCCGGGACTGCCGCTGAAGGCGATCACGAAGACCTCGTTTCCCAGGCCCGCGTTGTGCCGGGCGAGGACGTTCACGACCTTTTCTGCGCCGCCGGCGGTCAGACCCGCTTGAACAAATACAATGCGCATTCTGCTTAGTTTGATGCTCTAGCCTGCAACAACATCTCAGTGGTCCCGCACCGTTATAGACTTAAATGCTTCGAAGTCGTCGAGAGATTTGATCGTTTCGTGGGCATTGTGACTTTGTTCCGCCGCGGACATCGTGTGGATTCGCCCCGGACGCGCCAGCTGCACGGTGCGCCAGCCACGGGCTTTCGCCGTCACAAAATCCTTTGCGGGATTGTCGGCAACATAGATCATGTCACGTCCCTCCGCCATAAACCGCTGCTCCATGAACTCATAACTCCGCGGATGCGGCTTCCAGTACTTGCGCCCCCAATCGCCAGTGCAAACGATGCAATCAAAAAACGGCTCAATGTTCAAGCTTCTGATCTTGGCCCATTGCGTTTCCGCCAGGCCATCGGTGATGAGACCCAGGGAAATGCGCCCAATGTGTCGCTCAAGGCAGCGCTTCGCATCGTCGGCAAGTGCGATCTCCGGCAAATGATGCCGGTAGACATCGACCAGACGCTCAACCAGCGCGTGCGGTTTTTGCGGTGCGAGTTCGCGCAGTGCGTCGTCAAAAATATTTGCTCGATTGCCCTGAGCAAACAGCCTGGTGCAAATCGCATGGAGGCCGTCCACGCCTGTTTCGCTCCGTAGCCAGTCGCCCGCCGCCTTGAAGCCACTTTCGGCGAAGTCGCGTTCCAGATAGAGCGTATCATCAAGATCAAAAACCAAGGCGCGTGGAGTTTCATTCCACATGGCCCTAGTGTCCCTTGAACACCGCGGCATCGTACCGGAGCATCGTGACGTTTTCATGCCAATTGTCATCGGCGGTGGAAGGGATGCCGGCGGTCTCTTCCAGAAGCCATTTCGCATAGCGCGCGCCGGCATGGTCGGCGAGCGGATAACCGCCGCCAAAACGCGCGTTGATCTCGAACACCTTCGGACCTCCGCGCCGGTCATCGATGGACTGAAAGCACAACACGCCGCGGGCGCCGGGCAACGCGCCAGCGATCTTCTCGGCGAGCCGTCGCAAGTCGGCGCGCCGTTCGGTGCGGCCTTTTTCGACCTCCCCGGCGCGGACCTGAAGCCTACGGTGCATGATGGCGCCGGTGAGATCTCCCGACTGGGCGACCATCATGTTGACGGTGTACTCCGGCCCTTCCAGCAACTCCTGAAGCAGCATGGGTTCGGCAACCTCGCTGGGAAGCTCCTCGGCGGACTTGATGACCTTGAGCCCGCGGCTGGCGCTACCCGCCTTGGGTTTCATGAACAACGGCCATGCCATGTCCCGCGGGTTCCGGCGCGCGTCCTCAAGTTCGAACGCCACGGGCACGGGAACGTCCGCCGCCGACAGGACGCGAGCCGTCTTCAGCTTGTCCTGGGCAACTGCGATGACGTCCGGCGGGCTGACATGAACGCGCGCACCCTCCGCCGCGAAGGAATCGGCAGCCAAGGCCAGGGGCATGAGCTCCGGATCGATTGTCGGAATGACCAACCGGACGCCATTCGCGCGGGCGATGTCGAGCACCGCGCCGGCATACCCCGGATCGGTGCAGCGTGGAACGTCGAACGCCATGTCGGCCACGCTGCAGGCCGCGCTTAAGGACGTATTCAGATCGCAAGCCAGCACGTCCAGCTGCAGTCCGAGTTCGACCGCCGCGCGCCGGAAACACTGGAGCAACTCTACGCGGCGGCCCGCCGAGGTGAACAGAACGCGCAATTTTTTGTCCGTCATGGGCAAATCCTGGCGCCTAGGCGCTTGCCTCCGCCATGACCTTGGCTATTGCTGCGCAATTCGTCTCGATCGTTGCGTCTTCCTCGCTCGGATCGACCAGGAAGGCGAGGCTCGTCTGGCCGAGTGCGGAGGCGGCTGGCAGGCGTTGCGCGGGCCCGAAGCCGGCGTCGACGAATGCCTTCTCGCGATAGATTTCGGGGCAGCTCCCCGAAAAACAGGTGACGCCGAGCACGGCGAGCGCGCGCATGATCCGGTCCCGGTCCCATGTGGGTTTGAGCATTTCGGGCCGCACGAAAGTATAGAACCGGTACCAGGCGTGGGTAATGCCGCCGGCTGGCGCCGGCGTCCGCAATGCCGGGATTGCCTTGCAAGCGGCAAGCATGGTTTCGGCCTTGGCGGTGCGCTGGGCATGCCAGAGCGGCAGGCGCTGGAGCTGCTTGGTTCCCAGCACGGCCTGCAGCGCGGTCATCCGCCAATTGCTGCCAAAGCCTTCGTGCAGCCACCGGAATCCGGGCGGATGCGCCGCGCTGAAAACCGTGTCGTACGATTTGCCGTGATCCTTCCGGCTCCAGGCTTTCTTCCACAGCTCTCTGTCGGCGAGGACCAGCAACCCGCCTTCCCCGCCGGTGGTGATGATCTTGTCCTGGCAAAACGAAAACGCCGCCAAGTCGCCCAGCATCCCAACCGGCCTGCCATGGTACATCGCGCCATGCGCTTGGGCGCAATCTTCGATGACGCGGATGCCGTGTTCGCGGGCGAGTTCGTTGATCGGGTCCATGTCGCACGGCCAGCCCGCGAGGTGAACGGGGATGATTGCCTTGGTGCGCGGCGTTATCGCGGGCCGTATTGTTTCGGCGGTGATGTTCTGGCTGTCCAAATCGACATCGGCGAAAACCGGAACGCCTCCGGCCATCGCCACGCAGGATGCCGACGCCACGAAGCTTCGCGGCGTCACGATCACCTCGTCGCCCGGTTCGAGGCCGATCGCATAGAGCGCAAGATCAAGCGCCAGCGTTCCGTTCGCCAGAGCGATCGCATGTTCGCAGCCAAGGCTTTTGGCGTAGGCCTGTTCGAACTCGAGGACATGCGGTCCGGTCCAGGCATTGACCATTCCGGATTTCAAGACCGCAGTTACGTCCGCGATCTGTTCGTCATCGTATACGGGCCATCTGGTCATCGGCAATTTTCCACAAACCGGATTCTGGCGCTTTCGTCGCGGGTCCGCGGTGTTGCTGTGTCAGCCGGCATGCCGCACCAGAACGAATGCCTCGGCCGCGGCGCGGTGCACGGTCGCGCCCCTGAGAGTGGCCAAGGCCTGCAACGCCTCAAGCGAGCGCTCGTGCGGCGCCGCGCGGAGCTGGGATGAAAATGCCCGCATGGCGGCAAGCTTCTTATCGAGCGTCGCCTCGATATCCAGGAACACGTTGGGCACGAAGGGTGGCGTGATGTAGGGAGCGTTCCAGTTGGTTTCCGACAGCGTCTCGTAGGCGAGAAGCGTCGCCGGAAACTCCGCCTGATGCGGCCGTGAAGCCACCAGGGTCGACAGGAACACCAACTGGTGATCGATATGAATGTCGCCGGGAAAAGGCGCGAAAATGGTCCGCGGCGAAATCCTCGTCACGGCGTCGCGGATGGTGCCGTTCAGTTGCGCGTTGGCGACTTCCGGAAGCTGGGCGGCCGGCAAGTCAAGCCAGCTTGTGGTCTTGACGCCGAGGATCCCGTGGGCCTCCGCTGCTTCCGCCCGGACGCGGGCAACCGACTCGGCGCTGTAGGCCGGCGGTTTGCCGGTGGTGACGACGACAACATGGACGTCCTGTCCCGATCGGGCGATTTTCGCCATCGTGCCGCCGGCCCCCAGAACGTCGTCGTCGGGATGCGGGGCGATGACAAGCGTGCGGCCGAATGCTTCTATGCTTGAGATCATCGACACGCTCCCGTCAGCCTGCTGTGCACCCCCGGCTTGCCGCCACGGGGCGTCCGCCAAGACTGAACTTCAATCATATTGCCATCTCCGCAGCGTACGGTGAAGCCTTCCGCCGTATGGTTTTGCACCTGGCCGGTGAGACCAATGTATTGGTGGGAGCCAGAAAACAACCGCGCCTTGTCGATGACAATCTTATCCTCATTGTGGAACGCAAAAGCGCCGGGATAGGGCTCGCCAACGGCACGGATGAAGCGAAGGATCGCCGCCGCCGGCTCGCGCCAGTCGATCAGGCCGTCCTCGGGCGTGCGCTTGGCGCAATAGGTTGCCTTGGAATGATCCTGTCCAACCCGCGGCGGCGCGCCACGGGCCACCAGCCCCACCGCTTCCGGTAACATGGCGGCGAGGTTGGCGGTATGTTTGTCGTAGAGGCCTCGCGCCGACTCTTCCGGCGAAAGCTCAAAACGCCGTTGCAGCAGAATGGGCCCCGAATCCGTGCCTTCGTCCAGCCAGAACAGGGTCGAGGCGCTCTCCGTCTCGCCAAGAAGTATGGTCCAGGGGATCACGGCCCGGCCCCGCAATCGCGGCAGCGGCGCGGGATGAAAACCGATGCAGCCAAGCTTCGCCACACTGCGGAACTCCTGTTTGCAGATCTGCGACCAGCCGATCACCATGGCGAGATCCGGTTCGAGCGCGCGCAGGGCCGCGATGGTTGCGGCGCCGTTGATGGTCTGGGTATGATGAACCTCGATTCCGGCGGCCTCGGCGACGGACGTCAAATCGCTGAAATCCGAATGACGGCCGGCGGCGCTGGGCGGCAGCGTCACAACCAGCGCAGGCGCCAGGCCGGCGCCGATCAGCGCATCGAGCGCGATCCGCGAGCCCTCCACCGCGCCGGCGAATACCGTTTTCAAGACTGCGCCCTCGCGCCGTAGTGCTGCCCGACGTAGTCTTCCGCCTCCCGGATGCGCTGCACGTTAACCCGTTCGCCGCGAAGCAGCGTCACAACGGTCTGCATGAGAATGTACAGGTCAAGTCGAAGGTTCTTGTGGTCGACGTACCACACGTCGAGGGCCAGTTTCTGTTTGTCGTCGAGACGCGTGTTGCCGTTCACCTGAGCCCAACCGGACAGTCCGGGAAGAATGCGGCAGCGCGCGCGGCCAAGCTCGCCCATGGCCAGTATGGTCGCCGGCAGCAGCGGGCGCGGACCGAAGAACGACATTTCGCCGCGCGCTACGGACACAAGCTGGGGAAACTCGTCGACGCGGATGCGGCGCATGAAACGCGACGCTTTCGTTTCCCGCAAGTGATCCGGCAGCAAATTGCCGAGGGCGTCGCGGGTGTCGTGCATGGTGCGAAATTTGGCTATGGTGAATTGTTGCATGTTAAGGCCGGCCCGCGCCTGCCGGAACAGCAGCGGCCGCCCGCAGCTGAGCCATGCGGCGAGCGCGGTGAGGCCGATGGGAATGGCGAAGACCGCCAGGAACAGGGCGGCGATGGCCTGCTCAATAGCCCGCCGCAGGGGAAAAACCGACGCGAGCCGACTGTCCGCTCCCTTAACTTCTACCACGTCCGGATTCACGTCGCTTCTTCTTGGGTTCGAGCGTATTTGAATGGATCGTCTCCGCCGCACAACCCGCTTTCTGCAGGCAATTGCCATGCAAATCCCGAGCTGCAAAGCTTGATCATTTGTCCCGCGAAGCCGGCGATGCTGGCCCCGCCGGTGGGCGGGTCAGCCACAGCAGGAAGCTCCAGGTTCCAGCTAGCACAATCAGCGAGAAGAGTGCCTGGCTCAAGATCGCTCCCGCCGCGCCGAAGCACGCCATGAACGGGAAAATCGTCGCGAAGAACGCGATCGTCGCGACCAGGGAGATCCACACCATTGCCCGGTCGGCGCCGATGGTCATCAAGGCAGGCCCCAATGTATTGCTGGCCAAAAACAAAACTACAGCTAAAAATTGCATTTTTATGAGAGGCACACTCGGAAGGAAAGCTGCCCCGAACCCGTAGGCCACGATCCAATCGACCAACGGGTAGGCGGCGGCGGCGCCGAGGAGAGAGGCGAGCGTCAACAATCCGTTGGCCCGGAATACAAGGCGCCGGAATCGCGGCCTGTCCCCCTGCGCCCAGATCTTGGCGATGTCGGGGAAAATCGCCTGCTGCAGCGGGCGCCCGAATTTGACGGCGGCAAGGCCGATGCGCCGGGCCAGGTGGTAGAAGCCTGCCGCCGAATTGCCGAGCACTGCGCCCACAATCAACGTGTCGAGGCGTTGGGTGCTGAGCCTCGCCAGAGCGTTGATGTTGGCGTTCACGATGAAACGGAGGATGTTCGGATTTTCGGACAGAACGCCCGCCAGCGGCGTTGTCCAGATCCCGACGTGGCCGCGCCTGCGCAATTCGCGCCACGCCAGGGCCAGCGGAATCAGCTGTTCGGCCAGCGTGTAGACGAAAAGAATGGTTATGAATGTCCATGCGTCGCCGGACAATTGCCAGGCCAGCACCGAGAGGCCGAGCCTGATCAACGCCAAGGCCACCGACATCTTTGCCAGAATGTCGAAACGGTCGAACACGCGCATCAGGCCGGTTGGGGTCGAGGACACGGCGAAGAACAGTGAGATCGCGTAAAATGCCGTGAGTTTGGCCTGGTCTTCGCTGTAGCCCAGCCACGATGCGGTGAGCCGGCAAAAGGCGATCGCCACCAGCGCCGCCAGAGCGGCGCCACACAAGTCGAACATCGTCGAAAGCTTCACCAGGCGGCGGAATTCCAGGTCCTTGCCCTGTTCGAGTTTGATGGCGCCGTAGCGGATGACGGCCTGCCAGGGTTCCAGCCGGACCAGTTGATCGACGAGCCGGACATAGGCTTCGGCCAACGCCAGGATGCCCAAGCCAAGCGGCCCCAGCGCGCGCGCCGTGATGGCGACGGTAAGAAGCCCGATCAACGACACCAGCAGGTTGGCCGACAACAAGTAGGCCATGTTTCTGATGATCCGCCGCAGAATTGTGTCGGCCTTGATCGACGCCCACCAGCGTTTCAAACTGAATTTGCTCCAAATTTTGACGGCAAGGCATGTCGGAGGCCACCGGCTTTGTCAACGGCAATGACGCGGCGCGGTTAGCGCCGCATCGGAACTCTCGCGAGCCGTTAAGGATACCGAACGCTTCTTAGCTCCCTTTGGCTGAACCCGAACCATTTATTTGACTTTGGTGCAAATCGATTCTTTGATACTGGTTCAAGTTCGGAGATTGCAACTCGCGTTGTGGAAACGGGAACCGGATGTTGGGCAAATCCATGCCCTTGCGGTGCGCGGCTCCGGACGTCCAATCCGGCGCCGAGTCAGTCGGGAAGGGCTTGGACATTGGCGCGGAAATTGCCTGCCTGCGGTGCTTCGAACTTCCCCTGCCGGTGAACATTCGGCGCGGGCAACCAGCCGTTTTCTTGAGGAGCGTTCCTAGGTGACCTGGGATTTTCAGGCGGCCCCATCTATGCCGGCGCGGCAGGTGAGCACCAGCCAGCTCGAAAGGCTGGAGTTCGCGCTGGCCGCGGTCGCCGTTTTCCTGTCGCCGATGAACTTTCTCCGGCATCCTGTCGTGTTTGTCACTCTGAGCGATGTCTTCGCGCTGCTTTGCCTGGCGGTGATGTTCGTCCGGCGCGCGGTGCCGCTTCGCCCGCTGGGTTCGTACACGCCGATGTGGATGGCGGGCGCGATGTTCGTTTTTGGCGGCTTGCTGACCAGCAGCGCTGTCTTCGGCGACCCGAACCGGGGAATGATCGTCGCGCTGCAGTATTTCTACAGCCTTGTCGTGCTCCCCCTCATCATCGCGGGGCGGCCCATCCCGCAGACGGTGTCGCTCGCCAAGATTTTCCTGCTGTCAATCTTCCTGATGTGCATATTCGGCATTTATCTGATCGAATACGATGGCCAAACCAACACGCGCTTTGTCAGCGGTAGCCGCCGGATGCAGTCCTTCGTCGAGCGCGAAAACGAATGCGCCAGTCTCATCGCGTTGACGTTTCCATTGCTGTTCTGGTTGCGGTCCCAAGGCCATCTGTCCCTCGTCGCGGCCGCGGTGTCTGTGGCGGCGATGTTTTACGGCGTCCTTCTCACGGGCTCCAATACCGGGCTGCTCGCCCTGCTGGGCGCCTGCTACATCTACTTCGCCGCCAAGATTTCGTTGCGGTCGCTAACCTTCGGGACAATTGGACTCGCGGGCGCGGCGTTCATCGTGATTAGCCGGGGCAAGGACGTGCTGCCGGCGGTGTTCCAGAAGCGCGTGCTGCCGGCGCTCGAGTCGGGCGACATCAGCCAAGCCGGAACGGCCACCGAGCGCCTGGCTTTGATTTACGAGTCCCTCGACGTCGCGCAGCGGACGGCGCTTCTGGGAATTGGCGCGGACCAGTATCGCCTCCAAAGCCACCTGAACCAGGTCGTCCATAACTCTTACCTTCTGATCTGGTCGGAAGGCGGCCTGATCGGTCTCGCCGGATTGCTTTTGATTCTACTGACCGGTTTCTGCCTCGCGGGCGCGGCCAACTGGGTCGGAAAGAACAAGGACGCCGGCCTTTGCGCGCTTACCACATTCCTGGTTTTCGCGCTGACCATCAACGCGGTTCCGCACATCTACGCGCGCTTCTGGTATGTTCCGCTCCTTCTCTCGGCGGGGATTGCCGTGGCAGCATTGCGCCCTGCCATGCCTCCGGCGCGTGGGGGGAGGTAGGTCAGTAATGTTGTGTTGGAAATTTATTATGAAAATCAATAGCTTAATTAATGTGAGTGATTTCGGAATGAGTTCTTTTGCCGTTTTATTGCCGCTGGTATTGTGCAAGCTGCCCATGAAATGTGATGGACTGAACACATGACGGTCATGGAACAAATACGCGTAAGCTCCAGCAGGCTATCGGCCGCTGAACTCGCGGCCCTGCAGCGCGAGCAGATGCAATCGACCGGCGCGATCGACGGGATGGGCTTCATTTGGCGGAACTTGAAGCTGATCATTGGCATCGCACTCGCCTGCGCGGTTCTGGCGTTGCTCGTGACGCGATACTTGCCCAAATATTACGTGGCGGTCTCCACCGTCGTTCTCGAGCGCAAGGACAGCCGGCCTTTCGAAAGCGACGCGCAGCTCAAGAGCCAGGACCGGGACAGGTCGGCGGCCGAGACCGAAATGGACATCATCGTCTCGCGCCTGGTGATGGGCCGCGTGGCCGACAATCTGGAGCTGATCGGCAATCCGTCGTTTAACAAGTACTTGCGCGGCGGCGACGAAGGCAGCGCCGACGTGTTCGGCGCGGTCTCGGAAAACCTGTTGCGAGTGTTATCGTATCTGCGGGTGGTCACCGGTGGCGACGCCGCGAAGAAAGTTGACGAAAAGCAACCGATAGTCGGCAAGGACGTGCAGCGCGATGAAGTGATCTCGCGGCTGATTTCTCACGCGGCTGTTTCCCGCGAAGGCGAAAGTCTGGCGGTGCACATCAGCGTTTCCGACGGCAACGCCAGAATGGCCGCGAAACTCGCCGATACGGTGGCGAGCGAATATCTCGTCGTGTCCATGGAAGTGAAGCGCCAGTTCGCAAACAAGGCGATGCAATTCCTGAAGGAGAGGGGTTCTCAGCCGTTTCTCACCGCGCTGCGCAACGAAGAGGTCAAGCTGCAGCAGAGCCGGTCCGAACTCACCGCGCAGTTCGGATTGAATCATCCGCAGATCCAGGCCGTCGATGCCCGCATCGCGACGGTCAAGCAGATGATCGACTCGGAAATCTCCGGCATCGCCGAGGACCTCAACAACGAAGCCGAGCGGCCGAGCGCGCGCATCGTGTCGTCGGCCGAAGTGCCAACCGAACCGGCCTATCCGCGGACCAGGGTCATCGTGTCCGCGGCGTTCCTCGGTTCGGCGCTCCTCTCCATTCTGGCGCTGTTGGTCATGGAAGGAATGCGGACCGCCATTCGCAGCGGCGATCAAGTCATGCGCCTTCTCAATCTGCCGAACCTCGCCTATGTGCCGATGTTCCGGTCGGTGCGCCAAGCCACCAAGCTCAATCCGTTGCGCGAGATCGTCAAGAGCCCGCAATCCGGATTTTCCGAGGCGATGCGCATGCTTTATCTCGGCTGCCGCTTGCCCTATTCGGACAAGGTCCGGCAGGCCGTCATGGTCACCTCGTGCCTGCCGGCCGAGGGCAAGACGGCGATTTCGATCGGGCTTGCAGCGACGGCGGCGGCCGACGGGCTCCGCACGGCATTGGTCGACCTCGACCTGCACAACTACAAAATTTACGGCAACATGGGTCTCCAGCCTTCGGAGTTCACGCTCGAGCAGTTTCTGGTCGGCGAATGCGAGCTCGATTCGATCGTGCAGGCCAGCCCCGACTTGCCGCTGCTCAAGGTCATCGGCCTCAATCAGCGGCCGTTCGGCCCGAGCTCGCTTCTCAATTCGGAGCGGCTGGCCCATCTTGCGAAGCAGCTCCGGGCCAATTTCGACATGATCGTGTTCGACACGCCGCCGGTTCTGAGCGTCGATGACGCCAATTGGCTTGCGCCGATGATCGACGGCGTCATCATGACGGTCGCGTGGGACAAGACGACGGCGAACGAGTTGTGGGAAGCGGCCTCGAGTCTCAGGCTCAATCAGGCCCCGTTGTTCGGCACCGTCATCAACCGCGTGGACCCGCGTGCCCAGTCGCGTTTTGGCCTGGGCGGCGCGGCCAAATACGACAAGCGGTCACGGGCGTACACGGACGCTTGACGAGCAAGGCGCGTCAGTTGGTGGTGCTGGAGGTGGCCTGGCTTTGGACGGCGCGAGCTGGATCGGGGCTCTTGACCGAGACGATCACCACATCGCCCGGCAGAATCGCCGCGGTGCCGGTCGCGGCGATGTCTCCCGCGCTTTCGCCGGGGCGTTGACGGATCGTGAAGCTGATCACCGATTTCAACGCGCTGTCGGCTTCGGCGGTTGCCCAGTTTGCCGCGAGAGCCAACTGCTCTTCCAGCGACCGGTAGCGCGCGAAGTGCTGCTTCAGCATGCCGGTCCGTTCCTGCACGGCGATCAAGGCGTCTCTCCTCCGGTTGTCTTCCAGGGCGGCGAGCTGTTGCTTGAGCGCCGCAATTTGCCGCTGCGCGCCGGCCGTGTCGGCGAGAATCTGCAGGAACCTTCCCTCGTCGATAGTGAATTGCCTTTGAATTGAGGCGACTTCCGCCGCGGTGTTCAGGCCGGACTTCCGCAGTTTCACCGCCCGGTCCACTTCGTCCTTCGTGAACTGGATCGCCTTCTTCTGGTTTTGCTGCAGTTGCTCGAAGAGGGCGAGCTGTTTCGTCGTCTCCGAAATGTTGGAGGACAGGATCGAGGTCTGCGACTCGTAGGCGGTCAATTCCGCCTTCAGAATGCGGTTTTCCACCTCGAGGAACGTCGCGATTTGGTCCGGCTTCAGGAACGGCGCGGCGTCTTCCATCAGGTCGGACGGGCTGACCGAATTCCGGCCGTCGAGTTGGGCCTCGAGGCGGGCCACCCAGGATGCCTCGCGCGCGATCATGGAACTCAGCGTGGCCAAATCGCCCTCGAGCCGGGCGCGCAGCATGATGCGGTCTTCGGCGCTGGACTGAAACGAGACAAGCCCGCCTGCGAGGCCGACCGCCTGTTCCACCGTCAGCTGAAACCGATAGGGAAACGAGCCCGGATTCCGGATGTCTCCCAGAACGAATATCGGGCGATAGGACCCGACGGTCAGCGCGATTTTCGGATCGACGAGCATCTTCTTGTCGATGAAGGCCTTGCGCACGGTGTCATGCGCTTCGGCGATCGTCGAACCCGCGACCGCTATGGCGCCGAGAAGCGGAATTTGTGCTTGTCCGCTCCCGCCGACTGTAAGTTGCCGCGGCATTTCCTGATCGTCGAGAAAATCGAACTCGAGAACGTCGCCCGCGGCGATCCGGTAATCGGCCAAAGTCGTCTCCGCGGTGGAGGTTTCGATGTGCAGGCTTAACCCCGCCAACACGGCGGCAATTACTCCGGCCTTGACCGATAGGCGATAT
The DNA here is from genome assembly GCA_046160365.1 of Aestuariivirga sp. Taxonomy (GTDB): domain Bacteria; phylum Pseudomonadota; class Alphaproteobacteria; order Rhizobiales; family Aestuariivirgaceae; genus Aestuariivirga. The sequence continues at coordinate 14,187 of JBJXGL010000207.1, read as the reverse complement.
GATTGAAACGGCATGTGCGGCTTCCAGCGTCCTTCCCCGGCTATGACAGTGCGACCGCCGGCCAGAATACGACCTTATCGCAATCTGACCCTAAACCAAACCTTTGGACGCGTATGGTGTTAACGGGCACCCCGTCGCGAAACGGGCGAAATTGGGTGTGGATCGGCCCTTCCGCCAAGTATCTGTTCTCAACGTTGTGGCCCGGCCCGGAACACAGATGGAACTCTTTGATTTGCACGTTATTTGCTGACAAACTCCGGCGACAGAGCGTTTTTGGCACGATACCCCAATGATCATGCATTTCATCACCAATCTCGCCGGCAATGCCGGAGCGGAGAGGATGTTATGCCGACTCCTCAGTGTGTCGAAAGACGACAAGATTCTGGTTGTGTCCCTGATGGAAGTGTCCGCCCGCAACATGGAGCTGGCCGCCAACCCGCGGGTCGAATTCGTTTCTCTCGGGGTGAGTTCGGCCGTGGGAATGCTGCTGGCGCCGCGCAAGGTCGCCGCCATCATGCGCCGCGAGAAGCCGGCCAGGGTGGTCTGCTGGATGTATCACGCCATGGCTGTCGGATCGGTCGCCGGCAAGATCGCCGGCGGCGTGTCCCCGGTCATCTGGAACGTGCGCCAGTCTCTCGACGATCCCTCGTCCATGTCGTTCAGCACCCGGTTCGCCGTGTGGGTCTGTCGCGCGCTTTCCGCCATGCCGGCGGGTGTGATCTACAACTCAAAGCGCGCCCTCATCCACCATGGCGACTTCGGCTACCGCAATCGCAACGCCGTTGTCATTCCGAACGGATTTTTCATGCCGGAGCCAAGAAAGATCGTCGCCAAATCTCCGCGGGTGTTCGGAATCGCCGGAAGGTTCCATCCACAGAAGGACCACGATACCTTTTTCAAGGCGGCCGCCATCGCCTTGAGCGCGCGGCCGGATGCGCGGTTCCGGGCGGCGGGGCATGGGCTTGATCCGCAGAACGCGGGCGTTGCTTCGCTAGTCAAGTCGGCTGGCCTCGCGCCGGACGCCGTCGATCTCTGCGGCGAGATCAGCGGCATGGGCCGGTTCTACGAAAGCATCGACGTTCTCGCGCTTTCGTCCCGCACCGAGGGATTTCCGAACGTCATCGCCGAGGCCATGAGCCACGGCAAACCCGTCGTCACCACCGATGTCGGCGATGCCGCGGCCATCGTCGGGCCAGCCGGTTTTGTCGTTCCGCCCGCCGATCCCCGCGCATTGGCAGGAGCCATGATCAAGGCTATGGATTTGCCGCCGGAGGAATATGAAGCGATGTGCCGACAAGCGAGAGCGCGCACCGAGGCCAGTTACGGCATCGACCGTATCGCCCATCAGTTCGATGACTTCGTTCGATCGCAGCCGGGCTGACCGCGACCCCGCAAGCGCCTCCAAACGGACACTGACACAAATGACATTGACAGCACGCGACTACTTCGCGCTTCCCGCCAGCCAGATCGACGCCAGCGTCGAACAGGACTTCTATGGCAGTCTGAAGATGCGCAACGGAACCTTCAAATTGACCGCGGCGACGCGCTTCGCCGAAATCGAAGCCGCGTTCCAGGAAATTTTCCGCGAGCGCGCCCCGCGCATACGTCATGCGCTGGACGTCGGCGTTTCGACTGGGACGACAACCGTCGAATTGGCGGACTTCCTGCTCCGGCACGGCTCCCCGGCCAAGACCGTCGCCACCGATCTCTATGTGAACGCCAAACTGGTAGAACCCCGCGCCGGCGTGTTCGTGCTCACAGATTCCTCCGGCTGGCCCCTGCAATATGAAGTACTGGGAAAAGCGGTCAGATCCTGGAACCGTCGCCTCGACTACCTGACCCTGAAGTTCATTCCCAGGGCCCTGTTGCGCAACGCACTCGCTGGCCGCGTGCGCGAGTCGATCGAGGCCGGGAAGTTCGAACCCGTTCAGATGATCGGCAGAACGGTGCATGACCGGGATGACATCACGGTGGTCGAGGACGACATCCTGCGGCGGTCCGGCCAGCTTGCTTCGGCGTTCGACTTCGTGCGCGCCGCCAACATTCTCAATAGCAACTATTTCTCCACCGCCGACCTCGACCGCGCTATTGGTAATATCGCGTCCTATCTCAAGGGGCCCGGTTCCATGCTGCTGGTGACCCGAACCAATCGGGCGCGCGCCAACGCCGGAACCCTGTTCGAATACCGGGCCGGAGGAAAATTCGCGGTTCTTGGCCGCGTCGGCGGCGGTTCGGAGATCGAAGACATGGTGCTGCGCCATGCGGGATGATGCTGCCAAGGCGGGCGGGCCCGGCGGCGCTGGGCTTCCGCCGCAACGCATAGCCGTCGTGGCGAGCCTGACCCGCTCGCTTACCAATTTCCGCTATCAACTTCTGAAAGCCATGACCGATGCGGGCCATCAGGTGACGGCCTTCGCGCCGGAGGACGATCGCGAGACGATCGAAAAGTTGCGGGAGATCGGCGTCCAATTCGTGCGGATTCCGATGGCCCGGACGGGGCTTAATCCGATCGCCGATTTGCGGACGCTGTTTGCCCTCTATCGCGGTTTCCGGGCATCAAGGCCAACCCTCGTTCTGCCCTACACGATGAAACCCATCATCTACGGTTGCCTTGCCGCGAGGCTCGCGGGCGTGGAGAGGCGGTTCGCGCTGTTCACCGGCATGGGCCATATTTTTGCCGACCCCCATCCGAAATGGCGCGGCGCTTTGGTGAGGGCCGTGAGCGTGGCGCTTTACCGCCGGGCGTTGAAAGGGGTCCGCGGCGTCTTCGTCTATAACGATGCCGATGACGAGGACATCCGGAAACACCGGATGCTCGCCGATAATAGCATCATCACTGGCGTCGCCGGCTCGGGCGTCGATCTCGATCACTACCCCCGCAGCGGGCCCGATTCAGGCGAGATAAAATTTCTGCTCATCGCCAGGCTCCTGCGCGATAAGGGAATCTTCGAGTACGCCGAGGCCGCCCGACAGCTTCGCGCCAAGCATCCCAAGGTTCGCTTCCAGTTGCTTGGCCCGTTGGAACCCCATTCCTCGTCGGTCAGCCACGCCGATCTCGCCGCCATGGCCGCGATAGAGTATCTCGGCGAAACTAATGACGTGCGCCCGTTTTTGGCCGCATGCAGCGTCTTCGTGCTACCCTCGTACTATCGTGAGGGCATTCCGCGCAGCATTCTCGAGGCCCTGGCAACGGGCCGCGCCGTGATAACAACCGATGCTCCCGGTTGCCGCGAGACCGTCATCGAGGGCAAGAACGGATTTCTCATCCCGGCGCGCGACAGCGGGGCATTGGCTGCGGCGATGGAACGTTTCATCCGCCAGCCGCGGTTGATCGACGAGATGGGCGTGCGCTCCTACGAGCTAGCGGTTGCAAAGTTCGACGTTCACGCGGTCAACCGGGCGCTGCTCGCGACAATGGGGCTTGGCCCATAGTTCGGGGCGGCGGGGAGGGTTGGAGATTATCGTTCGCGGTGTCCAACCTGTCTGACATCGGCACCAATTGGACAGATTGCATGACTTGAAGAACGGAGGATTTCTGGCTCATCGTAGTCGTATGGAGAAGGAAGATGAGACAGAAATCCGAAACACAAGTGACGTCGTCCGAACAGGCGACCTCGAACAGAACATTGCTGACTTTGTCAGCCACTACAATCATCTCCGCTATCACGAAAGCATCACCAACCTGACGCCCGCTGATGTCTACTTCGGTCGTGGCCAAACCATCTTACTTGAACGAGAATGGATCAAACACCAGACATTCAAAATCAGACGCTTGCTTCACCGCAAGCAAGCCGCCTAACATGAAACCCAAGATGCGCCAAAGCCTCCATTCGGTCAGGCTGCCTTCTGTCCCAATTTATCTGGCAATGGACAGTCGGAACTATCCGGACGCTCACCATCCACGCCAAGCTCCGCATAGTGGCGGTCGACAACAAGCCGCGTGACGACGCGCCGGACTTCCGCTTCCTGTTCGGGATGCAGGAGGTCGGCGCCGCCTGGCGAGCAAAGACCCATGAAGCTGAACCACGTGAGTATCTGAGCGCCATGATCGACGATCCCATGTTCTCCGAGCCGCTCCGCGGCGCGCTGTTCCAGGACGGCGACAAGCTCAACTTTGTTTGGCGAAGGAGATGATGGGAAACTGATACGCTAGACAGCTACTCCGGCATGTCCTTCAGTGTGGCTTCGACCGATTTCAAAGCCACCATAAGTCTATCCCGCAGCTTCTGAAGCATTCGAACAGAGTCAGGCTCGTCCTCAAGCATTTGGGGGGTGATGCCGTTCTCCACCAGTTCATCGATGGCGGTCGGTTTTGCGAGCGACTCATCTGCGTTAGCGTCGGCGCATGCAGCAACGGCGCCATCTGGCGTCATCGAGACAAACAACTTAGCTCGAGATAAGACCACGGGCTCCACGAATTCGGCCGGGAGAGTGAGGCGCATCGCCGTGGCGCCCGCTGGGTCCAGCAGCCGCAGTTCATATTTGCATCGGCCAACGTCGTCTTGATCCATCTCCCCAGTTGCGGAGAACACAAGCTGCATTCCGCTGATCGATCTGTTCGGATTGGCGGCCAAAGCCAACGGCGCTCCAAGAAATATCTACTTTTAAGATAATGTAGAATCCAGATTACCTCAAACGCCCACTCAGACTGTGTCGAGAGCCCATCAATTGTCCGGTCTAGGTAGCGCGTGAACTGTCCGGTTTAGTCGGGCCTTATCCACAGGGAGGGTCGGATGGGCCGTACGGTTCGACAGCTACAGGGACTGAGAATGCAACAGTATCTGGATATTCTTTCGAAGTGGACTCATGGGCGCTTGAGCCAGATGGAGGCGGCGGAGATTTTGGGCGTGAGCGAGCGGACTTTCCGGCGCTATGCGCGGCGTTTTGAGGCCGATGGCGAGGACGGTCTGATCGACCGTCGTGCGGGGCGGGTGTCGGGCCGCGCGGTGCCTGACGCCGAGGCCGGGGAGATCGCGAGGCTTTACCGCGAACGCTACCAGGGCTTCACGGTGAAGCATTTCCACGAGCATCTGCAAAAGGACCATGGCAGCCTGAGGGGCTACAGCTTTGTGAAGGGCTTTCTGCAAAGCAGCGGGCTGGTGTCCAAGGCCAAGCGCCGCGGCGCCCACCGCAGCAAGCGCGAGAGGAGGCCTCTGCCCGGCATGATGCTGCATCAGGACGCCTCGCGGCATATCTGGATCGAAGGCCTGGGGCCGCTCGACCTGGTGGTGACCATGGACGATGCGACGAGCGAGATCACCTCGGCCTTCCTGGTGGAGGAGGAAGGCACCATGTCGAGTTTCCGCGGCCTCGCCGAGATGATCTCCGTCAAGGGCCTGTTCTGCTCGCTTTATACCGACCGGGGCAGCCACTACTTCCTCACCCCCGAAGGCGGCGGCAAGGTCTCGAAGGAGGACCTCACCCAGGTCGGCCGGGCTCTCGCTCAGCTCGGCGTCGAGCACATCGCGGCCTATTCGCCGGAAGCCCGCGGCCGTTCCGAGCGCATGTTCGGCACCCTTCAGGACAGGCTGCCGAAGGAGCTCAAACTCAACGCCATCACAACCGTCGCGGACGCCAACCGGTTTCTCAAGGACACATACATCGCCGCTCACAACGCCCGCTTCGCGGTCAAGCCCTCGGGCGAAGGATCGGCCTATGTTGCCGTGCCCCAGGCGCAGTGGCGCGATGTCCTCTGCGTCCAGGAGGAGCGCATCGTCGCTGCCGACAACACCGTGTCATGGAACGGCAAGCGCCTGCAGATCGAAGCCAATGCCGCAAGGCCGCATTTCGTGCGCGCCAAGGTGCGCGTCCATCACTACCACACCGGCGACATCGCCATCTTCCACGGGCCGCTCTGCGTCGCCAGAGCACCCGCCGCATCAACCGGAATTCCCGAGCCAAAGCGTCAGCCGCTTGCGCCAGGCGAGGGAGAGGCAGACAGCTGTGCGACGTTATCCACAGTTGTCCACAGCCCAAAAATCAAACAACAAGCGGTCAACTCGTTAGCTACCTAAACCGGACAACTTCAGAAGCTATCGACAACGCCCACTCAGACTGAGACTGGGCCCATTTGGAAAAGACACTTGGATCAGCGCATCGAGCCTTGGTCGGTTTGCTCATCGCGAAGCGCAAGTCCGCTGGCCTGACCCATGCCAGCCTCGCGGAACAACTTGGCGAACATCAATCGTTTGTCGCGCGCTTCGAGAGCGGACAGCGGCGGATAGACGTTGTCGAGTTCCTGAGGCTTGCGGAACTCTTGGAGTTCGATCCGGGAAGTGCAATCAAAGCTGTCAGAAGAGCAGGACGTTCAAAATAGCGCGCCAATGAGAGGGAAGCACTCGCGCCCACTCTGCCAAGTGTCGATCGACAACCCTAGCCAACTGCCGGTCTCATGGCCAAGGCGCGAAGTCGGCCTTGCGGAAATCGCGGAATCGGACGCCAAGAATGAAGTTCAACAGCGCGTCCAATCTCAAATCGATCTGATTGGCCCTTCACGGGAATTTTATGTGGATTGTTACCCATGTGTTACCCAGCGCGGTTTTTCAAGCTGTCTGGCACAAAAGCGAAACCCGCCATCCTGTTGGAATAGCGGGCTTCTTTTTGGTTGCGGGAGCCAGATTTGAACTGACGACCTTCAGGTTATGAGCCTGACGAGCTACCGGACTGCTCCATCCCGCGTTGGTGACTGCGGACGCTATGTAGCAATGACTTTCCCCCTTGTGAACCCCTAAACGCAACTATATTTGCCAGCTGTCTCTTGCGAGGGGAACGGCATGCCGGAAACGCAGTGCGGCCATGTGGCGGGTGTCGCGCGAGATGCATTTTCTGCCGGACATCGTTATTGAGTGGCGTTCATGCCCACCGCCCCCCTTTCTTCCCGCGCCGCCCTCTCGCTGGTCTTCATGGGTTTTGGGGCGCTCGTGGGCTGCTGGGCAGGCTCCATCCCCGCAGTGGCCCGCGCGGCGTCGGCGGGCAATTTGGAACTGGGGATGGGCCTTTCGGTTTCCACACTTGCCAGCGTTGCAGTCATGGGGTTTGGCGGCAGGCTTGCCCGCAAGTTTGCAAGCAGGCCGCTGATTGCAACCGCACTGGCGCTGTCGGCGCTCTCCACGGTCCTGCTCCTGTTGAGCGGATCGCCAATGGCGTTCCTGCTCAACATTACGCTTTTCGGAGCCAGCCTCGGCCTGCTCGACGTCTCGATGAATGCCGAGGCTGGGGCCATCGAGCGCGAACTGAAGCGCCCAGTCTTCACATCCTTCCACGGAGCTTTCTCGGCGGCGATACCGCCGTTCGCGATCATTGCGAGCGCGGTTTCGGTCAGCTACGGCCTGCAGTACACAGCGCTTGCCGCATTGGCCGTGCCGGCGATAGGCATCGTTGCGGCACTCACGGGCTTGCCCAACCGGACACCAGCGCCAGCCGCCACATCGCTGCAAACCGGCTCCAGGCATGGACTTGCATTAACGCTTCTGGGCCTTGCCGCAGGCGCCTCGATGGTTGTCGAGACTTCGGCGATTTTCTGGTCGGCCAAGCTGCTGGACGAGATGGCGCCGTCGCTCGCGACTTATGCTGGCCTTGGCGTCGCCTTTTTTGCGGCTTGCACGGCCGCCGTCAGGCTTCCCGGAGATCTGCTGCGCGCGCGCTTTAACGAGCTTCCGTTGTTGCTGGTCTCGCTGGCCATTGCCGCGGCGGGTTGTATTGTGCTTGGTCAATCGAACTCATTTGCATTGAGCGTCGCCGCATTCGCAAGCATCGGCTTCGGAACGGCGATTATAAGCCCCAGCATATTTGCCATCGCGGCGCGGATGACGCCTGAAAACAGTGCCGGCGGCATCGGCAAGGTGGCCTTGGTTACAGGGCTGCCGCGCATTGCCGCACCCTGGGTCTTCGGCTGGGTGGCGGAGGGATCGGGCATCGCCGCCGCATTCGGGCTTTGCGCCGCCATTCTCGCCGTGGCATTTGCACTCCTCGTCGTGCTGCGCGCCCAAGGCCAAAGACAGGCACCGGCCGCGTAGCCCGGTTGGTTGACTGTTTGAAACTGGAGACAGCAGACATGAAGGCGCGCGTGAAATGGGTCGAGGCCCGGACATTCGTAGGCGAGTCCGGATCGGGCCACTCGGTGATCATGGATGGCGCGCCGGAAGCCGGCGGCCGGAACCTCGGCATCAGGCCGATGGAGATGGTGCTGTTGGGTCTAGGCGGATGCACGGCTTTCGATGTGGTGATGATCCTCGAGAAGGGCCGGGAGAAGGTGACGAGCTGCGTGGTCGAACTCGATGGCGAGCGCGCTACGGAAGATCCCAAGGTCTTCACTCATGTGAAAATGATCTACCGCCTCAAGGGTGACAATTTGAAACCCGCCGCGGTGGAGCGCGCGGTCAAGCTATCGATGGAGAAGTACTGCTCCGCCACCGCAATGTTCGCAAAGACGGCCACGATCGAGCACGAGTGGGTGATCGAGGACTGATTCAGATCACCAGAAAATCCGCCGCCGTCAGCACGGGGACGGATGTGAGTGTTGCGATCCGCAAGGCGGCAACGGCGCCCGATCCATCGGCGTCATAGAGCAGCACGCCGTTCACCGTGTTGTAGACGAACCGATGCGCAACGGTGGTCGCGATGCCGCCGAAGGCCAGCGCGCTTGCAGCGATCGGCCCAACGGAGCCGAGCGCGGTATAGCTTGCATTGTCAAAGGCGAGCGTGTCGTCGGCCGGCGCGAAATCCACGATGACGTCTCCGGTGGCGCCATTCGCAAGCGTGTCGAACACGAACATATCGCGCCCCGCTTCACCATGAAGCCGGTCACCCGCCGCGCCGCCGATCTGAATATCGTCGCCCGGACCGCCAGCGAGGACGTCGGCATCGGCTCCGCCCGAAAGCAGATCGTTGCCGGCATGCCCCCACAGGCGGTCGCGGCCGCCGAGGCCTAAGATCGCGTCGTTGCCGGCGAAGGCGTTGATGACATCGTTGCCGCGCCCGCCGAAGATCAACTCATTCGATGTCCAAAGCCCGTTGAAGGCCGCGGACACTCCGTTGTTGGCTTCGATCAGCACGCGGTCCGTGCCGTTGAGGATGATTGTGCCGCCCTGCCCCGCGGCATCGCCCGCGAGAAAACCGGCATAGGCCACGAGCACGCGCGTGCCTTCGGGTGCGTGATCGTAGCCGCGCCCGAGATCGGCGGAGATGTAGACGCCGTTGTCGGTGATGAGGCCTCCGGTGTTTGGAGCGGTATTGTTGTCGAGCGCCTCGCGCGCCGCGTGTTCGATCGCAAGCTGCAGGATGCCGGTGTTGATCTCCCGATCGGCAACTGCACTTCCATTGGGGCCGCCATTGGCAATGTCGTGCAGATCGCCCATCATCGCGGAGAGTACGGTCGCCTGGCCCGAAGGCGTTTTCAAGTGATCGAACACCATGGCGTCGAGCGCATCGTAAGTCATGCGCCAGGGGATGACACCATCGCTGTCGCGCGCCAGATAATCGTTGGTGAGTTGAAGCACGAGGCGTGGAAGCGCGGCCGTGAGACTTGCCATGTCAGAAACAAAGAGCAGCGGCAGCGCGGTGAAGCCGAGCGAATGAAGCTGCGCCGCGAAGTCGACGGAGAATGGCGTGCCCGCCGTGTTGAGCGGAACCAGCGACGACCAGATATCGCCGGTGTTTCCCGCCCAGCGGCCGAACTGGCTGTCGTCTTCGTAGATCTGCGCCGCAAGGCCGGGCAGCAGTACGGTGTCGGCACCAACGAAACCGGTGGCGGGGATCGCGCGGTGGTTGTAGTGGGCGATGTCTCCGAACACGGTGTAGTTCTGCACACCCGTATAGTTCGAAAGCTCCGCGCGCGTGATCGCGGTGTTGAACGTTGCCGCCGCGATTTCCCACAGCGTGATGCCGAGGAATTTCTCCTTGTGGCCATTCATGCTTTCGAGCACGGCGTCCACCATTTCGATCGCGGCAAAGGACGTTGCCTGCAGACTATTGCGCACCGCCATGGCGGCCGCGAGCCCGCCACCCAGCGAGTGTCCGGTAAACGAGAACGTTGCGCCGGGGTTTGCGGCTTTCACGGCGTCGAAGAAACGTTGGGCATCGCCGATCTGCTCGAAGGGGCCGTTCTCGTACGCGCGCAAGATGTCGACGGCGTCGGTAGGCTCGGCGTCGTTCCAGCCGCGGAAGGTTACGACAACCTCGGCTCCCTTGCGGTAAGCGGCGGCGAAGAACCCGCTGCCGCCATCGTCGCGTTGCGCCACCCGCGTCCAGCCCGGCGGCAGCCGGCTCGCGTCCTCATAGACGTCGAGCGAGAGCATGATCTTTTCGGCCAGCGTTGCCATGGCGAGTGCCTTACCCGGTTTCTTTCAGGGGGGCTTACACCCGCATTTCAGGGCCAATTTGCGGCAACGGAACTGGTGGGAGCTTCGCACGTGGAAATCATTTGCTATATGAAGCACCGGAGACAATCAGGTGGGCCATGGAAAATCTCGCTGAAGCCGCCGTTCCTATCGCGCTCGGCCTGGCGCTGGCTGCCGCCACGGGGTTTCGGGTGTTTATTCCGATGCTGATTGCGGGCCTTGCGGCGCGGGGCGGGTATTTGCCGCTGGCGGACAGCCTCGACTGGATTGCCACAACGCCTGCGCTGATCATGCTGGCAGTGGCGGCGATCGCCGAGATCGCCGCGTATTATGTGCCTGTGCTCGACAATCTGCTCGATGGCATCGCCGGGCCAGTCGCAGTCGGCGCGGGCATTGCGGTCTCCTACGCGGTAATGGGCGATCTGCCGCCGATGCTGAAATGGTCACTCGCCATCATCGCGGGCGGAGGCGCTGCCGCCGCCACGCAAGGAGCGACGACGCTGCTGCGTGGTGCATCGACAATGCTGACCGGCGGTATCGGCAACAGCGCGCTGGCGACGGGAGAGATCATTGGAGCGATCCTGCTCTCCGTGCTGGCGATCATGCTGCCTTACCTCGCACTTGTCGCGGCGATCATCTTCATTGTTTTCGCCTGGCGATTGGTCATGAAGGCGAAGCGGCGGAAGGCGATTCCCTGACATTTCGCAGGGTCACCGTCATCGGCAATCCACCGTCAGGCTGTGTCGTGAGTTTCTGCACTGGCCACGGCTTGCACGCGGGCGTGCAATGGAAGCGGAAGCGATGCAGCAATATGGCGAGTGCGATTACCGCTTCCTGAAGCGCGAAGGATGCGCCGATGCAAACGCGCGGGCCGACACCGAAGGGCAGATACTGGAAGCGGTCGATGTTCTCGCGATTCTCCGGCCAGAAACGCGAGGGAATGAACGCCGTGGGCCGGTCCCACAGCTTGCGGTGCCGGTGCAGCGTCCAGGGCATCATCAGAATGGTTGTACCCGCCTTGATCTCCAGGTCTTCGTAACGGTCGTCCTCAATGGCCGCGCGGTTGATGGACGGGGCCGGCGGATAGAGCCGCATGGCTTCCTCGAAAGCCGCGCGGGTTTTCGGCAGCCGGTCGAGCCAAAGATGCGGCGCGGGGATTTCGCCAGCGAAGAATGCGTCGATCTCGTTCTCGAGTTCGTGCAAATCCGCGGGCGCGTTGGCAAGACAATAGATTGCCCAACCCAACGCGCGCGCCGTCGTCTCATGGCCAGCGCCGATAAAGGTGATGATATTGTCGTTGATCTCCTCACGGCTGAGGCCATCGGCGCGCTCCTGCCGCAAGAGCAACGTCAGGAAATCGTCGGGGACATCGGCGCCCTTCGTCATCTTCCCTTTTCGCTTTGCGATCGTATCGTCGACAATGCCACGAAACAGTTTCATCACTTTGGCGCCCTCGATGCGCGTGAGACGCGGCACCCAAGGCGGAGCCTTGATAAGATCGAACGGATCGACGCGCCCCATGGTGTGGAGCAGATTTTCGACATCGCTGGCGAAGTCGCCGGACGCCGTGACGATCTCGCCCGAGAACAGCGTTTGCGACAGGATGTCGAAGGTGAGCTCGGTCATGTCTCTCGCGATGTCGCGCGTGGCGCCAGTGCGGGCCGCTTCGCCATAGTGCGTGGCATAAGCTTCGGTGCACGCCAACATGGTTTCGGCGAAGCCAAACACCTGGCGCGGCGTGAACACCGGCGCCATGGCTTTGCGCGAACGCTTCCAGACTTCACCTTCGGCTGTCAGCAGGCCATCGCGCAGGATGGGCCTGAGGATCAGCTGCCGGATGACGCCCATCTTGTAGTTCGACGCATTCTCGACCAGCACATGACGGATGAGGCCCGGATCGTTGACGATAAGCGAGCGCTCGTTCAGGAACTTGGTGCCGATCCATCTGTCTTCATAAGAAGGCTCGCCCCAGAGCTCCAGCGGATTGCGCATGATGGTGCGCACCACTTCGAAAAAGCCCGGAATGCTCGCACGCTTGCGGGGAATGGGCGCCGGTGGAACGAAAGGTTTGGGCTCGGTGGGGAGCGTTGAATCCATGGGACTATCTCTTAGCATGTGAACGGCCGATTGCGCCAAAAGGGAGGCCGGGAAATCTCGTCGCAGGCCAATTGATTTCGCTCTATGGAGAGGCATGACCGATGGCGAACGATTTGAGGTCTTCCTTGTCGCGGTGCCCGGCCTCGAGGAGGCTTTGCGCGACGAAGCAGCGGCGAAGGGTTTTACGGACGCAAGGCGGATGGCGGGAGGCGTCGCGTTCATGGGCACATGGCGCGATGTCTGGCGGGCCAATCTGGAACTGCGAGGTGCGAGCCAGGTCCTGGCGCGGATCGGCGAGTTTCCGGTTACGCACCTGGCGCAGCTTGACAAGCGGGCACGAAGTTTTCCGTGGGGCGAGGTGCTGCGCCGAGGCGTTCCGGTGCGCGTCGAGGCTTCGTGCAAACGCTCGAAGCTCTATCATTCCGGCGCTGTCGCCCAGCGCATTGAAACAGCGATCCGCGAGGAGTTGGGCGCGCCCGTCAGCGCTGATGCCGATATCGCCATCAAGGCGAGGGTCGAGAGCGATCTTTTGACGCTCAGCGTCGATACCTCAGGCGAATTGCTGCATAAGCGCGGAGCGAAGCAGGCCATGGCCAAGGCGCCGATGCGCGAGACCATGGCGGCGCTGTTTCTTCGCCAATGCGGATATACCGGAAGTGAGCCGGTGCTCGACCCGATGTGCGGTTCCGGCACCTTCGTGATCGAGGCGGCGGAGATCGCGGCGGGCCTGGCTCCCGGACGCAATCGCTCATTCGCATTCGAGAAGCTGGCGACCTTCGATGCAAACGCGTGGGCAGCCATGAAGGCTGCGCCCGCGCGCGTCACGCCCGCTTTCATTTTCCACGGCAGCGACCGCGATCAAGGCTCTATCGCTGCTGCCGAGGCCAATGCGAAGCGCGCGGATGTGGCGGGCTTCACCGTGTTCGAACGCAAATCCGTGAGCGACATCGCTCCGCCCGATGGCCCTCCGGGCCTGGTGATTTGCAATCCGCCTTATGGTTCACGCATCGGCGAGAAGAAGCCGCTATTCGCGCTCTATGCCGCATTGGGACAGACACTACGCGAACGCTTCGCCGGATGGCGCGTCGGCATCATCACCAGCGATGCGGCGCTTGCCCGTGCGACGGGTCTTCCCTTCAAACAATCAGCGCCGGTGTTGCATGGGGGATTGCGAGTTTATCTGTTTCAAACCGGCGCTCTCCAGCGGGCATGACTCATCGAATTGTGGGACCGGTATGTCCGGACCTCGGCCTCCCATTCTTGCCCCCGGAGACGAGGGGTGCGTGAGCGCTGCTCAACGCGGGGTGCGACTCTTGTTTAAAGTCGCGAGAACGTGCGCTTTGCAGCGCTCACGCCGGCAGGATGTTCACCCTGGCTGCCTCAGTCAGCTCCCCGGTTATGGGATTACGGCGTGAGCCCACCATCCCGGTTTGAGCCCACCTATAGGGAACGGGTCCGTAGTAACCCGCCGGGGGCAGTCCAGGGGTCCGGGGCTCGAGGCAACGTTCGCCTTCCACCGCAGACCTGCCCTCACCACCATCCAGGCTCACCGTCATGAGCAGGACCCTCGAGTGGAGGGGAGCGGCGGGAGAGATGGAACACAATAAGAACTTTGTCAACGCGCGCTCAGCGTACTCGACGCAGTTGGATAAGGCGCTGAAACGATTCATGAAACAGATTCCACCCCTTGCAAGGAAGGAATCACGCCATGCACTCGTTGTTTTCCAACGCCCTATCCAGTCTGTTTTCTCAG
>JBJXGL010000206.1:0-5079 GCA_046160365.1 Aestuariivirga sp. | reverse complement strand
GCGGCATCAATGGTTCAAGCTCCGCCCATTCCTCGTCGGTAAAATCGAATCGCATGGTTCACCTCCGCCTACGGTGAATCAGCTTCTCTGTTGCAAATCAACAGCCTATGTGAGTACAGACCCTAGTTCCGGTGGTAATAACTCTCGTTGTCGACGTTTCGACTCAAACCCAATTCTCTAAGCTCCCGTTCGTTTAGTAAGGAAAGCAAACGACGATCTCTGCCTGTTTGTAGTCGAGATTGAGCAACAGCTCTTAACGTGCACACGATCCAATGCAGTGATCTAGCGGTCGACCGGAGTAATTTGCGAACGGTGGCCATATTTGCGCCCTCGCGACATCCGGCGCAAGACTGCTGCGACTCCGAGGGAAAGTCGTGAAAACACTCTGAAGGAGTTCTGAAAATGGCTGAATTTAGATGATCGCAACCGGAGCAATGCGATCAATGGCGCATTTTTCTCTAGGGCCCAGAAGCATCCGCTTGCACACACTCCGGAAGACGGAAGACAATATGTTCCTTTTCAACGGTAGTGGCGCTTGCACAAGCCGGGAAGCCGGCTTTGCGCATCTGCCCGACAGCCTTTGCCCGGTCAGCCTCGCCCCAATCGGATGTGCCAGTCCAACTTTCAATAGTCAGGTCGGGATACTTCTTCGTCCCTTCAGCAACCAGCGCTTTCGCCTCGTCGCTGCGATCCAGCATGGCCAATATAATCGCACCGTCAATGTAGTCGGGATCAATGTATTTTTCTCTTGGCAACCGATTGTGAACGGTGAGCGCCTCTTGGTACCTGTCCGCTGCAATGAATGCACCACGCATGAAGCGCAGTGCCGAAGGCGGAGCGGCGGGGTTGAGGCGGAACGCCTGTTTCGCCATGTCGGCGCCCTTTTCAGGCAGGCCGAGGCTCGCAGCCCAGTAGGAATAACGGATCAGCACGTCTGCCGAATTTGGATTGAGCCGCAACGCCTCGTCAAATTCGGCCTTGGCGCGTTCGGGATGACTATGGCGCGCCAGAGCAAAGGCCAGGCCGGCATGGGCCTCGGCATCCAAAGGATCGAGTTCGACTGCCCGGGTGACCGCTTCTTCATAAAGCCGGTGTGTCTCGTCCATGTCGGTGGTCCATTGCGACGAAATCGCGTAAGCCGAGCCTAGCATCGTCCAGGCGCGTGCAAAGTGTGGATCAATTTCAATGCTGCGTTTGAACAACTTGATTGCCTCACTGACGCTGGCCTCGTCTTCCCGGTTCTTGGCCTCAATGCCTGTAAGGTACAGGTCGTAGGCGGTCAGATTGCCAGGGCGCTTGCGCATCGCCGCGGCTTTGTCGGCCGCCAGAACGGTTCCCGTGAAGCCGCCTATCTTGCCCGCCAATTCCTGTGAGAGTTCGGTCTGGATCACGAAAATATCCGCCACTGGCCGGTCCCACCGCTCCGCCCAGACGCGTGCGGCGGACGACGCATCAACCAGTTGGGCGGTCACGCGCATCTGCATGCCTTGTCGTCGGATGGAACCTTCAAGTACGTAGCGCACATCTAGATCCCGACCTATTTTCTTGATGTCGTGCGGTTCATCCGCGAAAATTTTAGTAGAATTTTGTGCGATGACCTCAAGGTCCCGGAATCGTGTGAGGTCGGTGATCACGTCTTCAGTAAAACCAGCGGCGAGATAGCTTTGTTGGTCATCGTCGCTTTCATAGATGAAGGGCAGCACTGCTATGGACGGGGTATCTACGGATTTTTGATTCAGATTGGCCTGCCAAAAATAAAATCCAAAAGTGGCGACTATCAGAAACACGGTTGCGTAAATGGCGGGACGCCTCCAGGCCCGACGTTGAGTTGATTGCGCATTGAGCCTTGTTGTCGTAGCCCACTCTGTGCCTATTGACGTGTGTGTGTCTTCGATAACAAGGCGATAACCTCGCCGTGCCACGGTTTTTAGGACGGATTGACTTTCGTCCCCCAACGCGCGTCTGATCTCGTGAATGCATTGGACGAGGCTGTTTTCGGTCACCGCCACGTCCAGCCACACTGCACCCATTAACTCGTCCTTGGTGACAACCCGATCAGCATTGAGAACCAGATGCTTAAGAACTGCGAAGGATTGGGGCCTCAGCGGGATATCGCTACCTGCTGGATTGCGCAGCACTTCCGCGGCAGTATCGAACACCCTGCCATTGAGCACGATTGCCTGGGACTGCCGCTCGTCCATCTTGTTTTTCAATTCCCTGATGTATGCGGGGATGTAGTGATCCGGGGTTTGGGGTTGTGTGCCTCAACCGCTGTCCTAAACACATCCACGAGACATTGCTGAAAAAGAACCTTGCAAATATGGAAACAATAAACCGAGCGACCGTCAACCGCTAATTACCTGTGCCCACTGGCCTGAGCCCCAACCACGTTCCAGCTATTGGTAGAATTTCGACCTCATGGTTGCCCATCTGGCGGGCAGCCGCCATGTTGTGTCTCAGTTTGCATTTCCTCTGTGCGGACAAAGCGGCCATCAAATTCGAACCAATAAGAGTCCGCTCCTGGCCCATCGCAACACTGCCTCCGACTAGCTTGTCCGCTCACCTCTGGAAGCTGACCGCCGATGCGAATTGTGATTGATCGCTCCAGAAGCTGAAGCTGAAACACTCCCCGCCTGGGAGAGGGCCTGTCAGGCAGCCCTCACAAAATCGGGCGGGGTTGAAGCCGTCGGGCGTTGTGTCTCCATCTGCTCCACACCCCATCCACTGGCTTAGGTAGCTGCAATCCGCTAACAGGCGGCTCATTTCCGCTTCCGGGGATCTATGACAACTCTCAAAACCATCCGCGCCCGTTGGGCCGTGGCCGCGGTTTTTCTGCTGCACGGCATGCTGATGGGCGGCTGGGTGGCGCATATTCCGCTTGCCAAGGAACGTCTGGAAGTGGGGCCGGCCGTGTTCGGCTTGGCTCTTCTCGCAATAGCGGCGGGCGCGGTTTTCGCGATGCTGTTTACGGGTGCTGCGATCCAGAAATATGGCAGCGCGCGAGTGACAGTGGTTACCGGGATCGGCTTTGCACTCACATTCCTGGGCCCGATCACCGCGCCGACCTACACACTCTTCTGCCTTGGCGGGTTTTTCATGGGCATGACCATCGGCAGCATGGACGTCGCCATGAATTCCCATGGGCTGGCGGTTGAACGCGCGCTCAAACTTCCGACCATGTCGCTGTTTCACGGCATGTTCAGTTTGGGCGCGATGGCGGGTACCTTCATTGGCGCGGCCGTGATGAACGCGGTAGGCCCGTTGCCTCAGGCGTTGATCTTCGCGATTATCTACCTTGTCCTCCTCATCGTAGCGATGAGTTATCTGCTGCCGGCTTCGGTTGACAAAGGCGAAGAGGGAGCGAGCTTCGTCCTTCCATCAATGGCAACGCTGGGACTTGGCCTGCTCTGTTTTCTGGCCTTGATGATCGAAGGCTCGATCCTCGATTGGGGCGCCATCTTCCTCCGTGAGCGCTTTGCCATGGAAGCGGAAACGGCGGCTCTCGCCTTCGGTGTCTATCAGGGAGGATTGGCTGTGGCACGTTTCACAGGCGACGTGCTGCGGCTCAAGTTCGGAGCTGTGAGGCTTGTGACGGTCAGCGCCTGGATGACCGCGGTCGGGACCGCCGTCGCCCTCTTCGCGCCATGGCCCGCAACCGTGTTTGTCGGCTTCGTGATTGCAGGACTTGGAATTGGCAATATCGCGCCGGTTCTCTTCGCGGGCGGCGGCAGGCTGGAGCCGGAAAGCCCTGGCCATGGTATCGCCGCGGTGACCACCCTCGGCTACACCGGTTTCCTGGCGGGGCCACCCCTCATCGGCTTCACCGCCGAAGTCGCGGGCCTGCAACTCGCTTTGGGCCTTACCGTCATTGCCGCAATCATCATCGCGGTGTTTGCCCGCGCCGTTGACGCCGCCGATACGTTCTGAGTTAATGCGCTCATGAGCTTTGCAGGAAAACGAGTTGTCATCACCGGTGCGGGCCGCGGCCTTGGCGCTGCCTTCGCCGTGGTGCTGGCCGATCAGGGCGCCGATGTGGTGATGACCGGGCGCAGCACTGAGAATCTCAACGTGCTGGCGGAATCGATCAGGCTCCGCACCGGCAAGCGTCCCGAGACCATCCGCGTCGACCTTTCCGACATCAGCGAGACAACACTTGCCGCCAAGGCGATGCGCGACGAAGGAAAGCCGCTCCACATTCTCATCAACAACGGCGCGCAGTGGCTGCCCGGCAAGATGACCGAGCACGACGCCTATGCGATCAACTCCACCATCACTGGCATCATCACCGGCACGCTGCTGTTCACGCGCGGCCTCATTCCGCTGCTGGAGGCTTCGGGCGCCGGCGATATCCTCAACATCATCTCGATCTCCGGGGTAGCGAACACGCCGCTGCTCGGCGCGTCCGTTGCCTACTACGCCGCGAAGCACGGCCAGGCCGGCATGAACGATGGCCTTAGGCAGGAACTGCGCGACAGGCCCGTACGCGTGACCGGCGTATTCCCATCGTGGATCAAGGATGTCTCGCCGCTCGACGAAGCCGAGTGGACCCGCGAGCGCGAACCAGGCTCCTGGGCCACCAACCGCGATGTCGTCGAAACGTCACTCTTCGCCATCTCGCGCCCGCGCCACGTGACGCTCGCAACAATCGTCATCGATCCCGACAAGGGTGGGCTCTTTAGCCCGCAGTAGGATTACCCATGAAACTCAAAGACCGCATCGCCATCGTCACTGGCGCCGCACGGGGCATTGGTTATGCCATCGCCGAACGGCTTGTTGCCGATGGCGCGAACGTCACCATCTGCGATGTCGACGATCAAGCAGGCGTTGCGGCGGCGAAGAAGATTGGCGCGGCGTATCTCCACTGCGATGTCTCGAAATCGGGCGATGTTGCATCGCTCGTCGGCGCGGTTATCGCGAAGCACGGCGCCATCGACATTCTCGTGAACAACGCCGGCATCAATCGCGCCGCCGATCTGCTCGAGACCAGCGAAGCGGACTACGATCTCGTGCTCGGCATCAATCTGAAGGGTTCGTTCCTGATGCTGCAGGCCTGCGCGCGCCACATGGTGAGTCAAGCAA
>JBJXGL010000205.1:0-5103 GCA_046160365.1 Aestuariivirga sp. | reverse complement strand
TGCCGCCGGCCAGGCGGGTCTCGGGGCCGGGGGCTGGCTGGTTGATGGCGCCGTTCACCCATGTGAGTCCCGATCGCCCGAGCCGCTTCAGCGATGGCAGTTATGGCGTGCTTTATGTGGCGAAGGCTATCTACACGGCAATTGCCGAGACCGCCTATCATCACGCGCGCTTCATGGCGATGACAGGGGAGGCCCCCGGATGGAGCTCGCAGTTTCGCGAAATCTGGCTCGATCTCGAAGCGGAGCTGCATGATCTCAGAGGAGGGGAGGCGGCGTTCGCGGCGGCGCTCGAACCCGAAGACTACGGCGAGGCGCAACGCTTGGCCGCGAGTTTGCGGGCGATGGGTTCGGAAGGGATGGCTTATCCGAGCGTGCGGCATGCGGGCGGCGAATGCGCGGGGCTTTTCTATCCCGACCGGTTGGAAAATCCCATGCAGGGGCGGCATCTGGACTATCACTGGGATGGCGATCGCGTCGACTTCATCCGCGAGGCGGGCATGGTGGCAGGGAAGGTCTGAGGCGTAAGTTAGTTCCGGCACCCTTGCACTTGGTCTTCCGGCAGGACATCCTGACTTCAGGAGAGGAACGGGCATGGCCGCGCCGGAACTGCCAAAGCAAGGCGATAGGGAGGGCTTGGAGCGCTGGCTAAAAACGCAACCTCGCGAGGTTAGTCTCGCCATTCCGAGCCGCGCGGCGTTGCGGGTTCTGCCATTGCTTAGTGGCCTGCCACAAGGCGAATACCAAGGTTTTGCGTCCCGGAACTCCGTGTTGTTGCCGCTGTTTCGTGGCATGATGTTGCCATGGGTTGCGGCCAAATTTCCAACCCAAGGCAACGAGCTCCGCAGCGCCTCCGCCCAAGCCGCCGCCGACGCCGCTGATGCCTCCGGCTCCGCCCGCGTCGCCGCCGCCTCCACCCAAGCCGCCGTCGCCTCCGCCCAAACCGCCGTCGCCTCCGCCCGCGCCGCCGCCTCCGCCTTCTCCGCCGCCTACGGCGCCGTCGCCCGTTTCGCCGCCTACGCCGCCGCCGCCGGTTTCGCCGCCTCCGCCGTCGTCTCCACCGACGCCGACACCGCCTCCACCGTTGCCCGCGCTTTCGCCCCCGCCTTGGCCGCCACCCAGAAGGATATAGAAGCCGTCGCGAATGAAGGAGGAGTCGAATCCGTATTGAACGCGCCGTTGTGGCAGGTGCGGCCTCCAGACTCCATTCGCAAGAACTGGGACGAACTCAAACAACAGCTGCTCACGGCGAATGAGGGCTGGGATTTTTGGGTAACCACCTATGATGCCATTCTCGAAGGCGCAACACAGTCCCTCAATCCGGCTCAGCTGACATTCAGCGTGACTTTGAACGGCGAAGAGGACTGGGAAAAGGGCAAGAGCGATCCTGCCTATGTGAACCGGCTGATCCTGGGCTGGCCGGAGACCGCAAAGCAGCAAGCAACTTCCGGCAAGGGCCCACGCGCTCAGCGAAAGAGCGGCGGCAAGGTCAAGGCAGCACCAGCCGCGCCGGTACAGCCTGCATTCGAAACAAGAGCCGATTTCATTTCCGATCGTCCGCAGGCGGATGAAGATCATCTGAACCGCGCCGACATGGCCTTTGCGCTGGCTGGGCGTTTGAACCGCTTCTGGGACTCGAATGTCGAAGATTGCAAGAAAACGGGCGGAGAGGCCGCGGGTTTCGTAATGCACATCGATGCGCCCTGGGGCGGCGGTAAAACAAGTTTCGCCAACTATCTGACGCGCATTCTCAACGATGCGTCCCACTACTCAGATAGTCGGCCAGAATGGATGTCACGGTTCCGCATGGACTCAGATCAATGGCCGGAGGTTTACCGCCGCCCGTGGTTCATCGTGCCGTTCAATGCGTGGCAGCATCAGGATGTGTCGCCGCCTTGGTGGGTACTCTACGATGTCATCAGGCGCGGCATTCTCAAGCAAATAAAAGAGCCACTGGCGGGAAGCGCCCTGATGAGCCTCTTTGAACCGTATCATCGCGGCAAAGCCTGGCTGCAAGAGATGATCTGGAGACTCAAAACGCCGGACTTGATCGCGAGCTTGGTCGTGTTTTTGCCACCACTGATGATCGCAATTGCGCTCGTTTTTTTGGGTGGCGTAGAAAAAAATAGTAAGGGCGAAGTTGCGTTCACTGGCACCTCGACGCAAGTGTTGTCTCTCCTAGTGGCGGTGGTCCTGGTCCTACTTCCCATTTTCAAAAGTGTAGTACCGGCCTTCATGTCATCGCTGCTGTCCGGAACGCCCGATGCGGCGAAGAACTATGCGCTGGGGTCTGGCGATCCGCTGGATCGTTTCCGCAAGCATTTTGCCAAGAGCATGCGCCGTTTCGAGCGGCCCATCCTCATGGTGATCGACGACCTCGACCGCTGCAAGCCGGATTTTGTGGTTGACCTGATCCGCGGCATGCAAACCATCTTCAAGAGCGAGCGGGTGATCTATCTTCTGCTCGGCGACCGCGACTGGATTACCGAGTCCTTCACTGTCGCCAACGACAAGATGAAAGCGGTCGAAGTCGGCGCGGAACACGAATTCGGCGAGCGGTTCGTGGAAAAGGCAATTCAGTTTTCCTTCGTTCTGCCGGAACCTGAGCCAGCAGACCGTCAGAACTATGTGCGCAGAATTCTCAATGTTGGCGAAAAACTGCCCGCTCTTTCAGATTCTACCGTGTCCGATCTGCAGGCGCGCATCGCCAAGGCGGAAGCGACGCCGGATTTCTTGGAACGGCAAAAGTTGTTGACCGGTGTTCGCGCCGATGCGGCGAAGCAGAAGTCTGCGCCGCCGGAGATCGAGAGCGCCATTCGCGGCGCCACGCTGAGAAGCGGCGCCGCCGACGCGAGCGCGGAGAAGGCGGTGCGGCACCAGCTTGAAGGGCTTTCCCACGTGTTGCCTGGAAATCCGCGGCAAGTGAAGCGTATCTTCAACACCATCGGCTATATTCAGGATGTCGCCGCCTATGACTTCGGCGGTCTCGAATGGCAGAAGATGGCGCGCTGGATCGTGCTGATGATCGAATGGCCGAGGACCTGGTTCACGCTGAGCCGCAGGCCGGAACTGATTGACGAGGTGTTCGCGATCGTTCGGAGAAGCAAGGCCAAGGCGCGGCCTCAAAAGGGGAAGGCTCCGAAGCCGGACAGCAAAGCTGCAGTTGCAATTGCCGGGAATGCCGATGTGATGAATCTCATCGACTTCACGCCGCAGAAAGGTGACACGCACTGGAAACGGAGCAGCCTCGAGCGAAGCGACATCGAAAAACTCGTGCGCCGGATGCCGGCGACGAGTGGGAAAAGTTTTGGGGAATGACGGCCATCAACGCGCGACTTGACCGCCGAAGCGGTGTTCCACCTTCCGCCGCTTCGCGGCCGCGCTGGAGTTACGGGTGATGATCGAGAGTTCTGGCGGAAGAGGAGGGATTCGAACCCTCGATACGCTTTCACGTATGCACGCGTTCCAGGCGTGTGCCTTAAACCACTCGGCCACCCTTCCTTGCCACAACGGGGGCGAACAAGCCCCCGAAGCGGGGCGCAATATAGCGATGGAATGGGCGGGTTCAAGCGCTGTTGAGTGGCCGTGAACGGCGGGGCGTCCTATATAGGGCGCAACCGTTGTGGAGGACTTCCCCATGTTTTTTGCCCGCAAGAGAAAAGACCTGCCTTCCGCCGCCGAGGCGCTGCCCGGCCGCAGCAGTCCGATACCGACGGCGGCCACGCATTTCGTCAATGGAAACCCGCTGAAGGGGCCGTACCCCGAAGGCTTCGAGAGTGCGGTCTTCGCGCTTGGCTGCTATTGGGGCGCGGAACGGAAGTTCTGGCAGGTTCCGGGTGTTTGGGTGACTGCTGTGGGCAATGCCGGTGGCGCCACGCCCAATCCGACTTACGAGGAAGTGTGCTCGGGAATGACCGGGCATGCCGAAGCCGTGTTCGCGGTTTACGATCCGAAGACAGTGTCCTACGAGGCGCTTTTGAAGGTGTTCTGGGAAGCGCACGACCCGACCCAAGGCAATCGCCAGGGCAACGACGTGGGCACGCAGTATCGCTCGGCGATTTACTGGACGAATGAGGCGCAACGCGTTGCGGCGATTGCGTCGAAGTCCATGTACGAGCAGGCGCTGAAGGCGAAGGGCTACGGCGCGGTCACGACCGAGGTTGCCGAGGCAGGGCCATTCTATTTCGCGGAAGCTTATCACCAGCAGTATCTCGCGAAAAATCCGGGTGGCTATTGCGGGCTGGGCGGCACCGGCGTCTCGTGTCCGGTGGGAGTGGCGGCGTAGCGGATTCCCTCCCAATAAAGTTCTATCGGATTCACACATCTCGATTGCCGTTGCGGGGGTCGCAAATGGCCAAGCCGGCCTCAAGGCCGCGGCTCGACATGCGGAGCATGTGGCGCGGCCGGAGCAGCGCCGTGCCTTGACCCCGTCTTGTCCATTTGCGGGAGTTCCACGACGCAATCTAACGCGAAATGTGAGTTGTTTCCGTTGAGGAGGCGCGCATCTTGCTGTCGAATGTGTCGTTGCACACCCGCATCGCGGATAAGCGAAGTCAATGACTTGCGCCGCTCCGGCCTTGCGGCTCGCCCGGCGCTTTGAGCACGTCATTGAGTTCGATGGGCCGCGATGCGACCATCGCCAGAGCATTGGGCGGCTTACCGGCGGCACGGAAAATCTGCGCATGCGATAGCCAACAAAGTTGGGGAAGAGAAGAGAACACGCGATTGTGTCTGGCCGGTGATGGCAGCCGCCCCTTCAATGTCCCCATGAACCGCCGCCATCTTTTGAGCCTTCCGGTGTTTGCTCTAGCGCCGGTCCCGGCGCGCGCGCTTGAGCTGCACGGAAGCAGGATCAATCTGGAAGTATCTGACGGTCTGCCGCCCGCGACGAAGGCGCTGCTCGAGCCTTGGCTCGCGAAGTGCGCCGAAGCTGTCGTGACCTACTACGGCAAAGTCCCCGTGCCACGGCTGGCCCTTCGTATACGGAGCGTGCCCGGCGCGGGTGTGAGAGGCGGGCAGGCATTTCCCGGCGATCCGCCCACGATCCGCGCGCGCGTGGGCGAGGGCTCGACGGACAAGCACCTTATGAGCGACGATTGGGTGATG
>JBJXGL010000204.1:0-3627 GCA_046160365.1 Aestuariivirga sp. | reverse complement strand
GTTCGCCGGCGCTAGTTTTCGGCGCATGCAGTTCCGCACCAATTATCGTGGTGAACTGATTGCCGCGCAGATGCCGCGTGTCGGCAATGGGCCAATCGAAGTGATCGATGAAGTGCTCCGACATCATTACGAAGTCGTAGCCCGCGTTCTTATAACGGGTCACCACATCGTCAAGCGCGAGCGCCCCGTCGGAGAGGTTCGAGTGGGTATGCAGGTTGCCACGCCAGAAGCGGCCGGGGAGGGAGAAGGGAGGAAGTGTTGGCATTTCGTAGCTTGATCAGAGGTGCGGCATGTTCTTAGAGTTCGCTTTTCAGATTGGCAATGGAGCCGAAGTTGACTGGCAACGCACTCTGCCCCTCGTGCGGAAAACATGTCACCTCAGAAAGCGGTTTTCGCGAATGGTGTCCGTCCTGCAGTTGGAACGCAGGCATCGAAGATAGCGCCGGCCAGGAGAATTGGCTTCAAAAGCTTCACACAGGGACGGGGCGCAAGAGCGCCGCCGTGCTTTTCGCGAAAATGCGCGATTCCGGTCCTGCCGAATGGCAGCAACGCTCAAGCAGTCAGTTGGCTCTTGCCATCGCGGTATGTGTCTTGCTGATGGCCGCCAATGCCGCAAGCGCAGTCTTGGGTGCGTGGCTGTTATGGGAGTTCTGGCCCAATCTCTTCGCTATCGTTGGAGGCGTTGTCCTTTTGGGACTTGCCTGGATCCAAAGGCCGAGACTTGGATCGGTCCCCGAGAGAACGCTCTCGCGGACCGAATTTCCACGCCTCTTCCGGCTCGTCGATGATGTGGTGGCTTCCCTCGGCGCAAAGCCCATCGAGCACGTCGTCGTCGATGCGAACTTCAATGCTTCCATGTCGACTCCGGGCTGGCACCGGACACCCGTGCTGACTTTGGGCTTGCCGCTGCTTTCGGCACTCACCGGGCAACAACGCGTCGCCCTCGTCGCGCACGAGATTGCCCATAGTGTCAATGGTGATCCCTCCCGGGGTACGCTTCTCAGCATCGCGCTGTCCACCCTTGATGGTTGGATCGGCGTATTGATGCAAGACTCGAGGGATCTCGATGTGGGACTTGCCAGCCTGATTGCAAACATGGTGATGCGGGCGCTCGCCGCTGTTCTGATGCTGATACGCTATGGCATTCTGCGGCTTACCTACGTCGATAGTCAGAGAGCGGAATATCTTGCGGACTATCTATCCGCGCGCGTGGCAGGAACTGACGCTGCTATTTCGAGCTTTGGGGCGATCACGGCGGCGCAGCATATCGGGCACTTCGTCGCGTCGAGCTATGATGCAGTTGACGATCGCGGTTTGTCGTTGATCGAACGCCTCGGCGCATACTTGCGTTCTTTGCCGCCCGGCGAGCGCGAAAGGCTGCGCCGCTGTTCGCTTGCCGAACAGGCTCACATCGACGAAACGCATCCATCGAATAGTTTTCGCGTTCAGTTCCTCAACGCGCATCGCATTGAGCAGCCTTCTGTCGTGCTCACGGACAAAGATTCGGCCGAAATCGATCGCGAGTTGAGCAAGCTCGAACCGGGAATGTCGGAGCGCTTCATGGCTTCGGTGCTTGGCGAACGATAATGGCGTTGGTTCGACACTCCACTCGTACGGCCATCTGCCAAACACAACTCGCATAATTGAGGGCACCGAACCCAAACTGCCCACATTTCCACTATCCTCGCAGAAGATAGTTCTACACGCTCATCTGCATGCCGAGCTCGACCACGCGGTCTGGCGGGATGCGGAAGAACTCTATGGCGCGGGCGGACTGATTAGTGAGCATGATAAAGATGCGCTGCTGCCAGAAGGGCAGCGCCGAGCGCGCCGACATGCGGATGACGCGGCGGCCCAGGAAGTACGACGCCTGCCGCGGATCGATGGCGAGGCCGTGTTCCTCGCAAGCCCGCAACGCCGCCGGGACGTCGGGCTGTTCCATGTAGCCGAACCTCGCTTCAATTAGCCAGGCGCCCAGCGGCAGGCGCTTCGCGGTGATGCGCTGGTCGGGGTCGACTCGCGGTTCGTCGGTTGTCTCGACGGTGATGAAGACGAGAATGTCATGCAGCACGCGGTTGTGCTTGAGGTTGTGCATGAGCGCCGATGGCGCATAGATGGGATCGGTTTGCATGAACACCGCAGCGCCTGCGACCCGCGCCGGCGGGCGGCGTTCCAGGCTCTCGAGCAGGCCTTCGAGTTCGATCGAGTCGCGGCGAAGTTTCGCGGCAAGGGCCTGGCGTCCGCGCAGCCAGGTGAACATCATCAGGATGATGGTCGCGCCGATCAGCACGGGCATATAACCGCCATGGATGAGCTTGAGGCCATTCGCCGCCATGAACGTCGCTTCGATCACGAAGATTGCAACCATCGCCGGAATGACAACCCAAATTGGCCAGTTCCGCGCCTTCCAGAAGAAGATCACGGCCAGCACCGTGTCCACCAGCATCGAGGTATTGACGGCGATGCCATAGGCCGATGCGAGATTGCTCGACGACTGGAACACCAGCACGAGCAAGATCACGCCGACCAAGAGAAGCCAGTTGATCTGGCCGATATAGATCTGTCCCTGTTCGGTCTCGCTGGTGTGGGTGATGTTCATGCGCGGGAAAAGTCCGAGCGAGATCGCCTGCTGGGCGATCGAGAACGCGCCGGTGATGACCGCCTGACTGGCGATGACGGTGACGGCGGTCGCCAGAATGACAAGCGGGATCAGCGCCCATTCCGGCGCCATGAGGAAGAAGGGGTTCTCTACGGCATGCGGATACGCGATCACGAACGCACCCTGTCCCAGATAGTTGAGCACGAGGCCGGGAAACACCACGGCGACCCATGCCAATCGGATCGGCGTTCTGCCGAAATGACCCATATCGGCATAAAGCGCCTCGCCGCCCGTCACCGCCAGGAACACGCCGCCAAATACAAGCAGCGCCAGGCCCGGCGCCTCGAACAGCATGTCGACGCCGTAAAGTGGATTGAAGGCCAGGAAAATGCCCACATCGTCGCCGATGTGGAACAGGCCCATGATGCCGATCACGAGGAACCACAGCGTGGTGACGGGAGCGAAGAGTGCCGCCACTCCCGCCGTTCCCTTGTACTGGAACAAGAAGAGCGTGATCAGGACCGCGAGCGTCAGCGGCACTACATAACTCTCGAAGCGCGGATTGATGACTTTTAGTCCCTCGATCGCCGAGAGCACCGACATGGCGGGCGTGATCATGGCGTCGCCGAAGAAGAAGGCCGCGCCAATCATGCCAAGCGCCAGCACGAGGCCGCCTTTGCGCTTGAGCAGAGTTTCCACCAGCACGACAAGCGAGAGGATGCCACCCTCACCCTTGTTATCGGCCCGCATCAGGAACACGACATATTTGAGCGTCACGATGAGAATGAGCGCCCAGATCAGCAGCGATACCACGCCCAGCACGGCGGACCGCAGGTCTCCGCCCGCCGCAACGACAGGATGCAGCGCCTCGCGCATGGCGTAGAGCGGGCTTGTTCCGATATCGCCGAAGACGACGCCGATCGATCCGAAGGCGAGCGCTAAGTTGGTGCGCGACAGACCCGCTTCGGGCGCATCGTGCCGTGCCTGGCTAGCTTGCGTCATGTCGTGGCCCTCGACGGGCCAGTTCC
>JBJXGL010000203.1:0-6451 GCA_046160365.1 Aestuariivirga sp. | reverse complement strand
GCTTCACCCGCGTACTCAAGGGCATGATCGGCCTGTCGATGATCCGTTTTCCCAAAGGCACCTGCGGATCGCAGATCGATGTGCTGGCGCGCGCCGCGTTATGGAAGGCGGGCCTCGACTACGACCACGGCACGGGTCACGGTGTTGGCTCCTATCTCTCGGTGCATGAAGGCCCTGCCCGCATCAACAAGATCGATCGCACCGCGCTCGCGCCCGGCATGATCCTTTCCAACGAGCCGGGCTTCTACAAGATGGGCCACTACGGCATCAGGATCGAGAACCTGCTGCTGGTGACGGAGGCCGAGGAGATCAAGGGCGGTGAACGGCCAATGCACGGCTTCGAAACGCTGACCCTCTGCCCCATCGACCGCAGACTCATCGACACCACGCTGCTGACACGGGACGAATTGCATTGGCTCGACGCCTATCACGCCCGCGTGCTGGACGAGATCGGGCTCCTGCTTTCGGGTCAGGACCTCGAATGGCTCAAGAGAGCCTGCGGCGCGATGTGAAACGGATTGATGATCGTCAGACTGCCGATTGATTGGCCATGTTGCATATCTTCCGTGAGAAGATGGGTGCACCCCTGCTCGACCGCCGAAGCAACGATGATGCTATCCCACCAGGAGAGCTTGAAACGCTGGAAAACTCCGGCTGCCTTCAACAGGAGTTCGACGCTTGTCGGAAGCGGCTGCCATCCCTGGTAGGCGGCCACTTCAAGCAGCGCGCGCTCAGGCGGCAGTCCAGGTTTCAGGTATTGCGTCGAAACGTTGAAGAATTCCGCAAGAACCTGAGCACTGATGCGGCCTGCGCGTTCCTTCCAAAGCCCGTCAAGCCACTCCACGGCGCGCGCCCGTTTTTTCTCGTGTGACGCATCGTGCGTGTAAATGAGCACATTTGCGTCAACGTGAACGATGGCGGTCATAGAGCTGGTCGCGCTTCGGATAGCGTTTCCCCGAACTGATATTAGTCGGTTTCAGTTTCCGCCATGCGCGGTAAGCCGCCTCATAGGACCCATCCTTGCTCAAGGACTCACGCAATACATGCGCCACGAATCCAGAAACGCTGACCTCTGCGGCTGCCGCCTTCAGACGGACACTCCGCAAGAGTTCAGGGTCCATTGAAATTGTGACATTCTTCTGCGCGCGCAGTTTTTTTTGTTGTTCGTTCATGACACGAAGATAGTGCTACACGAACTTCGTGTCAACGTCTCAACCGATGACCGCGCGAAGAGCCACGACGCTTACGACGCCGATCGCGACGACGGCAATCATCGGCAGACGCAGCACAGCGGCGGCAATGGTAATGGCGGCGGCGATACTCTCAGCAAGACCCGTAGCCACGACCGTCGGTGCTATGACGGAAACCAGAATGGCGGGTGGCAGGGCATCAAGTGCCGCCTTGAGGCGCCCGCGCACGGTGACGCCGCCAAGCAAAAGGTAGCCAGAAACACGCGTCGCATAGGTCGCAAGCGCCATACCGACGATCGCCAGCAGTGTCGGGCCGTCGATCATCAAGCTTCTCCCTCGCGATGGAGAAGCGCTGCTATCAGCGCCCCGGAAAGGCCGCCCGCGACGATGAACCATGCGCCCGGCACGGTGAGTTTCACCAGCGCCGCAACGGCGGCACTCACCGCGAGCACCACGCCTGTGCGTGGCCCCTTCCAGAACCCAACCAGAATGGCGATGAATATGGCCGAGAAGGCGAAGTCGAAACCGTATGCCGCGGGATCGCCAAGCGCCCGGCCCGCAAATGCGCCGACCGCAGTGAAGGCTGTCCAGCAGACATGGAGCGGCAAGCCCAACCCCAGATAATAGGCGAGCGTCAGCGGCTGCTTCACCGCTCGTCTTTCAGCCAAGGCCCAATTCTCGTCGGCCAGGAAGAAGAATAGCGGCGCCCTGAGCCGCTTTGGCATGTGCTGCATGTGCCGCGACAGCGATGCACTCATCAGGACGTGACGAATGTTGACGACGAAAACCGTCACTGTGAGCGCGAGCCACGGCGCCGGCTCCTTCCATTGATCGATGGCGACGAATTGCGAAGCGCCCGCGAACACCGCAAAACTCATCAGGCTCGCTTCGACGGGCGTGAGCCCCTTGGCGACGGCCAGCGTTCCCCAGAGGAGCGCGATAGGAACGGCCGCGAACATGACCGGCAGAATGTCCCTGACACCCTGGCGGAATTCACTGACAGAACTCATGCGCCAGCCGAACTACCGACCCGGCGGAACCAATCGGCTTCGTCGATCACTTCGACGCCGTGTTTCTGCGCGTCCTTGAGCTTCGATCCCGCGCCCGGCCCAGCGACGAGAAGGTCGGTCTTCTTCGACACCGAACCCGCGACTTTGGCGCCCAGCCGCTCGGCCATGGCTTTGGCTTCCTCGCGAGTCATGCGTTCGAGTGCGCCGGTGAAGACGACCGTCTTGCCGGCCACGGGTGAGGCCGTGTTGACCGCTTCAAGCGGTGCTGGCGACACCTGCGCGAGGAGCGCGTTGAAGACCTCGATATTGTGCTGCTCGCCGAAGAACTGGACGATGGCTTCGGCGACGACCGTGCCGATGCCGTCGATGGCGTTGAGTTCGGTCCAGGCATCGCCTGCCATGTCCGATGCCGCTGTCATCTGATCGCGCAAAGCCTCTGCCGATCCATATGACCGCGCCAGCACCCGCGCCGTAGTCTCGCCGACGTGGCGGATGCCAAGCGCGAAGATGAAGCGGTCGAGCGCCACATTCTTCCGCGCGGCGATGGCTTCGAAGAGATTGGTGGCGCTCGATACGCCCCAGCCTTCTCGATCCTTCAGCTTCTTGAGCGCGCGGGCATCGCGGGCTTCGAGCGTGAAGATATCCTGCGGCGATTGGATGAGTCCGTCCGCGTAGAATTCCTCGACGATCTTGTCGCCGAAGCCTTCGATGTCAAAGGCGTTGCGCGACACGAAATGCTTGAGACGCTCGACCCGCTGCGCCGGGCAGATCAAGCCACCGGTGCAACGCCTCACCGCATCGGTCTTGCCGCTGCCCCGATCCTCGCGCTCGGCATGGCTGCCGCAGGCGGGGCAGACTTTCGGGAACTCATAGGGCTTCGCCGATTTCGGACGCTTCTCCGCCACGAAGCCGAGGATCTGCGGGATCACGTCCCCTGCCCGCTGCACGATCACGGTGTCGCCGATGCGAATATCCTTGCGGGCGATTTCGTCTTCGTTGTGGAGCGTGGCGTTGGAGACGACGACGCCGCCGACAGTCACGGGCTTGAGCCGCGCCACCGGGGTGAGAGCACCCGTGCGGCCCACTTGAATGTCGATGCCTTCGAGTAAGGTCGTTGCCTTCTCGGCGGCGAATTTGTGAGCGATGGCCCACCGCGGGCTGCGCGAGACGAAGCCCAGCCGCTCCTGCCAATCCAGCCGATTCACTTTATAAACAACGCCATCGATATCGTAGCCAAGCGTGGACCTTTGCAATTCGATCTTCTTGTATTGCGCGAGAAGCTGTTCGCCGGAGCGGCACACCGTCATCAAGGGATTGACCGGGAAGCCCATCGCCTTGAAGCCCTGCACCACGTCCCATTGCGTATCGCCATCGAGATCGGGCGCCTCGCCCCAGGTGTAGGCGAAGAAACGGAGCGGGCGGGACGCCGTGATCGACGCGTCGAGCTGGCGAAGGCTACCGGCGGCGGCGTTGCGGGGATTGGCGAAAACTTTCTCGGCAGCTTGACTCTGTTTCTCATTCAATGCCGCGAAGTCCTTGTGCGACATATAGATTTCGCCGCGGACTTCGAGCACATCAGGGGCTTTGCCGGAAAGCTTGTGCGGGATGTCCTTGATGGTGCGGGCATTGGCTGTGACATTCTCGCCCTCGGCACCATCGCCGCGGGTTGCCGCCTGAACCAGCCTGCCCTTCTCGTAGCGAAGCGAAATCGAGAGCCCGTCGATCTTGGGCTCGGCCGTGACTTCGACATCGGCGTCCTCGCCAAGATTGAGGAAGCGCCGCACGCGGGCAATGAAGTCCGTCACATCCTCGTCGCTGAAGGCATTGGAGAGCGACAGCATGGGCACGCGGTGGCGGACTTTCGAGAAGGTTTCGGAAGGCGCTGCTCCGATGCGCTGCGAAGGAGACTCGGCATCGATGAGTTCCGGGAACGCATCTTCGAGATCGAGCAGACGCTTTCGAAGCGCGTCGTACGCGGCATCGGAAATCGATGGCTGATCTTCCCGATAGTAGCGCCGGTCATGCTCCGCGATCTCGGCAGCAAGAGCCTCGTGTTCGATGCGCGCCGGCTCGAGCGTGAGCTTGGCCATGCTCGCTCTCAACCGTCATTACGGCTTTCGCCGCTATCATATGCAAACATCGTTTTCCGGTTCCAAACCGTCATTCCAAAAAATGCGGAGCGGAGCGCAGCATTTATTTGGAACCCCGCTTCAGTGCAGCTGCTCGAAAGCGGGGTTCCATCTCGCGCCGTCGCCTTGCGACGGCTTGGATGGAATGACGAAACAAGGGGGCTTTCGCGAACATACGTGTGAATCCGGAAGCGGCTTTCGCCGGGTTGGCAATCGATGTGAAACATTCACCCCGTGCCTCTGAGCAGCTGATCGGCCTGGGCGCGGGCTTGATCCGTTACCTTTGCGCCCGACAGCATGCGCGCCACTTCCTCACGGCGGCTTTTGTCCGAGAGCGGCTGGACGCGGGTGGCCATGCGCTTGCTCGACACTTCTTCCATCTTGGAGATAAGCAGATGCTGGCCGGCGCGCGCGGCCACTTGCGGGGAGTGGGTGACAGCGAGAACCTGAAGCCCGCTCGCCAGCCGCGCGAGTCTGGCCCCGATGGCATCCGCAACAGCGCCGCCAACGCCGGTATCGATCTCGTCGAAGATCAGTGTCGGTGCCGATCCCTTCGCCGCGAGCACGACTTTCAGCGCCAGCATGAAGCGCGCCAGCTCGCCGCCGGATGCGACCTTCATCAGCGGCGATAGTTCCGTGCCCGGATTGGCGGAGACCACGAACTCCACCTTGTCGATGCCGTGGCTGCCCGGTTTCCCGGCATCGGTGTCGATCCGCGTCGCAAAGCGCGCGCGTTCGAGCTTGAGCGGCGGCAGCTCCGCCATCACCGCCTTGTCGAGCGACTTCGCGGCTTTCATCCGTTTGCCGGAAAGCTTTTCGGCCGCGGTATCGAAGCGCTCCTGCGCGGCCTTGAACGCGGCCTCGAGTGCTACAAGCCGCTGCCCGCCATCGGCCAGCATTTGCAGATCGTGTTCGAGGCGGGAGCGCACGTCCGCCAGGCCATCGACCGTGCTCTTGTGCTTGCGCGCGGCAGCCCGGAGCGCGAACAGGCGCTCCTCGGATTTCTCCAGTTCGCGTTCGTCGAAGGCGAAGGAACGCCGGGCATCGTCGAGTGCCCTGAAGGCTTCGTTGATGTCGAGGATCAGCTTGTCGAGCACGCCGCAGACATGATCGAGACGGCCGCCGGCCGTGTCGCGGCGGCGTTCGAGCTTGCGCAGCGCTGCATTGAGCCGCGACTGCGCGGTGCCGTCGCCGGTCAAGGCGTCCTCGGCCTCGCCGATGGCGGAGGCGTATTGTTCGGAATTCATCATCACCTGCCGCGCCTCGGCAAGCTGGGTCTCTTCGTTGGGCTGCGGATCGAGAGCGGAAAGTTCCTTGACCGCATGTTCGAGATAATCGCGCTCGGCCTCGGCGCGCGCCATGGCGTCGCGATGGTCTTCCAACTCGCGGCGGGTTGAACTCACCTGCTCCCAAAACCTAGCGACGGTTTCCGCCTCCGCTTCAAGCCCGCCATAGGCATCGACGAGACGGCGATGCATGGCCACATCGACCAGCGCCCGGTCGGCATGCTGGCCGTGGATTTCGGCCAATGTGCCGGCGATCTGGCGCAGCAAATTGAGGCTCACCGGCTGATCGTTGATGGTTGCGCGGCTCGGACCATCGGCGGACTGGATGCGGCGGATCACCAGCTCGCCCTCTTCTTCGAGACCTTGTTCGCGCAATAACCCGAAGGCGTCATGATCGGGGACAAGCGCGAAGGAGGCGGTGACCACGCCCTTGTCGCAGCCATTCCGCACCAGCGAGGAGTCGCCTCGCGCGCCAAGAGCGAGGCCCAGGGCATCGAGCAGTATGGACTTGCCGGCCCCGGTTTCGCCGGTGAGCACGGTGAGGCCCCGCTCGAGCGAGATGTCGAGTTTTTCGATCAAGACGATGTCGCGGATGGAAATGGCGGTCAGCATGGGCGGGTTATAGCTGAGTCTGGTGCGAGAGTGCGAGAGGCGGGACTTTTCCACTGCTTGCCTCTTCGTCATTTCGGCGGAAGCCGGAACCAATGGTTGGTGCATGATGAGAGAACGGTTTTGAAATGGATGGGGGCAAGCGCCGGCGTTCGGCACCCTCTAAGTTCTCTCCATGGCCGGGCTTCGACCCGGCCACCTAGCGGCTGGCAAACGTTGTCTGGGTG
>JBJXGL010000202.1:0-2770 GCA_046160365.1 Aestuariivirga sp. | reverse complement strand
CTCGTCAGTTCCAAAGAGTTTCTGTACAATCACTGAGGAGAGACGTTTTCATGCAAGTAACCAATCGCACGGATCTGTTCGGACGCCGCGACTTCATGAAGATCGGGTCGCTGGGCTCGCTGGGGCTAAGCCTGCCTCAATTTCTCCGCGCCGCCGAGGGCGCACCCAAGCCGAAGAAAGATATCTCGGTGATCCTCGTCTGGCAGTCCGGCGGCTGCGGCCACCAGGATACCTTCGACATGAAGCCCGATGCTCCCAAGGAGTTTCGCGGCGAGTTCAATCCCATCCCCACCAACGTACCCGGCATCCAGATCTGCGAGCATCTCCCGCGCACCGCTCGCATTATCGATAAACTCACGATTCTGCGCTCGATGCATTCGAAAGAGAATAACCACGAGCGCGCGATCAACTACTTACTTACGGGCTATCTACCGCTGCCCACCATCGAGTTTCCTGCCATGGGCTCGGTGGTCTCCAAAGAACTCGGCCCCAAGAATGGCATGCCGCCCTATGTGGCCGTGCCATATACGTTTCCTTCCTACGGCGCTGGGTATCTAGGCGGCGAGTACAACCCATTCATCGCCGGCGACGCCAATGTGACGGGCTACCAAGTCAAGGATCTGACGCTGGCCGCCGATGTCGATTGGGACCGGCTGGGCAATCGCCGCTATCTGGTCGAACAGATGGACAAGAAGTTCCGCTCTATAGAAGCGAGCCCGGACTTTAAGGCGCTCGACGGCTTCTATCATCGCGCCTATGATCTCCTGAATTCCCCCGCCGCCAAGAAGGCTTTCGACATTTCCAGCGAGCCCGAGAAGCTACGCGAACGCTACGGCCGCACGCCCGTGGGGCAGGGCTGTCTGCTCGCCCGCCGGCTGGTTGAATCGGGCGTTCGCTTCGTCACCGTGGCCAAGGGCTGGCTCAACTACGACACGCATGGCGACAACTTCAACATCATGAAGAAGGCGTTGCTGCCCGAATTCGACCCCGCCTTTGCCACGCTCGTGGAAGATCTCGCCGAACGCGGCATGCTTGACTCAACGCTGGTGATCGCCAACGGCGAATTCGGCCGCACGCCCAAAGTGAACGGCGACGCGGGCCGCGATCATCATAACAAGGCCTGGTCCGTCGTCTTTGCAGGCGCGGGCCTGACAGGCGGCCGCGTCATCGGCGCCACTGACAAGACCGCCACCGAAATCACCGATAATCCCGTCGATCCCGAGGACTTACTCTTCACCATCTATTCGATGATGGGCATCGATCCCACGCATGAGCACCAGACCTCCATCGGACGGCCCGTGAAGAACGTCAACGGCGGGAAGTTGATATCGGGACTGCTGTCGGCTTAGCGGCGGTTATAATGGACCCATGGGCGCAGCTCCCGTTGTCAAAATGTCGGTGGAAGAGTATCTCGCATTCGACCGCGCCGCCGAGAGGCCCAGCGAATACCACGATGGCGAGATGTTCCCGCTCGAAGACGTCAGCCTCAGGCATGGATTCCTGGTCACCAGAGTTGGCCGTCGCATAGATGAGCGTCTAGACGGCGGGCCCTGCAGGATCGCGAGCCAGATCCGAGTACGAGTCAGCCCAACTAAGTTCATCTACCCCGATCAGACGATCATCTGCGGCGAGCCGGCCCTTACCGACGAGCACGCCGATACCGTCACGAATCCCAAGGTGATCGTCGAAGTTCTTTCGCCTTCCACCACGAATTACGATCACGGCGAAAAGTTCGCCCTCTACCGCCGTCTGCCCTCGTTTGAAGAGTATGTCCTGATCGCGCAGGATCAGCCCAACGTCGAGGTCTTCCGCAAGACTCCGGACGGGCGCTGGCTACTCACCATTTATGAAGGACTCGATGCGGTGGCCAAACTGGATTCGCTCGACATCGCCCTGCCGCTCGCCGCACTCTACGCCGGCACCAGCACCTGATCGGGGAGCATGGCGCTAGAATACCCTTATGGGCGCTGCTCCCGTCGTCAAACTATCGGTTGAGGAATATCTGGCGGTTGATCGTGTCGCCGAACGCCAGAGCGAGTATCACGACGGTGAGATGTTTCCGATTGCCAATGTCACTTGGGAGCATGGACTAATAGTAGGCAATACCGCCCATGCCTTGGTTCAGCGATTGGAGAAAACTCCTTGCCATCTGGCCGTAGCTCCGGTGCGGGTCCGCGCCACTCCAACCAGGTTTCTCCTCCCCGACATCATGATCGTCTGCGGCAAACCAGCGTTCACCGACGGAGCCGCTGACACGATCACCAACCCCAAGCTGATCGTGGAAGTTCTTTCCCCGCCCACTTCTGATTTTGACTATGGCGGAAAATTCGCAATCTCAGAACTCCTGATCTCATCCCCTTGAAGTTGAGGCGGCAAGGAAAATGAGTTGGGCTGAAGCTGAAGTTGCGAGAGATAGTAGCTCGCCAGGTAGTTGCTGCGGTACTTGACCGCCGGGTATTCGGTGCCTTGCGCGAGCAGGAGCACGGCCCCCGCGACGAATCCGGTTGCGAGCTTCATCTGGACATTATGGTCACACGATACTGGGCTGAGGCTGCGAGAGCCGGGCATTGCCGCGAATCGCGCCCAGCGTTTCCCTCCCGTCCGGCGCCCGGCAAATGATTTAACAAGTGACGATCGAATCGCTCCTTGACACCCGCCCACTGTTCGGATACAGTCGTCCCAACACGCTCGGCTTCGAGGGCGCCGGCGTGCAACCTCGGGAGGGGATTTCCATGTCGATTCGTACAACAGCAGTCTTTGTACTGGCCGC
>JBJXGL010000201.1:0-53863 GCA_046160365.1 Aestuariivirga sp. | reverse complement strand
TGTCGCCGGCCTTGATCTCGTCGGGGCGGCCGGGCTGCGAGAATTCCTTGACGGGGACGCGGCCCTCCATCTTGAGGCCGACATCGATGATGACGAAATCGTTCTCGACGTTGACGACGCGGCCTTTGACGACGCCGCCTTCGAGGGCGGGATTATCAGAAAAGCTTTCGGCGAGGAGAGCTTCGAAGTCTTCGCGGGTGGGATTCATTGAAACGGCGGATTTCGCCATGAGTTGTTGTGTCCTTCAAAAATCGAGGCTGGCCCGGCGGAAAACCCGCTAGGACGTCCCGGCCTGCTCCTTGGGTTGAAATGGAGGAGGCCAAGGCAAACTCGACAAAGCTTCAGGACCGGGGCAACGCCCCCAGGCTGCGCGGGTGCTCAGGTTCTGAAACAGATTGGGATAGAAACCATCCCGTTGATGACGCCCGGTTAAGGGCGGCCTGGAACGGGTGCGGCATAGTCCATCCGGAAGGGTGGGGCAAGGGGAAAGGGGGTCTCACGCCTTTTGCCTTCCCGAGGAGCCAAAGCACGTGAATTCTCTTGCTCCGCAGACAATGCCCCCTGGCGATGCTCAAACCCAGCCGACATCGTTCAATGCTTGCCAACAGGAACCTAGTTCGGAGTAATCTCCGGCGGTTGCGAGAAGTCCGGCGGCGGCGCGATGCCGAGATCGCCGCCTGGCGAGGGCAGCTCGATTTCGATAGTCGAAGGATCGACCGCCGGGCCCTGCTGATTGATCGCAAGTCCCGGAAAGAGAACCACCAGCGCAATCATGATCGACTGCAGGATAATGAAGGCCACGGCGCCGCGATAGATCTGCGTCGTTGCAATCCCTGCGATAGTGCGGCCCGTCGGCTTGTCGACATAAGGCGCCGATGGTGCAACGGAGCGCATGTAAAACAGCGCAAAGCCGAAAGGCGGCGTCAGGAAGCTGGTTTGCAGATTGACGCCCAGAATGACCCCGAACCATACGAGGTCGATGCCGAGTTTTGCCGCGACTGGTGCCAGCAGCGGCACGACGATGAAGGCGATCTCGAAGAAATCGATGAAGCAGCCGAGAATGAACACCAGCACGTTGACCGCGATGAGGAATCCCCACACGCCGCCGGGCAAGCCGAAGAATAGTTCCTCCACCCATACATGGCCATTGATGCCATAGAAGGTGAGAGAGAAGATGCGACTGCCGATCAGGATGAACAGCACGAAGCACGAGAGCCGTGTGGTGGCCTCGAGCGCGCTGCTCAGCGTCGCAAACGAGAACCGCCGTTTCAACGTGGCGAGAATGAGCGCGCCAGCCGCACCCATGGCGCCGCCTTCGGTCGGTGTGGCGATGCCGAGGAAGATGGTGCCGAGCACCAGGAAGATCAGTGCCAGCGGCGGAATCAGCACGATCACCACTTGTTCGGCGAGCCGCGAAAGCAGGTTTAGGTGTGCGTGTCGGTCGATGATGGCGGTGGCATAGAGCATGCCAATGGATATCGTCGCCGCCCAGATGCCCGCACCGTTCTCAAGGCGCGTGGAGAGGTACCACCACGACACAGCACCAAGTGCGATACCCACGGCGACGAGAACCAGGAGCGACATTATGCCGCCGCCCAGCGTGCGCGCTTCAAGCGGCAATGCCGGTGCGGCCTGTGGCTTGAAGATGGTTACCCCCAGCACATAGAGGCAGTACAGCGCGGTGAGCATCAGGCCGGGAATCAACGCACCCGCGTACATGTCGCCGACAGACCGGCCCAATTGATCCGCCAGAACGATCAGCACCAGCGAAGGCGGAATAATCTGCGCCAACGTTCCTGACGCCGCGATGACACCCGTCGCCAATGACCGGTCGTAGCCATAGCGCAACATGATCGGCAGAGAGATAAGACCCATGGCAATGACGGAGGCCGCAACCACGCCAGTTGTCGCCGCCAGCAGTGCACCAACGAGCACGACGGCATAAGCAAGCCCGCCGCGGATTGGTCCGAACAATTGTCCCACGGTGTCGAGCAGGTCTTCGGCCATTCCGGATTTCTCCAGAATAATTCCCATGAAGGTGAAGAATGGAATCGCGAGTAGCGTGTCGTTCCGCATCACGTCGAGTACGCGGCCCGGCAATGTGCGCAGCAGTTCCCACGACAGCGAAATCTCGTTCGAATAGGGCGAGAGCTCGACTGCGATGACAAAGAACAAGAGCCCGTTCGCGGCGAGCGAAAAGGCAACGGGATAACCCAGGAGCAGAAATCCGATCAGCGAGAGGAACATGATCGGCGCCAGGTTATGTGCGATGAATTCGATCATGCGTGGCCCGCGCGGGGATCGGTTTCTTCGATGTCGCCCTTCAGCACGGCGATCCGCTTGACGATTTCGGAGAGCGCCTGAAGAAACAGGAGCACGAAGCCCGCCAGCACGAAGAGTTTTGCCGGCCACACGGCAAGGCCTCCGGCGTTGGCGGAGATTTCGCCGTCGCGATAGGCTTCCCAGAAAAACGGCCAGCCCAGCCAGATCAATGTGAGAGTGAGCGGCAGAAGAAACACGATGTGGCAAACGAG
This sequence comes from Aestuariivirga sp., assembly GCA_046160365.1. Lineage (GTDB taxonomy): Bacteria > Pseudomonadota > Alphaproteobacteria > Rhizobiales > Aestuariivirgaceae > Aestuariivirga. The sequence continues at coordinate 51,329 of JBJXGL010000201.1, read as the reverse complement.
GTCGATCCAGTCGCGCGCGCGCTTCGATATCCTGCTCGAGACAACGTCGATCCTCACATGTCCGTTGTTCTGCAATACATAAGCAGCCGCCAGCATGAAAACCGCGCCAAAGAAATACCACTGCAGTTCGAGCCAGGCGTTGGAGCTGATGTCGAAGGCCTTGCGGATGATGGCATTGGTGGCGCTCACCAGCACGGCGGCAAGGATGAGCCAGCGGATGTGATAACCGATCAAACCGGTGATCAGATCGATCGCCCGGCTTAGAGCCAGCAAAAGCTGCACGCGTTTCCCCTCGAGTGCGCGCCCCGCGATCCGGGGTCGTTGTGGGTTCGAACATGACGCGGTATTCATGGCGCGTCAACACGGAGTCCAAGTGGTGGAACTCAGGCCCGATCTCAGGCAATCGGCAACAGCAGCGGCGGTGCAGCGCGGCGCCTGCCGCCTGCTGCGCACCGCGGGCTTCGCCACGGTAACGGAGTTCACGCTGGTGACCGGCCGCCGCGCCGACATCTTTGCGCTGGGCCGCGACGGCGAAATCTGGATCGTCGAAATCAAATCGTCGATCGAGGATTTCCGCGCCGATCACAAGTGGAACGACTACCGCGACTTTTGTGACAAGCTCTACTTCGCGATCCCCCAGTCGCTCGACCCGCTGATCATTCCCGAGGCCGCAGGCCTGATCGTCGCCGACGCCTATGGCGCCGACATCCAGCGCCAACCCGAACCGCATCCGCTTCACGCCTCGCGCCGCAAAGCCGTAACGCTCCAATTCGCCCGCGCCGCTGCGCTGAGATTGCACAGCCTCTACGATCCGGAAGCGGAGGTGCTGTGACCATTCGCATCAGCGCATGTGTGTGTTTTCTATTTTGCATTTTCGCGCCGATCGCCACCTCGGAAGAGCGGACGGCATGGATGAGTGGCGACGATATGCGCAACACATTCGCCGGAAAACGCGTCGCCGGCGTCTATCCGAATGGCATCAAGTTTGAAGAAACATACGCGCCCTCGGGGTCCATTGATTACAAGGACGACCTCACCCGCGACACCGGCAATTGGTCGATCTCGGGCGACAACTTCTGCTTCTTCTACCGCTCGATGAATGGCGGCTGCTTCAAGCTCCATCGCAGTGGCACAAACTGCTACCAGGCAGTACTCACCTCTGAAGCCGTGGACTCGAAGCATGGCCCGCTGTCCACGACCGGCTGGGCAGTGCTGATGTGGCGCGCCGATTTGCCGTCGACATGCACGCCTGTTGTTTCGGAGTTGGATGGGAAAAGCACCTCTCTCCAAAATGCGTCGTCCCGGCTTTCGCCGGGATGACGGAAACGAAGCATTCTGTATACTGACGAACTTACGCCGCCACCTTTGCCTTGGCGTTCATGGCGGCATAGATGTCTTCGCCCAGAGGATCCAGGTTCTCGTCGTTGAGTTTGATGTAGAGCACCGCCGTGCCGCGCGGGCGGACGCGTTCATGCCAGATGGTGGAACCGAGGAACACGATCATGTCGCCCAATTGCTCGTTCAGAAACATCGCGTCCTTTGATTCGTAGATGCGCGCCAGATCGGGCCGCTCCGTCTCTGTCATGAACACCGCGCGTTCGCCTTCGTTCGCCGTGCGGTCGAGGCCCGGCATGACGCAGACGCTGGTGCCTTTGCCAAGACTGATCGGCAGGCCGATCGACACTTTGGAAGCGCCACGGTCCTTGTGTGGATTGGGATAATCCGGCGCATCAAGTTCGTACTGCTTCAGATGGCGTTCCGAAATGGCGATTTTCTCCGGCTTCAAACCGGTGAGTGCCGCGATGCCGGCGCGGAATTCGAGTGCCGCCTCGTCCGAGCCGAAGTCGAAAAGGAACTGCTGTTTCTTGCCGCCGATCCGCCACTGTCCCTTTTCGGTGACTGCGCCGGCCATCGAGCGCCGGTGAAAGTCTTTGAGATAGTTCATGAATTCGTCGGAAAGCACATTCTTGAGCAGGATGTAGCCCTGTTTCTCGAAAACCTTCCGGCTCTTCGCCAGGTCGTGTTTGAACATCATGGTCGCACCTCGTTGCTGAACTTGCCGCCGTTAACCAAGCAACGGCCATGCCAGCGCCAGCGCCACGTGCCCTGATGGTTTCCAATCGGTAAACGGGTGTCAGGGGTCAGGTGTCAGGTGTCAGAAATCTGATCATTGACTACTGACACCTGACACCTGACACCTGATACTTACTTCGGTGCCCGTTTCGCCAGAATTCGTTGCAGGGTCCGCCTGTGCATGTTCAGCCGGCGCGCGGTTTCCGAAACATTGCGACTGCAGAGTTCGTAAACCCGCTGGATGTGCTCCCAGCGCACCCTGTCGGCCGACATGGGATTTTCCGGCAGCGCCGTGCGCGTCGCGGTATCGGAAATGAGCGCGCCATGAACGGCGTCGGCATCCGCCGGTTTCGCCAGATAGTCGATGGCGCCGAGCTTCACTGCCGTCACAGCTGTGGCGATATTGCCGTAGCCTGTGAGTACCACGGCGCGGGCATCGGGCCTGGCCGCATGCAGCGCCTCAATCACGTCGAGTCCGTTGCCATCGCCGAGTCGCAAGTCCACCACCGCATAACCAGGCGCTGACTGCCGCACCTGCTCGATCCCCTCCGCCACCGACTCCGCAGTCCTCACCGAGAAGCCACGGGTTTCCATGGCGCGCGCCAGCCGCATCAGAAACGGCTTGTCGTCATCGACAAGAAGCAGCGTCATGTCGGCTGGCAGTGTTGGCGCGTTCATAAGCAGTCTCGTTTCATGTCGTGGCGGCGTTTGCCACATTTCCAGACGATGTACCAGCTTCGACGGCCGGCCTCGGCCACACGATGGAGATTTCGGCGCCCTTGCCCGGATTGGCCAGCGCCACCGAAGCACCCGATCGTTCGAGCAATGTCTTGGCGATAAAGAACCCAAGCCCCATGCCCTGATGCCCGCCATCGGCTTCGCCCGCACCATATCCGGGCCGCGTCGTCACGAAGGGATCGCCCAATCGCTCGAACACGCCCGGCTGAAATCCCGGCCCATCGTCGGACACGGTGATCTTCACATCTACAGATGTCCAAGTGGCCCTGACGATCACGGTCGCCACCGCGAAATCGACCGCGTTCTCGAGAATGTTTCCGAGCCCGTATCCGATCGCGGGATTTCTTCGAAGAACCGGTTCCGGCCCAATGCCCGTCGCATGCACATCGATCTCGATATCCGGGCCGCGCAACGGCGCCACCAGATCCTCGACCAAGGACGTCAGCTTCACCTGCTGATAAACATCATCAGCCGGCGTATCGCGGTTCGCAAGCCGCGCCAGAATATCGCGGCAGCGGCTGGCCTGGCCAATTAAAAGTTCGATATCCTCCGTATGCGGACCATTTGCAGGCAGCTCGCGCTTCAATTCCTTGGCAACGAGCGCTATGGTGGCAAGCGGCGTCCCCAATTCATGCGCTGCCGCAGCTGCCAATCCGTCGAGCGCGGACAATCTTTGTTCCCGCGCCAGCACCAATTCCGTTGCAGTCAGCGCCGTCGACATCTGCCGCGCTTCCTCGGCGATGCGCCGCGCATAGATCGCGGAGAACACAACACCGCACACGATCGCCACCCACATGCCTGTCACATAGATCTGCGGTAGCGAGAGCGGCACGCTACCGCTCCAAGGCAGCGGCAGATGAATGAAGGCCAGGATCGAGGCACAGACAAAGGCGAAGGTGCTCAATGCCAGCGTCCACCGCAACTGCAACGACGTGGCCGAAACCGTCACCGGAACTAGAAACAGAAACGAAAACGGATTCTCCAACCCACCTGTCAGATAGAGAAGGGCGGCAAGCTGCAGGATGTCGTAGCCCAACAGCAGCGCCGTGGCGCGCGAAGTGAGTCTTGTGCTCGAAGGCCAACGAATGGCGAGAAATACATTAAGCCACGCGCTGAGCGCGATCACGGCGAGGCACCAGCCCAGCGGCAGCGGAAATCCCATGCCGAAATAGACGCCGAGCACCGCGACCGACTGCCCGATCACCGCCATCCAGCGCAGCCGCACCAGCGTCCTCAGGCTGGGCAGTTCCTCCGGCCCCGCCGCGGATTTCCATGTCGGCCTGAATTCCATGCAGAACTCCAAAGCGCATACTATATAGTAGGCCAGACGAGAGCGAGATTGAATGCCCGAACGTTTCACACGCAGAATCTACTTGCCCATAGCCGGAGTAGCGTTTCTCCTCCTCGCCGCCCTGTGGGTTTATCTCATGGCCTACCCACCCGGACGCCAGCCAACTGGAACCGGCACCGCTCTGGTCGGCGGCCCCTTCACCCTTGTCGATCACACCGGCAAGCGGGTCACCGAAGCCACCTACCGCGGCAAATACATGCTGATTTTCTTCGGCTTCACCTACTGCCCGGATGTCTGTCCCACGGAGTTGCAAGTCATGTCGGCAGCGCTCGACGAACTCGGAGCCGCGGGCGAAGCCATCCAGCCCATCTTTATTACCGTGGACCCCGAGCGCGATTCGCCCGAAACGATGAAAGCCTATGTCGCCAACTTCCATCCTCGCATGGTAGGGCTCACCGGCAGTTTGGAAGAAATCTCCGCTGTGGCAAAAGCGTATCGCGTCTATTTCAAGAAGAGCGGTGAAGGGGACGCATACCTGATGGACCACTCCAGCATCGTTTACCTCATGGACAAGGAAGGTAAGTTCTTGAAACATTTCACTTATTCGACAGATGCGAAGGCCCTGGCGAAAGGCCTCTCCGAGGCCATAGAGGCCGGCGGATAGCAATCCGGCGAGGTTTCCATTGCGTAACCTCATTATGGGCATGAGACGAAAGTGTGTGGCTAATCATTTGCTTGGCGTGAACGGAGTTGTTACGTTTGCAGCGCAGCATCGGTTTTTGCCGACCTGAAACCCGGGGGCTAGTGAATGCTTTATTACCTCTACGAGATGAACCACGCGGCCATGCTGCCCATGCGGGCGGCCGCCGATCTCGGCTTGAATTTCTGGCAAAGTCCATCGAATCCGCTGGCTTCTACTTTCGTCGGCCGCTCCATGGCCGCCTCGCTCGAAATGTTTGAGCGCGCCACCCGCCGCTATGGCAAGCCTGCCTTCGAAATCGACTCGGTGATCGTGGGCAACGAGTGCGTCGGCGTCTCCGAGAAAGTCGTTTGGGCGAAACCCTTCTGCGATCTCCTGCACTTCGAAAAACAGGACAGCACCCGCAAGGAAGCAAAGCTCCTCATCGTCGCCCCCATGTCGGGCCACTACGCCACGCTTTTACGCGGCACCGTGGAAGCCATGCTTCCGCACCACGATGTCTACATCACCGACTGGGTCGATGCCCGTACCGTTTCTTTAAGCAAGGGCAGCTTCGATCTCGATGACTACATCGACTACGTAATCGAAATGCTACACACCCTTGGCCCCGGCACTTCGGTGATGGCGGTGTGCCAGCCCTCGGTTCCGGTGATGGCCGCGGTCTCAATCATGAACGCGGAGGACGATCCCTGTGCTCCTCCAGCCATGGTGCTGATGGGCGGGCCGATCGATACCCGCCGCAATCCAACGGCAGTCAACAAACTCGCCGAGGAGCGCGGCGTCGGATGGTTCCGAAAGAACTCCACCATGACCGTGCCGCCGCCGCATGCCGGAATGTTGCGCCAGGTCTATCCCGGTTTCCTGCAATTGTCCGGCTTCATGACCATGAATCTCGACAAGCATGTCGATGCCCATCGCGAGCTGTTTTGGCACATGGTCGAAGGCGACGGCGATAGCGCCGATAAACACATCGCGTTCTACGACGAATACATGTCGGTGATGGATCTGACCGCCGAATTCTATCTGCAAACCGTCGAGCGCGTGTTCGTCAATCACGATCTGCCGAAAGGCACCTTCAAGCATCGCGGCATCACCGTCGATCCCTCCAAGATCACCCGCACCGCGCTGATGACCGTCGAAGGCGAGCGCGACGATATCTCTGGTGTCGGCCAGACCGAAGCCGCGCACGATCTGTGTTCATCGCTTGCCCCGGAAAAGAAGCTGCACCATTTGCAAAAAGGCGTCGGCCACTACGGCGTCTTCAACGGCAACAAGTTCCGCAAGGAAGTCGTGCCGCGCATCGTCTCCTTCCTCAACGCGCAAGGCTAATGCGCGGCGTCGCCCGCTTTCTGAAAAATCTTGTCCGGCCCGAACCACTCGCGCCAATGGTCATCAACGCGAGCGGCACTTCGTTGCCCGTCGTCTTCCGCAAAAATGCAAACGCCCGCCGCCTCGTGTTGCGCTTTTCGCGCGATATGTCCGAGGTCCGGGTAACGATCCCACACCGCGTTTCGCGAAACGACGCGATGGCCTTCGTCAACAAATCGCAGGGCTGGATCGAGAAGCAGCTTGCGAAAACAGAAGCACAACGAGACGATCCATCCCGCATTCTCTTCCGCGGCGAAGAATATGAACTGGTCTACACCGGCGAATTGCGCGGCCTGATCTGGATCGATCAACTCCAAGCGCGCATTCTGGTGCCTGGAGACAAAGCTCACGCTCCCCGGAGATTGGCGGACTGGATGGCGCGCGAAGCCAAGCGCGAACTGACCGAAGCCTCGCATCGCCGGGCAGCCGAGATGGGTGTCAAGGTCAGCCGCGTCAGCGTGCGCGACCAGAAGAGCCGATGGGGCTCGTGTTCTTCCTCAGGCGATCTCTCCTATTCCTGGCGCCTCATCATGGCCCCGCCTCAAGTGCTCGACTACGTGGTCGTCCACGAAGCCGCCCACCTCCGCCACATGAACCACGGCGCCGCCTACTGGCGCCTCGTCCTGAAACATTGCCCCGATGCGGCCGAAGCCAAGGACTGGCTCAAGGCGAATGGCGGCAAGCTGCACCGGATGCTGTAGTTCTCTCCCCGAGCTCAAAGCATCTTCTTGCGCTGCTGGCCCATCATGAAGGTATCGAAGGTATTCTCCGAGACCTGCTGCCAGAGGTAGGCATCGGCACGGTAGGCCATCATCGAGTCGTGTACTTTCTTGAACGCCGCATTGCTGCCGGAGATCTCGGTATAGGTGGTCTTGGCAGCATTGAAGGCCGCTTCCATCACGTCTTGCGGATAGGGCCGGAGTACCGCGCCGCCTCCCACCAGGGTCTTGAGCGCCGACGGATTGCGAGCGTCATATTTCGCCATCATGTCGCTGTTGGCTGCCTGCGCTGCCGTCTTGACGATCGATTGATAGGCGGGAGGAAGCTCCGCCCATTTCGCCGTGTTGGTCATGACATGCAGCATGGCGCCGCCTTCCCACCAACCTGGATAATAGTAGAACTTGGCGACCTTGTAGAAGCCGAGCTTCTCGTCATCATAGGGGCCGACCCACTCAGCGGCGTCGATCGTGCCCTTTTCCAGCGAGGGGTAGATATCGCCGCCGGCGATCTGTTGCGGCACCACGCCAATCTGGGAAATGACTTTGCCGCCAAAGCCGCCGATGCGCATCTTGACGCCCTGCAGATCGGCCAGCGAATTGATCTCCTTCCTGAACCAGCCGCCCATCTGGGCGCCGGTGTTGCCGCAGGGATACGCAATCAGGTTCTGCGTGGCATAGAACTCGTTCATCAAGTCCACGCCGCCGCCGTAGTACATCCAGCCATTCTGCTGGCGGGCATTGAGGCCGAAGGGAACGGCCGTGGCGAAGGCATAGGTCGGGTCTTTGCCCCAGTAGTAGTAGCTGGCGGTGTGGCACATCTCGATCGAGCCTTTGCCGACTTCATTGGCGGCCTCGAGGCCCGGCGCTATTTCACCGGCCGGAAACACCTGGATCATGAACTTGTTGTCGGTCGCTTCGGCGACGTACTTGGCGAAGGTCTCAGCGGCACCGAAAATCGTGTCGAGTGATTTCGGGAAGCTCGATGTGAGCCGCCATTTGATCTCCGGCATCGACTGGGCAATGGCCGGCGTGGCAAGTGCGGCCGTCGCCGCCGACGCAACTCCGGCATTACGAATGAACTTTCGGCGATCCATGAAGTCCTCCCTTGTTTTTCTTTCAAACAGGCGCGAGGCCGGTGGCCAGCGACCGCGTGAAGCGGTGGATTATAGGCGAAGCTGTTACTTCGGCAACCGCTTCCGCAACAGCCGGGGAAAGCCTATAGTCGGCAGCGTGAATTGGAGGAGGTGCCGCTGTGAAGAAGACCCGCAACGAACGGGATTCGATCGGCACACTGCCGGTGCCGGAAGATGCCGACTACGGCATCCACACAGCGAGAGCTGCGGACAACTTCCCCATAACCGGAATTGCGCTCCGCCACTACCCGGAGCTTGTACAGTCGCTCGCCATGGTCAAGAAAGCGGCAGCTCTCGCCAACCGTGACCTTGGCGCGCTTGAACCGCGCATTGCCGATGCCATCATCGCGGCCTGCGATGCCGTGATCCTCGGCGATGGCCACAAGTATTTCATCGTCGACATGCTGCAAGGAGGTGCTGGCACCTCCACCAACATGAACGCCAATGAAGTGATCGCCAACATGGCGTTGCGGGTGCTCGGGCATCCGCGCGGCGATTATGCCGCGATCAATCCCAACGATCATGTCAACCTATCGCAATCGACGAATGACGTCTATCCGACCTCCGTGCGCCTCACCATGCTCAGGGGCTGCCCCGCACTCATCAAGCAGCAGGAGAAACTGATACAGTCACTGCTCGCCAAGGCAGAGGAATTCCACGATGTCATCAAGGTAGGGCGCACCCAGCTCATGGACGCGGTGCCGATGCGGCTTGGCTCCGAGTTCCGCGCCTTCGCCGTGACGGTTAGAGAGGACATCGACCGGCTGAAGGAGTTCTCCAGCCTGCTGCGCGAAGTCAATCTCGGCGGCACTGCGATTGGCACCGGCATCAACACGCCGGATGGATATTCGGAATCAGCGATAAAGCATCTCGCGGAGATCTCGGGCGTTCCGATGGTGCCGGCGGGTGACCTTATCGAAGCAACGTCGGACATGGGCGCATTCGTCACGTTCTCGGGCGTGCTGAAACGCATTGCGGTGAAGCTTTCGAAGATGTGCAACGATCTGAGGCTGCTCAACTCAGGGCCGCGCGCGGGATTTGGCGAGATCAGGCTGCCAGCCGTGCAGGCCGGTTCGTCGATCATGCCAGGCAAGGTCAATCCGGTGATCCCAGAAGTGGTGAACCAGATCGCCTATCAGGTGATCGGCAACGATCTGACCGTGACGATTGCAGCCGAAGCGGGACAGTTGCAGCTCAACGCCATGGAGCCTGTGATCGTGCTCAACATCCTGCAATCAATGCGCATGCTGACGCGCGGCATGAAGGTGCTGCGCGAAAAATGTATCGACGGCATCGAAGCGGACCGCGAGCGCTGCAGGGAGCTATTAGAAGGTTCACTCGTGGCCGTTACCGCGCTCAATCCATTCATCGGCTATGCCGAAGCAAGCCGCATCGCCAAGAAGGCGCTCGCGGAACGCCGTTCGATCCGCGACACGGTTCTCACCGAGGGGCTGATGAACGAGGCGCAGCTGGCACAGGCTTTCTCGCCGGAAAATCTCCTTGGCCACGAGAAGCGTTAGTAGGTCACCGTCACCACGATCGTGTCCGAATATGTGTCCGCGGGTGGCGTGACTTGCGCCGGTATGCGGCCGTAGGCGGTGTAATTCTGAACGGCGCCTGTGCCCGTACCGGCAACCGTGTTGACGCCAATCGTTTCGCCCCAGCCGAGGCTGCGCGCGGCATCGCGGTAGATGCCATAGGTGACGATGTCTGTTCCGTTGTCCATCTCGCGTGCCGTGGGATCGGCGGCGCCCGTGTTTCCGCCGTTCAGGCCGATGGTGTAGGGAACAGCCGAGGGGCAGCGGACGCTCACGGAATTGCTCGCATCAACGGTGTTGTTCAGCAGCGTTTGTGCTCCGAAATCGAGATTTGTCGCGGTGACCGTGCAGACGCCCCCGGCTATGGCGCTCACGGAGAAGGGGGTTTGCGTGGGATTGAGATTTGCCGTGGTAATCGCCGGACAGGTTCCCGACGTCGAATAGGCGTAATTGACCCGCGTTTGCGCGCCGGCGAACGATGATGAATAGGGTCCGACTGGCAAAGCGCCCTGGCCGGAGAAGACCCGGCCTCTCACCACCGTATTGCTGGTGCCCGAGCCGGCGGCATTGAGGACGATGTTGATTGTGGGCGGTACCGGCGGCAGGCCCCAAGTGCGGGAGCCCCACACCTGCGTGAAAGCTGCATTGCGATAGAGATTGTAGCGGAGCTGATTGATGCCGTTCAGCATGTAGCGGTTGGCGCCGGTGCCATCGACGCCGCCCGATCCCGCGTTGAAGTTAGGGCAAATGCGAACGGTGCGCCCGGCGATGCCGGTGCAAATGGCCTGGAAAGTCACGTTGGTGTCGTAGTTGACACCCGTTGTCAGGTCGATGGTGCCGAAGTTGATGTTGGGCATGGTGAAGTTGCAGCTTTGTGAAAGCGCCGGGGAAGCGCTCGAGGCGATGATACAAAGAGCAGCGAGGGCGCGCTTCATTTGCACACGACACCGGGAATGTAGGCCTGGACTCCTGACACTTGCCTGGCTGACGAAAAATCTGCCGTGCACGGACCATACTTCGTCGCCAGCGTCAGCACGTTCCGCGGCATCAGTTTGGTCAGATAGGCCTGGCCGCTATAGCCCACCGTGAAACTTTCGCCAGCGGCAGACGTACCTTCGGTTCCGGGCGCGATGGGCTGGCCTTCCGAATCCACGAGTTCCACAATCGCCGCTTCGATGCCGCGCTTCACCGCGAAATCGACTTTCGCTCCCGCGCGCGATGCGGGAACGGGCTCGGCAACTGTTTCGCCAAAGTCCGCGTCCATCGGCAAATCCTGGACTTCGATCTCGATCTTGTTCTTCTCGTAAGCCCTCAGTCCGGTGACAAGCAGCTTGCCGGATTTTCCGGTGCGGCCGACGTTGCGATTCTCGTGATAGACGGTGACGCCGGGAGCGCCCGCGTCCACCACCGCGAAAGCATCGTCGACGCGGCGGGACGCAAACAAACCGCCTTCCGCGAACACGAGCGCGCCATCGGCGAGCGCTGTCGTCAAAGTCTCGCCCCCGGCATGGCTGACGCCTGCTTCCATGTCGGCAAAGGTTGTGCGGTAAGAAGCGCCGGCACGATAGGACGGCGCGTCGCCTTCGCGTACCTCCGCGCGCCAGCCAAAACTTCCCGGCGCATCGCCGCGCGGCTTGGAGACATCGGCGCTGACCGAGACGCCGGTTTCGCTTGTGGTCAGGCCCGCCGATCCATAACCCCAGCCGCCAATCGGCGAGGAGAAGAAGACAAACGCACCATAATTTCCGCTGTCTCCGAAATCGGCGAAGGACGAGACGCTGAGCGAGGACTTGCCCCAGAGCGGCCGCGTGTAACTCGCGGTGCCGATCCAGTTTTCCTCGCCATCGGCGGTTTCGACATGGATCCCGGAGAGGCCGAAGCCTCCATTTATGTCAAACGGGAGCTGGAAGCCGAGAGATATTCTGTCGATGGCTTTGGCCGGTTCGGCATCGGACAAGTCGGCGGCGGAGCTTGCAGCATCGCGGGAGATGACGAATGCAAGGTCCGAATACTCGCCGAATGTGCGGGAAGTCGCCGCGTTGATGGTGACGCCGAAGACTTCGGTGTCGAGTCCGGCATAGAGCTGCAGACCTTCGCGGTCATCGTATGAGGATGCGGCAGCCGAAAAGCTGGCGATGGCGAACGTGCCCAGCGCCGCGACAAGCCCCGCGCCGCCATTGAGAAGACCATCGCCAGTTTCCGCGTGTGCTTCGGCAGTGAGCCCGTCGGTGAGACCATGACGCAGGCTGGCGGAGGCGAGCGGCTCTTGTCCGTAATCGAAAGATTTGCTGCCGTAGCTCTCTCTCGCCACGCCTGCCTCGGCAGAGAAATCGGTGAGGCCCGGGCGCAGCAGGTCGGACGATGCGATGAAGTCCGATACGGTTTCGGTTTCGCGGCCCGTGGCGTCGCGAACCACGATGCGGGCTTCGCCTCTGCCGGTGACCGCTGGAATGTTGGCGATGGACCAGGGGCCGGCCGGCACATCCTGCGAGTAGGCTTTCACATTGCCAATGTAGACATCGACGGTCGAAGGAACGGCAGCACTTCCTGACGCCGATGGGAGCGGCATGGTGATAAGGTCCGGCCGCACACCGAAGTTCCGGCGCAACTGCACACCGCCTATCCGGACTGGCCGCGTCCAGGCGAGACCGCCCGAGATGACATCGCCGGCGGACGCTTCGATCATCCAGTCCGCGTGATCGTAGCTCCAGGTGGTATCGAGCCGCAGAACACCGGCATCGCTTTCCTCCGTCTCGCCAAGGATGACGGCATTCGAAAGAACACCCAAGGGCGAATAGGCGCGGCTATCGAGAGTGAGGGATGCGTTGCTCGAATCCGCGAGGCTGCCCTCGCCGCCCAGCGTGGTCGAAGCGAAGGCGGTGTAGTTGAGAACGATTCCCATTCCCGAGCTCTCCGCTGTTGCGCCATCGGTCTGCTGAGCATCGAAAACTTTTGACAACCGTCCAGCGTCCTCAAGCCGGATGTCGATCGATTGCGCGGACTCGTCGTAACGCATCGCGGCGCCAGAGAGGCTGGCGAGCGCCACGAGCTGCATGGGATCGGCAATGGTGGTCTTGATGCCGAGTTCGGCAAGCTCGCCTGCGGTCGCATGAAGCGATCCATCCGGCATCTGCACGAACGCTCCGATCAAGCCCAGCGCCTGGCCGTTGATCGAGACCTCGAGCTGCAACGGTACGCCTTCGCCTGCCGCGGACAAGGCGGCAGGCGAAACGCAGATCAGGAATGTCGTCAGCGCGGCGGCAATGAACCTAGTTCGCCGCGGCAACCTCCGCCTTGGCTTGAACAGGGCCATCATTTCCTTCCGCCGTGAGCAGCACGGTGGCGCCTGGCCGCAGACCTTTCACCGGTTTGCGGAGTTCGAACCGTGCAGTGGAATTGGCGAGGACGTAGCCCACAAGACCCGGCCTGAAGTCGACCGGCTTTCCTCCTTCAGGCTTCAGCGATAGCCCTGAAAGACGCAAATGATTGCCGCCCGAATTGACCACGGTGACGATGGTCTTGCCGTTCTGCGAACGGACCGACCAGTCGAGCGCCGCCTCTTTCTGGGCCGTGGCGTTGAAGAAGACGGGAATCGAATAACGCAATACAAAGTTGATCGACAGGCCCGCCTTGCCTTGAGCCGGCGGCAGTTCATCCACGATGAGGCGGTAGGCCTCCTCGCCTTGAATTGGTGTCTTCGATGTCCGAACGATACGGATCACGTTGCTCTTCGCCGGATCGAGTTTGACGATCGGCGGCGATGCGACAACGTCGCGCGTTTCGGCGAGCACATCCTTGCCTTTGACCTGGGTCCAACGGAAGACGCGGACCTGGGCATTGACGATGGTATCGCCGGTGTTGCGTAAGGTAATTTTGGAAGCAGCTCCCGGCGCCGGCACATCGAGCCTCACGGGCGCGACTTGCAACGCGGCGGCTTGCGCCACCGCGATCATGCCACCCAGGGCCAGAAGTCCGACCAGCAGAAGCTGCTTCATGATGTTGCTCCCGAATCAGTAGGTGACGGTAATCGCCACCACATCCGTATAGGCGGACGCGTTCGCGGGCGGCGTTGTCTGCACCGGAATGCGGCCATAGACGCTGATGTTCTGGGCTGTGCCGTCGGCCGTGTAAGGATAGGGCGCCGCACCCGCGGCCGTCGGCCAAACCGCGGTTCGCGCGGCGTCGGTATAGAGTTCGTAGTCGACATAATTGGCGGTGGCGCCAAGCCGCATGCGCCGGGACGCATTCTGACCATTGTCGAGCGACACGTCATAGTCGGTACCATTCGTGCATTGAACCTGGATGGTCGTTGCTGCATCGACGTTGGCGTTCAGCAGCGTCTGCGTGCCGAAATCGAGAGTGGTGGCCGGGGGCGATGCAACGATGCAGGTCTCCTGGATCACGACCTGAACGTTGAAGCTGCCGGTGGCCGTTGCGGCCATGGCGGAAGACGCCGTCATAGTGGCGGCGGTGAGCACCGCCGAAGCGGCAATAAGGTTACGCATTGTATGCCTCAGTTTACAGAACAAGGCCCGGCCATCCGCCCGGTCCCCCCGGACGGCTCCGAAACCTTCTGGTAGAGTCAGATTTCTAGGTTAATTATCCGTCAATGGCGTGTGCGGAACAGGACTGGTGTTGCAACGAGGACTCGGTTTATCTCTGCTGGCGGGAGTTGGGACAAACAGCATGAAACACAAAATTTTCAAGGCTCCGTCTGGAGCGGCGATCAAGTTTGGCGAACTTGGCTTTGGAACGGCGCCGCTCGGCAATCTGTTTCGCCCCCACACGGAAAAGGACGCGCAAGCAACGCTCGATGCGGCCTGGAAGGCCGGCATCCGATACTACGACACCGCACCACTCTATGGGCTGGGGCTTTCGGAGACGCGGCTTAACCACTTCCTGCGCGGCAAGAAGCGGCAGGATTATGTGATCTCGACCAAGGTAGGACGGCGGCTGACCGTTTGCCTGCCGAATGAGCGGACCGGGATCGGCAAGTTCTTCGACACGCCGTCGCGGCGGGAAAATTTCGACTATACGTACGATGGCTTCATGCGCTCGTTCGAAGATTCCCTTGAGCGGCTCGGCACCGACAGCGTGGATATCCTTTTCGTGCACGACATCGATATGTTCACGCACGGGAGCGAAGCGGCGCGCGACGCGCATGTGAAGACGCTGATGTCCTCCGGATACAAGGCGCTCGCCAAACTGCGCGACGAGAAAGTAGTGAGGGCGATTGGCGCTGGCGTCAACGAATGGCAGGTGTCCGAAACGTTGCTTCGACAGGGGGACTTCGACCTGTTCCTGCTCGCGGGACGCTACACGTTGCTCGAACAGGAAGCGCTCGAATCGTTCCTGCCGCTGTGCGTAGAGCGCGGAGCGGGCATCGTGCTCGGCGGACCTTACAACTCAGGCATCCTTGCCGTCGGGCCTGTCAAAGGAGCGATGTACAATTACGACCCAGCTCCCAAGGCCGTTCTTGACAGAGTCGCGGCCATCGAGGCCGTATGCAAGACTCATAAGGTGAAACTGCCGCAGGCGGCATTGCGCTTCCCACTGTTGCACCCATCGGTGGTGACCGTGATACCGGGCGCGGCAAGCCCGAAGGAAGTGGCGCTCAATCTCAAGACCATGAGCGTCAAGATTCCGAAGGGGTTGTGGAAAGACTTGAAGTCGAAAGGCCTAATGCGTGCCGACGCGCCGGTTTAGGTGGCGCTCACAATCTGGCCGATCGAGCACCCTTTCAACGGTTTCACCTTGAATGCGGGAAGCCTGAAACCCAGCACGTAGCGCGCCGAGAGAAACCTCATCTTGGTTCCTCCTGGGCGCTCGGTCTCGTAATCAAACCAAACCGGGCCGTTACCCCTTCATATGCGCAAACAATTGCCGCAGTGCAGCCGCCGAAAAAACCGGCTCCGGGAATTCGAAACGAAGCACCTTGCCGCCGTCGAAGATGTCGGCGCCATCGCAATCGATGGCGGTCATGCGCCAACCTGCATCGGCATTGCCGCCTAGCGAGGCGGCGTAGCGCTTAACGGCATCGGCATGGTCTTCGTTCATGTGGGAGATGGCACTTGCCTCGATCTCAGTGATCTCGCCAGCGGACGGGAATACTTCGGCAGGTTCAAGCGTTTCGATGCGGCCAAAGCCCGCGACGGCATGGATGGCGGATGGGACCAAATGCCAAAAGCCGAAGTCGCCGAAGTCCGCGTACATCGCGGCTGCGGGATGGTGGGCGAGGTAACGGCGGCGGACAGTTTTGTCCTCCGTGCGCTCAAAACGCCCCAGGACGGTGATGCGGGAGCCAGTCAGTACGTCGCCCTCAGGCGGCGGCTCGGCCACCATGATGCTGGCGGCGGGATCGGCTTCCAGGTTCTGGGTGTGCCAGGCGAGCCTGGAGATTAGAAGTAGAGGATGGCCTTCGCCATCGGTTGCGATGTTGGCGAGCGAGGCATAGGGCGTGCCGTCCTTCCTCGACTTTGTGGCGAGGCTGGCGAACCGAGCCCTTCTCAAAAGCTGCCGCGCTTCGGTGCCTGTAAATGTACGATTTTTGACCATTGCCAATCCTCGCATTCCGGCAGCTTTTCGTCTATGTTGGCTGCCACAATTTGTTCCAGTTTCACCCCTAGAGGCGGCGGAGGAACCAATAAGGATGAACAGAAAGATGCCGACGATCGCGCTTGTCGACGACGACCGTAACATTTTGACTTCGGTGGGGATGACGCTCGAAACCGAAGGTTACACCGTGCAAAAATACAGCGACGGGGCCGCGGCCCTGCAGGGCCTTGCAGACCATCCGCCCGATGTCGCGATCTTCGATATCAAGATGCCGCGCATGGATGGCATGGAACTGTTGCGCCGGGTGCGCCAGAAGAGCGACCTGCCGGTCATCTTCCTTACCTCCAAGGACGACGAGATCGACGAACTCTTCGGCCTCAAGATGGGTGCGGACGATTTCATCAAGAAGCCGTTTTCGCAGCGGCTTTTGGTGGAGCGGGTGAAGGCTGTGTTGAGGCGGGCAAGCGCCCGAGATGGTCAGGCCCAGCCGCAGGAAGCCGCCAAGGTTATCGAACGCGGCAAGCTTGCCATGGACCCGGACCGGCATTCCTGCACTTGGGATGGCAAGCCGGTAACGCTTACCGTGACCGAGTTCCTTATTTTGCAGTCTCTGGCGCAGCGGCCAGGGATCGTCAAAAGCCGCGATGCCCTCATGGATGCTGCCTACGACGACCAGGTCTACGTCGACGACCGGACCATCGACAGCCACATCAAGCGGCTACGCAAGAAGTTCAACCAGGTCGATGCCGCCTTCGACGGCATTGAAACGCTCTACGGCGTGGGTTACCGCTTCAAGGAGCAGTAACCGTCAGGAGGCCCCAGGGGCCGGTGCTCGATAAAACCAAAGAACCGGAAGCTCCCGAGCTCTCCGAACCGGAAGACGCAGACGACCCGGGCGATGCACCACCGCCACGGAATAGTCTGTTGTGGTGGGTGCACAGGCTTGCACCCGCGCGGCTTACGAGCCGTATCGTACTGCTCAATCTCGCGGGGTTGGCCATCCTGGTGACGGGTATTCTCTACTTTAACCAGTTCCGCGAGGGGCTGATCGAGGCCCGCGTCCAGAGCCTCACAACCCAAGCCCATATCATTGCCGCGGCGGTGGCGGGTTCGGCCACCGCCGACACCGGTTCCATCGTCATCGATCCGGATCTTCTCGATACCGAGCAGGAAGCCGTACCGCCGGACGAGTCGGCCTCCAATTTCGACTTTCCGATCAACCCAGAAACGGTGGCTCCGGTGCTCCGGCGGCTGCTCACCAACACAACCGTCCGTGCACGGATTATCGATCCCCAGGGCAATCTGGTGGTCGACAGCCGGTTCCTCTACGGGCGGGGCGACATCATACAATCAGATCTCACGCGTCCGGAACCCGCGCCCAATCTGATCATAGGGTGGTGGCGGCGCATCAACGACTGGCTGTTCGCCTCGACCTATCCATTGCAGAAGGAGTACGGGATCGACAATGGCCGGGAGTTTCCCGAAGTCGCGGCGGCGCTCAATGGCGCTTCGGTGAGCGTTGTCCGCGTGGATGAGAGACGGGAGATTATCGTGCTCGTGTCGGTTCCGGTGCAGCGGTTCCGGGCGGTTCTCGGCGCGCTTGTTCTGTCGACCACGGGCGGCGAGATCGATACGCGGCTCGCGGGCGAGCGCAGGATTGTTCTGATGACATTCGGGTTCGTGGCGCTGGTGGCGGTGCTCCTGTCCGTCTTGCTCGCGGGAACGATTGCCGAGCCGATCCGCAGGCTTTCGGCGGCGGCGGAGCGGGTGCGCCGGGGCATCGACAAGCGCGTCGAGATTCCGGACTTCACGGCGCGGCGCGACGAGATCGGACATCTTTCAGGCTCGCTCCGCGACATGACTGGCGCGCTCTATAACAGGATCGACGCGATCGAGGCCTTCGCCGCCGATGTGAGCCATGAGCTCAAGAACCCGCTGACATCCTTGCGCAGCGCGGTCGAGACGCTGCAATATGTGAAGACGGAGGAGCAACGGGCGCGGCTGATCGCCATCGTCAAGCACGACGTGCGCCGGCTCGACCGGCTGATCACCGACATTTCCGACGCATCGCGGATCGATGCCGAATTGGCGCGGGCCGAAACAGCGCCCACCGATATGACAAAGCTGTTGGGCGCCATCGTTTCATTGGCCAACGAGACTCGCAAGGAGGACCAAGCGGAAATCACGCTCGATGTGCACCGCGCGCCGGCGTCGGTCGATCCGGTGCGTGCCTACATGGTTCTGGCGCATGACTCGCGCCTGGGGCAAGTCGTGCGCAATCTGCTCGATAATGCGCGCTCGTTCACGGCACCCGGCAGCAAGATCCATGTGCGCTTGCGCCGCGCGCCGAAAGAGGTTGAGTTCCGCGTGGAGGATTCAGGCCCCGGCATCAGGCCCGATAATCTCGACCGCGTGTTCGAGCGCTTCTACACCGACAGGCCGGAAGGTTCTTTCGGGAAGAACTCCGGGCTCGGGCTTTCGATCTCGAAGCAGATCATCGATGCGCACAAGGGACGAATCTGGGCGGAGAACCGGTTGGGAAAGGTGGGCCCCGATGGCGAGCGCGCCATTCTCGGCGCTCGTTTCGTGGTCCGCATTCCGGCTGTCGAAGATGACTGGTCACCGCGAAACAAAGCCTGAAGCGACGATGCATGGAACCTGCGTTGCCATCGGCGGACGCGGCGTGCTCATTCTTGGGCCGCCCGGTTCGGGCAAGTCCGATCTCGCGCTGCGATTGATCGACCAGCCGGGCCGCGGCATTGGGCGCAAAATGCGCGGCGCAGAGCTTGTTTCCGACGATCAGGTAACGGTGACCCGGACTGGCAATCGCCTGATGGCGCGAGCGCCGGCCAGTCTCCTTGGTAAACTCGAAATCCGCGGAATTGGCATCGCGCCAGTCAAAACGCGCCGCACTGTGGAACTGATGCTCGCGATTATGCTCACCGAACACCGCAAAATCGAGCGGATGCCGGAAGCTTCGGAGAACATCGATGTTCTTGGCATTCCGCTGCGTGCCGTAAGGATCGATTCCACATTGGCTTCCGCCCCGGCGCGGGTGAGGGCGGCGCTTGATTTTGAATGACGTCATAACCAGTTGCGTGCCGCAAATTATCGGAGCAGATTGCGCGGCCTTGCGGGAGATTGCCCCTGCCATGGGTTTTGGCTTGAGACGCAGATGATTGGTTTGGTGCTCGTCACGCACGGCCGGTTGGCCGACGAATTCCGTTATGCGCTGGAGCATATCGTCGGCCCGCAAGAGGGCATCGAAGCCATCGCCATCGGCCCCGACGACAAGATGGAAGCGCGAAGAAACGACATCGCCGCCGCCGTCGTGCGCGCCAACTCAGGACAGGGTGTCATCGTGCTGACCGACATGTTCGGTGGAACGCCTTCCAACCTCGCCATTTCGCTGCTGGAAGAAGGCAAGGTGGAAGTGATCGCCGGGCTCAATCTTCCCATGCTGGTCAAGCTCGCGCGCGTGCGCAAGGAGATGAACCTGCACAAGGCGGCCGCCGCCGCTCAGGATGCCGGCCGCAAGTACATCAATATCGCCAGCCAAATCCTGGGGGATTGATGGCGACGATCGAACGTGAACTGGCGATCGTGAACCAGCGAGGCCTGCATGCACGAGCCTCGGCCAAATTCGTCAAATGCGCGGAAGGCTACGATGCCAGCATCACGGTGAGCCGGGACGGGCAGACCGTGCCCGCCACTTCGATCATGGGGTTGATGATGCTGGGCGCGGCGCTTGGAACATCGATCCTGGTTTCCGCTTCGGGGCCACAAGCGGAACCGGCTATCGCGGCGCTTGAGACGCTGGTGGCGGCGCGGTTCGACGAGGAGTAAGGCGATGATCATTGACGGCGGACGACGCCCGTGTTCTGCAAGCTCTCCGGCATTGCGACGGAGGCGAAGCCCGGGTGGACGGTCGAGACGCTGAGGCCCTACGCCGAACACGTGATCCGCGTGTTCGGGCCAATCCGGGTCATGTGGGGATCCGACTCGCCGCTTTTGCTTCATCATGCCCCAAGGATACGTCACTCGGATTGACTAATTGACTCGAACGACAGTCAGGCTAAGGTTCAATCAGGCAGGCGGAGACCCGCCGCCATATATGGGAGGAAGTTATGGCTCTGAGGAAAGTGTTGGCCGGCATTTTGCTGGCTGGTGCCGCTGTGTGCGGCTTTGTATCCACTACAAGTGCAGGCGAGTTCGACGGTGTCACCGTCAACATTCTGACGCGGCCCGGTTATGTGATCGCGGGCCCTCTGATTGATCGTGGCAAGGATTTTGAGGCCGCCACTGGCGCCAAAATCGTGGTGACGGAAGTGCCATTCGCGGAAATCTTCCCGAAGGTCCAGAATGATTGGTCCACCGGCACCAACTCCATTGATATGGCTGTATTCGCTGCTGGCTGGGGCGTGGAACTTGATGCGGCGGGGCTTCTTGAAGACCTCGATCCCTATGTCGCCAAGGACACAAAAGTTGACCTGGCAGATGTGGCACCTTACTTCCGCGAGTTCGGCCAGAAGATCGGTGGAAAGACCAAGCTGCTGATGGTCGATGGCGACTTCCAGATGGTTTACTACCGCAAAGATGTGCTTGAGAAAGCCGGCCTTGCCCCGCCCAAGACATGGGATGAATATCTCGATGTGGCCTCCAAGATCCATGGCCAGGATATGAACGGTGATGGCCAGCCAGACTACGGCCTTTGCACATTCAAGAAGCGCAATGCTCAATCCTACTTTGCCGTTCAGACGATTGCCGCATCTTACGTGCAAACCATGGGCACATCCCAAGGTTTCCACTTTGACAGCGCCACGATGAAACCTATCGTCAACAATGAAGCTTGGAAGAGGGCATTCGAGATCTACAAGGAGACCAGTAAGTATAGTCCTCCGGAAGAGCTGAACTTGGACATCACGGACATGCGTCCAATCTATTTGACGGGTCGTTGTGGTATGTTCATCGAATGGGGCGATCCCGGCACGCTGCAGCTCGGCGACGATGCTAAAGCGGTGAAAGGCTTGATCTACGCAATTAGCGCAGTGGGTAGCAAGGAAGTGCTGGACCGCGCCACGGGCAAGCTTGTGCCGGTGACGAAGGAGAACGCGCCTCATTCGGTTGATGGCATCAACTATGCGCCGTTCGCAGCTTTTGGCGGCTGGGCTGGCGCCATCAACGCCAAGTCTGACCAGAAGAAGAAGGACGCTGCCTATGCGTTCATCTCATACATGAACCAGTCAGCACAATCGAGCATCGACGTGACGAAAGGTCCCACAGGCTATCAACCCTACCGTCTTTCACAACTTGCAAGCACGGCTTTGTGGGAAGAGGCCGGCATGCCGAAAGAGTTAGCGGAGAACTATCTCGGCGCCATCAACGGTGCCCTGAGTAACCCTAACATGGCGTCGGATATGAAAATTCCCGGTGCTGCCAAGTATACAAGTGTTATACTCGACACCGAAATCGCTCGCTACCTGGCTGGCGAAACCACAGTAGAAGATGCGCTAAAGAACATCGAAGCGGGCTGGGAAGAAGTGACCGAGGATTTCGGCCGCGATTCCCAGATCAAAGCCCAGGCACTGGCGCTCGGCACCGGCCAGTAATACTCGCCGATGTCAACGGCTGACATGATTGGCCGGCCGGGGTTCTCCCCGGCTGGCTCCTCTCATAATGAGAGTTGGGGGGAATGGCTTGACCGCCATTCGCGCACCTTGTTCATTGCCCCTGCGGTCACACTCATCCTGATTTTCGCAATCTTTCCGACTTTCTATTCGATTGTCTTCGCGCTGAGCCGCGTGCGGTTCTCCGGAAATGGCCTGCAGTTCCGCTTCGTGTGGCTGCAGAACTTCTACAAGCAGTTTTTCGGCGCAGAGCAGGTGCATTTCCTCGGCAAGATGGATGCGATAGGGGCCGTTGGCCTCACCTTCTTCGCTGCCGCAACCGGAGCGGTGCTGTGGTGGCTCTACCGTTCCATTAAGACAACGACCTGGGTCGGCATGACCGGCAGGACCATATCCGCGGCCATGGCCATTTTCATCGCCTGGCTCATGGGCGCCACGCTGCTCTCCGGCAATCCCATCGGCACGCTCATGACGACGCTTTTCTATGTGATGGTGGGCTGTGCCTTGCAATTCGTCATTGGTCTGGGACTTGCATTTCTCTGCTCACAGCCAATCAGGGCAAAGAACTTTTTCAGGGTCGTATTCTTCATCCCCCTCATGATCACGCCCCTGGGCGTTGGATTTGCGATGAGGATGGTCGCGGACTCGTCGAAAGGCCCATTGCTGCCATTGTTCAAATTTCTCGGTGTTGATAGTTGGATCTGGTCGGCAGACGCCTGGTCGGCACGTTTTGTTATGATGATCTGTGATTCTTGGCAGTGGATACCTTTCATCTTCATCTGCATGCTGGCAGCACTTGAAAATGTGCCGCGCGACCATGTGGAGGCTGCCCAGGTCGACGGGGCGTCGAGTGTTCAGATTTTCCGCGAGATCACCTGGCCGCAGATCATCCCGATTGCCGTTACGGTTCTGCTTATACGGATGATCGAGGCCTTCAAGATCATCGATCTCCCCAATATCATGACCGGCGGTGGGCCAGGGACATCCACCGAGTCGATGACGCTTCACGCCTACTACATCTGGCGGGCAAATGACTTTGGCTCATCGGCGGCCATTGCCTATCTGCTGCTCATCCTGACTGTCGTCATCTGTGCGTCCTTCTTCAATTACGTCGTGCTGGGCCAGCTTCGGAAGGCAAAGGCATGAGCGACACGCCGTTTAAGTTCGAGAAGGCGAACCGTAGCCTCATGGAGCGGCTGTTCGAGCCACCGGCCGTCGGCAGAATGTCGCCCGCCGCAAGCATCGCGGCTCATGTGCTGCTAATCCTATGGTCAGTCTTCGTGCTATTTCCTATCTATTGGGTCATCATCACCTCGTTCAAGAATGCGGTGACGGTCAATCTGGGTCCGTTCTACATACCGTTCTGGGATTTCGAGCCAGACCTTGACGCCTGGCGGACGCAGTTCAACACCGAACCAAATTGCAACCTTCTGGCAATAGCCCGGCAGTTTGGGCTGTTCTTCTACAACACTTTTGCAATCATTGTGTCGCCGCTGGTTGAAATCCAGCCAATGGATCCGCAGATCTGCAAAATATATCACGCCTTTACAAATACGATTGTTGTGAGCATCTTCTCGACAGCGTTCTGCGTCGCGATCGGCGCCATGGCGGCTTACGCGCTTGCCCGCATCCAATACAAACCGAAGTTCGGCAACATCATGGTCTTCGTGGCACTCACCTTGGTGGTGATCGCGGCCACAAGCTATACAGGCGTGCCGTGGTGGGTATCTTCGGCTGTGGCTTTGGCGCTTTTCTTCTTCCTCGCCCGGGCGCTGGGCGGGCGGTTCACACGAACGCTTGGCAACAGTGACATCCTCTTCTGGATCATTTCGCAGCGTATCCTGCCGCCCATCGTGGTAATCATCCCGGTCTACATGATGTTCCAAGCTGTCGGGATGATCGACACGCATCTGGCGCTGGTGGTGGTCTATGCGGTGGCCAACCTCCCAATCGTCGTCTGGCTGATGCATGACTTCTTTGCCAACCTGCCAATCGAGCTTGAGGAATCTGCCCAGCTTGATGGCGCCACGCGCTTTGGCATTTTCTGGGACATCGTGCTGCCGCTGACGCGGCCGGGGCTTGCCGCCACCACACTTCTGGTGCTGATCCTCAACTGGAATGAATATCTCTTCGCGGTGTTCCTCGCTTACGCCAAGGTGCAGACCATGCCGATCATGGTAGCGGCGAAAAACGCCGGCGAGAAAGGGATTTTCTGGTGGGAGATGAGCGCCATCATCGTGATGATGATTGTGCCGGTGATCCTAATGGCCATCGTGCTGCAGCGTTTCATAGCGCGGGGCGTGTTGCTCGGCGCAGTCAAGGGTTAAGAGATGGCGAGTGGCAATCCAAAGGTGCCGGTCAAATTCGACAAGGTGCAGAAATATTTCGGCGCCGTGAAGGTGCTGGAAGAATTCGACCTCGACATTCAGCCGGGCGAGTTTCTCGTGCTGCTCGGCGCCTCCGGATCGGGCAAGACCACAGCGCTTCGCATTCTTTCTGGGCTTGAAACCGCAACCGGCGGGCGCGTACTGATCGGCGACCGCGACGTCACCAACGTCCTGCCGAAGTATCGCGACATATCGATGGTGTTCCAGTCTTACGCGCTCTACCCGCACAAAACCGTAGCCGAAAACATCGGTTTTCCGCTCAAGGTGCGGAAGGTGCCGAAGGCTGAGATGGAAGCGGCGATCAAAGAAGCGGCGGCCCAGGTGCAACTCGATCAGCTCCTCGCGCGCTATCCGCGCGAGCTTTCGGGCGGGCAGCGGCAACGCGTGGCGTTGGCCCGCGCGATCATCCGGAGGCCGTCGGTTTTCCTCATGGACGAGCCGCTTTCCAACCTCGATGCGAAACTGCGCGGCCATATGCGGGCCGAGCTCAAGCACATGCAGAACACGTTTGGCATCACGACGATCTACGTCACGCATGACCAGGTGGAAGCCATGACGCTCGCACATCGCGTGGCTATTCTCGAGCGCGGCGTGCTGCAGCAGCTGGCGACGCCGGCGCAGATCTATAACGATCCTGCCAATCTCTTCGTGGCACAGTTCATCGGCTCGCCGCCCATGAACATTGTCAAGGGCGCACTCGAAGGTTCGAACTTCATGGCGGGAGGTGCCAAGATTCCGGTCGCGGTCAAGGGCCGCATCGCCCATGCCACGCTGGGCTTCAGGCCAGAGGACTGCGCCGTGACGGAGCCCGCCAAGGGCCATCTCAAAGGCTCGGTCTATACGACCGAGCTGATCGGCGACCATACGCTGGTGACGGTTCAGGCAGGAGGCGGCATGCTCACGATCAAGTCGGCCAAGGACTTCACCGCCAAGTCAGGCGACAAGATCGGCGTCGCACTGCAGAAGGCCGCGACTTACGTGTTCGATGGCGATGGCCAGCGGGTACGATGAAGATCGCGATCATTGGCGCGGGCCTGATCGGAAGGGCCTGGGCTATCGTTTTTGCCCGCGGCGGACATACCGTAACTCTCTTCGATTCGGACACGAAACAATCGGCCACCGCGCTCGAATGGGTAAAGACAGCGCTCGACGACATGCATTCGTTTGACCTCATCAGCGATTCGGAAGCGATCCGGAACCAGATCACGGCAGCGTCGAGTTTGCCGGAAGCACTCGATCAATGCCGTTATGTGCAGGAGAACATCGCCGAGCAGCTCGAACCCAAGCAGGCGCTGTTTGCCGAGGTTGAAGCGCTCGCGCCCAAGGATGCGATCCTCGCCAGTTCAAGCTCGGCGCTGAGGCCGTCACTCATTTTCGCCAACATCAAGACGCCGCAGCGTTGCCTTGTGGTGCATCCGATGAACCCGCCGCATCTCGCGCCGATTGCGGAGTTATGCGGCTCCGAGAAGACTTCCGCGGAGACCGTCGATCGCACCCGCGCGATCATGCTCGAATGCGGCATGACTCCGATCGTCGTGAAACGGGAGATCGATGGCTTTATTCTGAACCGATTGCAATCCAGCCTGCTCAACGAAGCGTTCCGGCTTATCGCCTTCGGTTACGTGACGCCGGAAGACCTCGACAAGACGCTGAGCGACGGATTGGCGCTGCGCTGGAGTTTCATGGGGCCGGTCGAAACCATCGATCTCAATGCGCCGTTGGGCGTTGCCGATTACATGCAACGCTACGGGCCAACCATCCGCCGCATCGCCACGCCGCCAAAGGGCGAGGAAACGTGGCCGGATTCAGTCGGCGGCATCATGGAAGCCGCGCGGCGCGCGCAAGTTCCGAAGGATCGGCTCGCCGCCGCGCAGGCCTGGCGCGACCGCCGGCTCATGGCACTCGCTGCGCATAAAAAACAGGCCGAAAAGTAGCTTCTGGCCTCGTTCGCCAGTGGTGATTGCCGCAGTGATCTCTTTCATATCGACTCGATACCTCCAACTATGCCCTGAAGCCCCCTAAACTAGCCGATCAATCCAAAGACGAGCGACGATCGGGACTTGGTTTTAACGATAGCCGACGGTTCGCGGATCTGACGTCCGCGGGTATACACCGCTCGCACCGAAGCGGTTTCACTTGGAACGCTTTCTCGTCGACTCGCTTCCGTTCTTTCCCGCGCCCGGCCTCCGTAAGCGGAACGTTGCTCGTGCAAATCTCGAAGAAGCTATCGCCAGCTAATCGCGCTTCGACCGTTTTCCACCTCGAAGTTCTCGGGCGCTTGAGTTTTTGGGAGCTAGGAAAACGGCGCTCAGCAGTTGCACAGACTACGGTTCGCCCCATTACCCAGTCACACGTCAAGCATTTGCCCCGACTCTCAATTGATATGTATGCTGATTATATTGCTCTGTATACTGACCAGATTATTCTGTATACTGAATGCATTGCTCTGTACGCAGATTAACTTCGCCGCACCTGCAACCACCACAGATGAACGCATGTCGCGGCCGGCAGCTTCGCCTCCGAGGCATCTGACATTCTTGCAAACCTCAGGCCCACGCCGATCACACTTAAACCATTTTGCGAAGTGCACCGCTCTCTAACACCACCTACTCCGATAGATAGTTCCATTTTGCAACCGGTCCTGAATCACTGTCAGATACGTCACGCTGCGGTTAGGTCGAGGAGCGATAGCTTCTATCTTTCAGCAATCTTCGAATTGAATGACTGACTTTTTGCCCTTCGCTCACCTCCGCTTTCAGGTTCAGTCTCATTTCCGCGGCATCTGCTGCCAAAGCGTGAAGCAAATCAAGGGGATCACCCAAATCGCCCGGGCTGGCGCGGGCCGCGGGCGGGTTCGATTGGCTCCAAATTGATAAGCTCTGTGCAAATTCCTCGACGGAGAGTATCGGGCCAAAGAACTTCATCCACGGTTTTTCCGGGTTGTCTGCGCGACACATCTCATGATCCGAGAACGCCAATCAGGACTCCGGGAGCAGTGGTCATTGTCTATGCCGGGCACCGGAGATACCCAAAACAGTTCCGAAGAGGACACCTTCGGTTTGCTGGTTAAGTACACCAAATCCACTCTCAGAGTGGTAGAGCGGCCGGACTGATCGGCCCAATATGACCGCAGAAACGCCATAGGATTCGGAATCTATTTTTACCCTCGAAGTAATACTCCCCCAATTTCCCCCATTCATTGATGTTTCGATATATGCCAAAATGGAGCGCCATTCTTCGATTCCCTATCATAACATATTGTTTTAAATAAATAAAAATTGTTCCCGTCGCTTGCGGTTGCGATTCAATTTTTCAGGAATTGACGAAGAGTCAATATCATATCAAGCTTTGCAGAAAATTCAACCGTGTACGGAGAAATTGTATAGGACCGCATTGCCATTGATTGGGGAGCCGCGCGCCTTAGATCGCCTTATATTTCCAATTGAATCGAATTACCGGTCAGGAAAATATGACTCTGCCGTTCTTACGGGCCTCCTTTTGAAGGCGCGAAGCGGCTGCCGGTCCTGTCGTCGCGAAGTTTCCTGGGCGCTGAAATCCCTCTGCTCCCGCCGCTGTGGGGGAAACCGCTCCCAACGGCGCGAAGAGAATGGCTGCAAAGCGAACATGAAATGCCAAAGGGCTGGGACGACACCCGGCCCCACGAGGCAATCGGGGGCGTGGATCGATCTAAGCCGCCAGGAGTTCCTGGGGCGGGGTCTTGGCACCGGTCATGAAAGCCACGGCGTCCGACATCGAGAAGTCCTTGGGATTGATCACACATAAACGCCGGCCAAGCCGGTGGATGTGGATGCGATCCGCCACTTCGAAAACATGCGGCATGTTGTGAGAAATGAGGACAATGGGCAATCCTCTCTTCTTTACGTCAAGGATAAGTTCCAGCACGCGGCGTGATTCCTTGACGCCCAGCGCCGCCGTGGGTTCATCCATGATGAGGACCTTGGTTCCAAAGGCGGCGGCACGCGCCACCGCCACGCCTTGGCGCTGGCCGCCCGAGAGCGTCTCCACGGCCTGCCCGATGTTCTGGATGGTCATGAGGCCGAGCTCGGAGAGCTTCTCGCGCGCGCGTTTTTCCATCGTGCCCCGGTCCAGCATGCGGAACACATCGCCCAGAAAGCCCGGCATTCGAATTTCCCGCCCCAAAAACATGTTGTCGGAAATCGATAGGGCGGGTGAAAGCGCGAGGTTCTGGTAGACTGTCTCGATGCCGTTGACCCGCGCATCCATCGGCGACTTGAAATGCAGCGTGCGTCCCTCGAGCTTGATCTCGCCTTCGTCGGGCGTGACGGCGCCGCAGATCGCCTTGATGAGGGTCGACTTGCCGGCGCCGTTATCGCCGATGACGCCCAGCACTTCCCCCGGATAGAGATCGAAATCGGCCTGATCAAGGGCGATGACGCGGCCATAGCGCTTGGTGAGACCACGGGTCGTGAGAATGGGTTCGCGAGCCATCACGCTGCTACCTTTCTGATCCATTGATCGACGGTAACGGCGGCAATGATGAGCACGCCGATCAGGAGATAGGTCCATTGCGCATCAGCGCCATAGAGGCGCAGGCCCAGGGAGAACACGCCGACAATGAGCGCGCCGAAGATCATGCCGAGGATCGAGCCGCGCCCGCCGAACAGCGAAATGCCGCCAATCACCACGGCGGTGATCGATTCGATGTTGGCGAATTCGCCCGACGTTGGCGACACCGAACCGATGCGGCCGATCAGGACCCAGCCGGCCATGCCGCAGATGAGGCCGCAGAGCGTGTAGACGGTGAGCAACATACGTTTCACGGGAACGCCCGCGAGTTCAGCAGCATCGGGATCATCGCCCACGGCATAAAGTCTTCGGCCCCAGGCCGTGTAGTTGAGGATGTACCAGAGCAGAATCACCAACAGCACCATGAAGATCACGCCGTAGGTGAACACGGCACCGCCGATCTTGATCTGAGTGCCGAAGACTTGCAGCAGTTGCGCCTGGGCTTCGATGTCCTGGGTGCGGATCGTCTCGTTTCTCGAGTAGATGTACTTGATCGCGTTGAACACCTGCCAGGAACCCAGCGTGACGATGAAGGGCGGCAACTTCTGAATGGCGATGAGCCAGCCGTTGATGAAGCCACAGAGCGCGCCGCATGCGAGCCCGCAGAGAATGGAAAGCGGCACGGGTATGCCGTATCTGAATGTGAACTGCCCCATCACCACCGACGACAGCACCATGACGGCGCCAACCGAGAGATCGATACCGGCGGTGAGGATCACCAGAGTCTGCGCCGCGCCAACGATACCGACGATCGCCACCTGCTGGATGATGAGGGTGAGCGAGAAGGGGTTGAAGAACTTGCCGCCGACGAGAATGCCGAAGATGGCGACGGAGGCGAGCAGCACAAGCAGCGACACCGCCGCCTGATTCTTGTGGAGGATGTGCTGGAAACGCTGCAGCGGCGACTTGTGGCGGTCATCGAACCTCGCAACCGCGGTATCGCTATCGGCCAAAGCCGTCTCGAACTCCTGTGCGCCAGCCATCCCCTGCTCCCTCATCTTCTTAAGCGAAGGGCGGCCACGTGGGCCGCCCTTGCGTGTTCATGCGATGATTCACTGAATCATGCGGGAGATCAACCCCAGCATTTCGCCAAGCCTTCCTTCGTGTCGATGGAAGGAACGCCTTCAACGGGATTATCGGTGATGAGGGCAACGCCGGTGTCGAAGAAGTTCTTGCCTTCGGTGACGCCCGGCTTCTCGCCGGTGTCGGCGAACTTCTTGATCGCCTCGACGCCCATCGAGGCCATAAGCAGAGGATACTGCTGCGAGGTGCCGCCGATGATGCCGGCCGCAACGTCCTTCACGCCTGGGCAGCCGCCGTCGACCGACATGATCAGCACCTGCTTCTCTTTGCCTACCGCCTTCAGCGCTTCATAAGCGCCGGCCGCGGCGGGCTCGTTGATGGTGTGGATCACGTTGATGTCCGGATTGATCTGGAGGAGGTTCTCCATGGCCTTGCGGCCACCTTCGGGATTGCCGTTGGTGTAGTCGTGGCCGACGATGCGCGGATCATCTTCATCGCCGATGACGTTGGGATCCTTGATGTCGATGCCGAAGCCCTTCATGAAGCCCTGGTCGCGCAGAACGTCCACCGTCACCTGCTTGGTGTTGATGTCGAGGAAGCCGATCTTGGCGTCCTTGGCGGCGTCGCCGAGCTTGGCCTTGGCATAGGCGCCGATCAGGAAGCCGGCCTGGAAGTTGTCGGTGGCCATGGTCTGGTCGGCGGCGTCGATCGGTTCGAGCGGCGTGTCGAGGGCGATCACCAGGATGCCGGCGTCGCGTGCCTTCTTGATCGAGGGCACGATGGCCTTGGTGTCGGACGGGGTGATCAGAATGCCCTTGGCGCCGTCGGCGATGCAGGTTTCGATCGCCGCGACCTGGCCTTCATTGTCGCCGTCGTCCTTGCCGGCGTAGGACTTGAGATCGACGCCGAGTTCGGCGGCCTTGGCGGTGGCACCTTCCTTCATCTTGACGAAGAAGGGATTGGTGTCGGTCTTGGTGATCAGGCAAGCGCCAACGCCGGCGGCTTGCGAAGCGGACGCAAGGCCAATCATTGCGACGCCGAAGAGCGCGGTCTTGAGAAGTGTCTTCACGTGGATCCTCCCATGGAACAGCCCCTTGAGCGGGGCCAGAAACAACATTGATTGATACGATTTTGAAGATCAATGCCTGTCGCCAAACATGACCCAAATTCGATGTTGGACTCGATGGATAGCTGGAGTCAATAGATAAGTCATTCCGATTTACTTATTGACTCGGTCTGACGGCTGCGAGAAGCTTGCCGAAAAATCAGGCACTCGCCGGAAAGGCGAGGCGGGGAGGAAGGTCTTGCCGTGAGTCCCGGCCAGAACGGCAGAGCAGAGACAGCCAGCCCAGGGGCGACCTCGTCCCGGGGAACTCGGCAACTTGGCTTGAGACTCTATAACGAGCGACTGGCGCTCACCCTTATCCGCAAGCACGGAAGTCTGCCCAAGGCCGAAATCGCGCGGCTCACGGGGCTCTCGGCACAGACGCTGTCGGTCATCGTGCGGCAGCTCGAAGGCGACGAGCTTCTCGTTAGGGAAACCCCGACGCGGGGCCGGGTGGGCCAACCTTCCGTGCCGTTCAAGCTCAATCCCGATGGGGCTTTCTCCATCGGGCTCAAGGTTGGGCGGAGATCGAGCGATCTGATGCTGCTTGACCTTACCGGCAAGTCGCGGAAGACCGTGCACCGGCCTTACGACTTCCCGGCGCCGGACACGCTTCTGACTTTCGTTGCGGAGGGTCTCAAGGAACTTCTCGACGGGCTTTCGCCAACGCTCCGCAACCGCATCTGCGGGCTCGGCGTGGCGGCGCCTTTCGAGCTCTGGAACTGGGAAGAGGAAACCGGCGTTCAGCACAACATCATGGCGGCCTGGCGCGGCATCGATCTCAGCCGGGAAATCGCCAAGCTCTGCGATTGGCCAATCCATTTCTGCAACGACGCCACCGCCGCCTGCGCCGCCGAACTACTGTTCGGCCAAGGCGGAACTTATCGCGATTACGCTTATTTCTACATCGGCTATTTCGCCGGCGGCGGCATCGTCATCAACGGAAATCTGTACCAGGGGCGGGGAGGCAACGCCGGGGCTCTGGGGTCTTTCCCTATCCCCGGCGAAGCCCCCGGAAGCACGCAGCAGCTGATCAGGCAGGCTTCGTTCCATGGGCTCGAGCGCTTGCTCGCCAACACGAAGCATGACCCCAACATGCTGTGGCGGAACACCACCGACTGGAGCGGGGCGGAGGCGGAGTTGCAGCGCTGGATTGGTCCCGCGGCGAAAGCACTGGCGATTGCCGCGGCGGGGGTTTGCGCGGTTCTCGAATGCCGCGCCGTGGTCATCGACGGCGCCATGCCGTCTGCCGTCCGAACCCGTCTTACCGCCGCAACCCGCAAGGCTCTGGAAGGCTTGCCGCTCATGGGCATCAGCCCGTTCGATGTTTACGAAGGCACGATCGGAGCCGAGGCGCGCGTTCTTGGGGCCGCGAGCCTGCCTCTGTTCGCCAATTTCATGATCGACCGCGACATTCTGTTCAAGGAGACAATCTGATGCTGAAGGGCATTGATCCCCTGCTCGGCCCCGAGCTCCTGCGCGTGTTGCGGGCCATGGGACATGGCGACGAGATCGCCATCGTGGACGCCAACTATCCCGCCGAAGAGCACGCCAAGCGCCTGGTGCGGATGGACGGCCACGGCGCGGCCCGGATCGCCGACGCTATTCTCTCGGTGATGCCGCTCGATCAGATGGTTCCCCAGGCTGCCTTCCGTCCCGCAGCCTACAACGACCCGGCAAAGCGCGAGCCGGTGTTCGCCGACTTCGAAGCGGTCATTGCCCGCCGCGAGCCCAAGCACCAACTCTCGGTTTTAGTCGGCGATGCATTTTATTCGCGGGTCCGGGCCGCCTTCGCCATCGTGGCCTCCGGCGAGCGGCGCCTCTATGGCAACCTCATCCTCAAGAAGGGCGTGGTTCACCCGGATTGATCCGCCCGGCCCGTCTCGGCCGTTTTTCGATTCACAGTTCAAGACAGCTCGAACGCCATGCCGCGCACGACATGGTTGCGCGAAGTTTTTGAGCTGATTCAACCACGTTTTCGAAATCCACTTCCTGACTTCAGGGAGGCCTAGCGCATTTTTGCAATTGATTTCATCACTATCGCCAGCCTTCCTCCAATTTCTCAAAGAGATACATTTCGTCATGCAGTGGACGGAAAAGCCGCAACTGTCGCAGTTCCTTCTCATGATAACAATATGTTAACCAGATTGTCTTCACTATCAGTTCATCGAGAACCAAAAGATATGCTCTTGGAAGACTCCTGCGGTGATGAGATTGCATCTGCTTGTTGACGCCTCGACACTTCTCATTTTTCAAATGAGAAATATGAAATTCACTTGAGATAATTGATAATTTAATTTCTATTTTTAGTATAACATTTTGATTTTAAATCAGTTAATTGGATTTCAAAATCGGTCTTTGTTCGCCTCCAAGATACTAGCTGCTTGCCACGGCTGAACGTTGTTGCAAAAATTCCAGCGGCCTTTGAAATGGTGACGACACATGTCAATCTACTTCTCATGTTTCACATGAGGAGTGTTTTGGTCCGAGATGCACTCCGGCACCCTACTGCATCGTGGTTAATGTTACGTACTTCGACACCTCAAAGATTGCGGAATTGCAGTACGCCTCCTTGGACGGCGTGGCTGCCTTCCTTTCTGATCTCCGGTGGCGAACGTGACCCAAAGCAGCGTGCACTCGAAACCCGATCCTGCCGCAGGTGACGCATTCTTCGAACATTATGGAAATGATCCGAGGGGGCGGAGGCGTTTTTGCTTGCAACCGTAGGGTTCGCCTGGATTGCAGCGATCGAAGGGCTTCAGCCTGCCGGGCCAGATTTGTCATCGCGGGCAAACTGCACACTCGCAAGCGCGCCTCGCGAGAGGAGGCCCATCGATCGGTCAAGGCAAACTCGAAGGTTGCGCGCCGGCGCTCGCCAACATCCATTTCTAAGCCCCACTGGCTTCATCGAAGCTGAAGAGCGGGTTCCAATCGGCGCTTGCGCTCGCGATTCCTGCTGGGATGACAGACCAAATGCGGCGTAGGGTTACATGGAAACAACCAAACTCTCTCCATGGCCGGGCAAATTCACGCCAAACTCATTCAGCTCCAGAGTGATCAGGACCACCCTGAGCATGGCGGCGGGTGGCGTTCTTTGCTCCTTGTGGCAGCAATCGTCATGGGTATCGGATAGCCGGATTCAGGATTCTAGAAATCCCGAATGAAACAAATCGGCGAAAATCTCGCCCTTCATTCGCCTCACGCCCGCATGTGCCGAAAAGACTGTTTCGGACTGCGTCACCTCTTTGCCGCCAATCGAAATTGCCCGCTCAAATTCGAGCTTGGAGTCGTCCGGCGTCCCGTCAAACACTGCATCCACTGCGTTCAAGATTCTGCGTTGGCTGAGCGCGAAAAGGCCCCAAAACCTTCCTCTTCCAAAAAATTACTTCCACGATTCGTGAAACTTCTATTTCTGGCAAACCGGGCAAAAGAAGGTGGAGCGGCCGGACTGGACGATGCGGCGGATGTGGCCGGTGCAGCCGGCCGTTGAGCACGGTGCACCTTCGCGGTCATAGACCTGGAAGCGCTGCTGGAAGGTTCCTGGGCTGCCATCGGTTTTGGCGAAGTCTTGCAGCGTGGACCCTCCGGCGGTGATCGCCTCGTTCAAGATGTCGCGGATGTGGCGGACAAGGTCATCAAGACGGCGCGGATCGGCACGGCGGCCTGTCAGGGTTCCGGCTTTGCGGCGTGGCGACAGCTTGGCGCGAAACATGGCCTCGCACACATATATATTTCCGAGGCCCGCGACGATCCGCTGATCGAGAAGGGCCGCCTTGAGGGGCGCCTTCTTTCCGCGGAAGGCTTGCAACAAGGTCGCGGCGGAAAACTCGTTGCCGAGCGGCTCGACGCCAATGCCGTGCAGCAGCTTGTGTGCGGGGGCCTCGGCTTCCGGAAACAGGTCCATCATGCCGAAGCGGCGGGGATCGTTGTAGACGACGCGCCGCCCGCCTTCGATTGCGAAGACCACATGATCGTGCGGGCCGTCACCATCGGGCACGGGTTCACCTTCGTAGTAGAACTCGCCGATGCCGCGCTTGCTGCCTCCCTGCTCCAGCACCGTGAAACGGCCGGTCATGCCGAGATGGATCAGCAGGCAATCGCCGCCTTCGATGGAGGCCAGAATGTATTTGGCGCGGCGCGTAAGTCCGAGCACCCGGCGGCCTTCAAGCCTCACGGCGAAGTTCTCCGGCAAGGGAAAGCGCAGGTCCTTGCGGCGCTGAAGCACGCCTTCAATGCGGCGGCCTTCGAGCACGGGCTTGAGGCCTCGCATCACGGTTTCGACTTCGGGGAGTTCCGGCATGGTTAAGAGTAGAATCCAGCGGCGATGGAATTGCAACGGGCGATGGGCTAAAGCACCGCCCATGAGTGATGAGACATCAAGCCATTCCACCGCCTTCGGCTTCCGCACGGTCGAAGAGCGCGAGAAGCAGGGTTTGGTCAACGAGGTCTTCGCCAAGGTGGCGGAGCGCTACGACCAGATGAACGACCTGATGTCGGGCGGGTTGCACCGGCTGTGGAAGGATGACTTCGTCACCCTGCTCAATCCGCCGAAATCGGCCCGGCTCTATTCCGTGCTCGATGTGGCGGGCGGCACGGGCGACATCGCGTTTCGCATTGTCCGCGCCGGTGGCACGGGCATCCGCGTGACCGTCGCCGACATCTCGCCCGAGATGGTGGGCGAAGGCAGAAAGCGCGCCGCGCGCGAGGGGCTTTCGGCCAGTTGCGATTTCACCGTGGGCAATGCCGAACAGCTTGCCTTTCCGGACCAGAGCTTCGATGCCTGTACGATCGCCTTTGGCATCCGCAACGTCACACATATAGAGAGAGCGCTGGCGGAAGCGTTTCGCGTGCTGAAGCCGGGTGGGCGCTTTCTTTGCCTCGAATTTTCGAAAGTGGACGTTCCCCTGCTCGACAAAATCTACGATGCTTATTCCTTTGCCGTGATCCCAGCAGTGGGCAAGGTGGTGACCGGCGATGGCGCGCCTTACCGCTATTTGGTCGAGAGCATCCGCACCTTTCCGGATCAGCTCAAATTCGAAAGCCTGATCCGCGATGCCGGCTTCTCGCAAGTGACCCATCGCAATCTGACCGGCGGCGTTGCGGCCATCCATTCGGGATGGCGCACCTGATGATCACGAGTCTCGTGCATGTCCGGCGGCTTCTGAAAGCGGGACGCACGCTGGCGCGCTACGATGCTCTGCTTTCGCCGGTGCAATTGGCCGAGCTTCCGGGGCCGGCGCAGATGGGGCTCAAGTTCGCGCGCTTCGGCAGCCGGCCGGTTTCGGGCGATGCGCAAAGCCGTCTGACGGCGGCGCTTTCACGGCTCGGCCCCAGCTACATCAAACTCGGGCAATTCCTGGCGACGCGGCCCGATATCGTTGGGCCGAAGCGGGCACTCGAGCTGAAAGCGCTTCAGGATCGATTGCCGCCATTCAGCATGGCGGAGGCGAAAATTGCCGTTAACGTCAATCTTGGAAAACCCGTCGAAGAGGTGTTTCGGGAGTTTGGCGAGCCGGTTGCGGCGGCTTCCGTAGCCCAAGTTCACCGCGCCAAGACCACTGAAAATCTTGACGTTGCAGTCAAAATTTTGCGCCCTGGCGTCGAGAAGCGCTTTGCCGCCGATGTGCAGAGTTTCTATTTTGCCGCACGGCTGATGGAGCGGTTCAGCGCCGAAGCGCGGCGGCTCCGGCCCGTGGCCGCGGTGGCCATGCTCGAGCAATCGATGAAACTGGAGCTGGACCTCCGCATGGAGGCCTCGGCGATTTCGGAGATGACCGGGAACGTCTCCGAGGACCCAGGCGTGCGCCTGCCCCGCGTCGACTGGCAGCGCACCGCCAAACAGGTGCTGACCACCGAGTGGATCGAGGGCACGCCGATCTCCGATCTCGAGACGCTCAAAGCCAAGGGCTTCGATCTCAAGGCGCTGGGCGACATGGCGATCCAGAGCTTCCTGCGGCATGCGATCCGCGATGGTTTCTTTCACGCCGATATGCATCCTGGAAATCTGTTTGTTGACGGCAACGGCAATCTCGTGATGGTCGACTTCGGCATCATGGGCAGGCTCGGCCCCAAGGAACGGATGTTCTTGGCCGAGATTCTTTATGGCTTCATCAAACGCGATTATGAGCGCGTGGCGCGGGTTCATTTCGATGCGGGTTATGTGCCGCGCGATCAGGACCCGCACAATTTTGCCCAGGCGCTCCGCGCCATCGGCGAGCCGATCATGGACAGGCAGGCGTCCGAGATTTCCATGGCGCGGCTTCTGACTCAGCTTTTCGAGGTGACGGGACAGTTCAACATGGCGACCCAACCCCAGCTTCTGCTGCTCCAGAAAACCATGGTGGTGGTGGAAGGCGTGGCGCGCACGCTCAATCCCAATCTCAATATGTGGGTCACGGCCGAGCCGGTGGTGAAGCAGTGGATCGAGCGCAGGCTCGGGCCGATCGGCAAGATCGAGGATGTGGCGGACGGGGCTCTGGCACTCGGCCGCGCCGCCTTCCAACTCCCCACCATGCTGGAAGACGCACAGCGCGCCACCCATATGCTGGCCGAAATGGCGCAGACCGGCGGCATCAAACTCGACCAAGATACAACGCGCGAACTGGCGCTGGCCCAGCTCAAGGCTTCGCGGCTGCAACGCTATGCGGTGATCGCGGGCGCGGTGGCGCTCGTCGTCATCGCCTTCAACCTCGCCACCTGAGGCGTTAGGGAGCATACTGGCAACATGACTTCGCTTTCGGGCAAATCGGTTCTCCTGGTGATCGGCGG
Organism: Aestuariivirga sp.; assembly: GCA_046160365.1. GTDB lineage: Bacteria > Pseudomonadota > Alphaproteobacteria > Rhizobiales > Aestuariivirgaceae > Aestuariivirga. The sequence goes on along the minus strand of JBJXGL010000201.1, from coordinate 13,756 downwards.
CGGCATCGCGGCATATAAGTGTCTCGAGCTGATCCGGCTGCTCAGTAAAGAGGGCTGCAAGGTAGTTCCGCTGATGACCAAGGCGGCGGAGCAGTTCGTGACTCCGCTCTCCGTGGCCAGTCTCGCGGGCACCAAGGTCTATTCCGATCTCTTCAGCCTCACCGACGAAACCGAGATGGGGCACATCCAATTGTCGCGCGCGGCGGATCTCGTGGTCGTTGCTCCAGCGACCGCCGATCTTATGGCGAAGCTCGCGCACGGGATCGCCAACGATCTCGCATCGACGGCGCTGCTCGCGACGGACAAGTCCGTGTTGATGGCGTCGGCAATGAATGTGCGGATGTGGCAACATCCGGCGACGCAACGCAATTTGAAGTCTCTCGTCGCCGATGGCGTGACGATCGCCGGCCCTAATGACGGCGACATGGCCTGCGGCGAATATGGGCCGGGACGTTTGGCGGAGCCGGAAGAAATCGTGACGGCGATCCGGGAAAAGCTTGCGCCGAAGCCGCGCATTCTTGCGGGCAAGAAAGTTCTGATCACCGCAGGGCCAACACGCGAGCCAATCGATCCGGTGCGCTATATTTCCAATCACTCCTCGGGCAAACAAGGTTATGCGCTCGCCGCCGCCGCCGTGGATTTGGGAGCGGAAACGATACTTGTTTCGGGTCCGGTACATTTGCCGCTACCACCCGACGCGCAAGTGATGCCCGTCGAAAGCGCGCGCGATATGTTGAAAGTTGTCGAGCGAGAAGTGCCCTGCGACATTGCGATTTTCACCGCCGCGGTGGCGGATTGGCGAGTCGAGTCCGCCGCAAACGAGAAAATCAAGAAGAGCAGCAAAGGCGCTCCCACTCTGATTCTCTCCGAGAATCCCGACATTCTCAAAACCATCGCTTTGCTCAAATCCAAGCGGCCCAAGCTTGTCGTCGGATTCGCGGCGGAAACAGAAAATGTCATCGAACACGCCAAGGCGAAGCTCGCATCGAAGAGCTGCGACCTCATCGTCGCTAACGACGTCAGTGCCAAGGGCGATGTGTTCGGCAGCGATCAAAACGCTGTGCACCTCGTGTCCGCGAAAGGTGTGGAAAGCTGGCCGCGCATGAGCAAGGCGCATGTGGCCGAGAAACTCATGGCGCATTTCGCGAAGCTGATTTCATGATGGTTTCGGTTGCCATTCAGCGACTGCCGCATGGCGATGGACTCCCGCTTCCTGCGTATGAAACGGCGGGCGCCGCGGGCATGGATCTTCGCGCTGCGGATGATGCGGAGCTGGCGCCCGCCGCGCGCTGTCTGATGCCAACGGGAATCGCCATTGCGTTGCCGGAAGGTTTCGAAGCACAGGTGCGGCCACGCTCCGGGCTTGCGGTGAAACATGGGCTGACCGTTCTGAATGCGCCGGGCACCATCGACAGCGACTATCGCGGCGAGATCAAGGTGCCGCTGATCAATCACGGCGACAAGCCGGTGAAGATCGCGCGCGGCGATCGCATCGCTCAGTTGGTTGTAGCGCCGGTATCGCGGGTTGCCTGGCACGAATCTTCCGGCCTCGAAACGACCATGCGGGGTGCGGGCGGCTTCGGGTCTTCGGGACATCGCTGATGGCGCTCTCGCCGGAAGAGATCGAACGTTACGCGCGCCATCTCGTGCTGTTCGATGTGGGAGGTCCCGGGCAGAACAAACTCAAGGCCGCCAAGGTTCTGGTCATTGGCGCGGGCGGGCTCGGCGCGCCGATGCTTCTCTATCTTGCGGCAGCAGGTGTTGGCGCGATTGGCATCGTCGATCACGACACGGTGTCGCTCTCCAATCTTCAGCGACAAGTCATTCATACGACCGAGCGCGTGGATGAGAAGAAGACCGCGAGTGCCGTTGCGATGCTCGGGGCCATCAATCCGCATGTGAATGTGATTGAACATCCATTCCGCATCACGGCTGAGAACGCGCTGGAGCTTGTGAGCCAATACGATCTCGTAGCGGATGGCTGCGATAACTTCCCGACTCGCTACCTCGTCAGCGACGCCTGCTACTTCGCCAAGAAGACGCTTGTGTCGGCTGCGGTCGGGCAGTTCGACGGACAGATATCCACCTTCAAGCCGCACGAGAAAATGGAGGATGGAACGCCCTACCCCAGCTACCGCTGCCTGATGGGCGAACTTCCGCCGCGCGGGCTGTTTCCGGCCTGCGAGGAAGCGGGCGTCTTGGGGGCGCTTCCCGGCATCCTTGGCTCCATGCAGGCGATGGAAGTCATCAAGGAAATCTTGGGCATTGGCGACAGCCTGGCGGGACGGCTTCTCATGTATGACGCCCTTGCCGCACGATTCTATGAAACCAGGCTCGCCTGGAATCCGGACAATCCCTTGACCGGTGCAACGCCGACAATCACCGGGCTGTTGAAGGTGAACTATATCGATCGATAGACAAACTATGATTGCAGTTGACCGTTCAGTTTTTGGGGAGGCTGATCATGCGAGCTTTGTCCATATGGATTTGCTTCTTTGTGCCACAGTTCGGGCAGGTAAACGAAAACTCCTCAACGAAGCGCGACATCCAAAACTGGTTCAAACCAATCCGGCAATTTTCGCAGATAACCGCCATCAGATAGGCTCTGAAGTGCTGATCGAGTTTCGCCACCATCGTCTCATGAGGAATAGGATGCGCGAAGAGCAAAGCACCGCGCATTTCCAGCCACTCGGCATAGGCGCCATCCGGCGCGTGGTCATGATAGAAAAGCTCCATATCCGCCTTCGAATTGACATAGCCGCGCGGGTTGCCCTTGTCCGGCATGCCAAGTGCCGAATCATAGGTGTTGGACCGGCACTGAATGTGCGGCTCGACAATGTCGAGAATTCTGACAAAGTGTTTTCGGACTTCCGGATTCCATATCTTGCCAACATCCTCGCGAAGCATTTGAAGCGCCTGGCGGGTTGCATCGAGTGCCGAGGCGATTGGCGCCTGTTCCAAGTTTGAAAACATCTTCTGGTCTTCGAGCGCCATGAGGAGTGCCGCGGCCGTGTTGGCAATTGGAGGCCCATCATTCTGAAGCAGCCCTCTCAAATGAAACAGCGCCACGAACAGCCGCATCACCGGATTACCGCTCACCGCACTGACGCCCTCAACTCCCGGCACAACCGGCGGCGCCTGCAGGGCGAACCACCCGAGAGCCGAAGCCATCAGCAGGATGTGCCGGACACCAGCCAAATTGCCGCTTTCGAGAGCGGCGGCAAAATCTTCGGGGCCGTGAATCTGCGCCAGCGTATCGAGTAGAAACAGATAGTCCGGCTCAAGATCGCCGGCATGATCGAGATAGACGCGGCGGAAATAGAGAGCGACTTCGCTCAAGTCTCCCGATATGTCGAGGATGTACAGCATAGTGCTGGCGAGGGCCTTGGCTTCGAAGATCGTCATCGGCCGCAGATACCAATTGCCCGCAGCCTTGGGCCGGAAACTCATAAAACTCTTCAGTACAGTGATGGTTTCAATGGGTGTATTCGTGCCGAAATAATCCTGCTCTCCTAAAAAACCTCCGCTCCATCCCGAAACGATTTGAGATGCTGGAGGCCTGAGGCTGCCGAGATCGCCCCAAGCCAGCGTCTTACGCACGACCTGCGTGAGCGCGTTCCAATGTGCACTCAGATCCTTTTCTTCATCAAGCAACCCCTTGGGCGGCTCGGTGAGCTTTGGAAGCACACGCAAAGCTTCGATGTAATCGGGATGGTCCAAAGCGCGCGGCAGATAGTTCTGCAGGATCAGATATTCGCGGATCATCAAATGAAGGTATTGAACGCCGAAAGGCGAAATGAGCATGTCGACCTTGTGGGTCGTTTCGTGCACCACGAATCCGATGATGGCGTGGACCTCCAGCCGCTCCTCGGGTGTCATAGCGCGATAGGCCTTGACGGCTTCCTTGTCTTTCAACCACTCGACTCGGATAAAATGATCGAGCGACAGTTCTCCAGGCGTCTCGCTTAGAAACCTGAAGAAATAACGCGCGCCAACAGACAGAAAGTCCAGCGCCTCGCTGGGAAAGTGAAAATCAAGCTGGCGCGGATTGAAGCGCCCTTTCTCCGAAAGAACGGCGATAATGCCATCGGCACTCATGTTTCGGTGGTCTTGCAGAAGGCTTCGATTCCCGATTGCGAAATCAGAACGGCAATCGAAACCAGAAGCGGCAAGGCGACAGCCGGCAAACTGAGTGCTGCCGCCAGTGCGGTGACGATCGCCCCGACAGAGCCGTGCAGTCCCGGCTGCATGAGCTTGCCAAACTCGCCGCTGGGCGCGCAGATATTAGCCCTGATGCGAGATTTGAAAACGGCGTAGAAGCCCGGCGCATCCATTTTCTTCGCCGCCATGCCGAGTTCGGCGCTTGGGCCGCCGGGCAGAAGTGTCGAGATATCCAGCTCCTGCGAGACGGCGGCAAGCTGTGCCTGCATCGAAGCGTATGCAGGTTCGATATTGCCGTCCTTAATCTGCCGGTTGAGAGCAATGGCCTGCTCGATGGCGTCGTCCAGAGTCATGCATGCCTCCACGCAACGTGCGGGATTGAGTTTATCACAACCGCCGGAAGATCATAAGTGGCGGCATCACCCATTGACGAAGTGCATTGTTGAAAACTCCTTTCTCCATACCGCCACTTCGGAAGCGAGCGACTCGGCATCGTTGGTTTCGAGGGCGCGGGCAATCAATTTGGCCAGTCGCGGCATGTGGGCGGGCGTCATGCCCCAGCGCACAATTTCCGGGGTTCCGAAGCGCAGGCCGTTCATGTCGCCCTTCACTTCTTTAACCGGAAGGCCGATGCCGCAGGTGAGGAAGTTCGCCTTGCGCAGCTTCTTCGCCGCCGCCTGCCCGCCGCCGTATCGTTTCGCTTCGATGGCAAACTGATGGGAGAGCGTCGCACCCTTCGCCGTTTCGAAGACGGGCACGCCCTCTGTCTTGAGTGCACTCGCCAGTGCATTCGCGGTTTCCACCATCGCCTTGGCATAAGCTTCACCATGAACGCGCCAGTCGAGCAGCGTCATGGCAAGCGCCGCGGACTTCGCGGCGTCGAAATTCGCGGTGAGTCCCGGAAAGGCGATGGCATCGAGTTTCTCGGCGAGGCCCGCGTCATTGGTCACGATCAGTCCGCCCGCAGGCCCGCCAAGACTCTTGTATGTGCTCATGGTCATCACATGCGCGCCTTCGGCGAGCGGATTGGGCCAGGCCTTGCCGGCGATGATGCCGCATTGATGCGCGGCATCGAACAGCACGATGGCGCCAAACTCGTCGGCAATCGCTCGTATCTCTCTCACCGGATGCGGTGTGAGATTGAGGCTCGATCCGATGGTGATCATTTTCGGGCGGACGCGCCGCGCCAACTCGCGCAAAGCACCCACATCAACCGTGTAGTTCACAGCATCGACGGGCGCACTGTGGATATCGAGATGGTAGAGTCCGGCGCATCCCGCCCTGTGATGGGTGACGTGGCCGCCAATCGATGGCGGCGGAGCAATGATCGCGTCGCCCGGCTTCGCTACGGCCATGAAACAATAGAGATTGGCCAGCGCGCCCGAGCTCACGCGAATCTCGGCATAGCGCGCGGCGAAGATTTCAGCGGCCAGTTCGGCGCAGATCACTTCGATCTTCTCGATGGCTTCGAGGCCCATCTCGTATTTGTCACCCGGATATCCGAGCGACGGCCTCGAGCCGATGCGCGAGGACAGCAGCGCCTCGGCGCGCGGGTTCATCACATTCGTCGCAGGGTTGAGATTGAAGCACTCGCGCTCGTGGATGGACTGGTTCTCGCCTGCCAGGCGCTCAATTGCTTGCGAGATTTCCTCCGCCGACATCGATGCCAGCGGCGCAGCGATGTCCGCAATGTAACTCTCGATTGCCTCCGGCGCCCATGCCCGCTTCGCCAGTCCCGCCATCTCGATCTTCCCTCAACACAACGCCAGTGAAGCTAGTGTAAAACAAGCAAGAGTGGCAACCGCGTAGGAAACATCCCCCCGAATTGGCACGCGCCGAGACATAACTTCATCATGAAGGAGCAACATCCCCGATTCGGTCCCTCCGTACACAGATGATGTGATGCGCATCACAGTTTCGAAAGAATAATGTTCGCGCAGAATAGCGATTTCGGGTTCACGAATTGACCAAAGGAGAGTATGCTTCCTTGCGTGGGGCGTCTCTTTGACGATGCCGATGAGCATCGTCCGGTTAACACCGAAGGAGGTGCTATGTTTCTTGTCTTTTCAGGTTTCGACTGATCCTTGCGGTCAAATTTGGACCGGACTCGAGAATTTTTTCAACGAATTGAAGTGGCGCCGCCGCCGCCATTGATTTGGCGGAAACGAATCTGCGTCCGCGCGGACAAAGAGGCGGCGCGTCATACACGAGAGATGGGGTCGACGACAGGAATTCCGGCAAATCCGTTTGCCAGGAGAGAGACGTGCTGTGCCGTGCAGAAACTCAACCCAACTCAGGAGTTACGACTATGGCTGTATTCGTTGGAAACGCACTCAACAACATCGCCAACGCCACTGGCGCTGGAACGCTCATTGGCTTTGTGGGCGGCAACATCGCCCTGCTGCAAGATGCATTCGGCGATATGTTTTTCGGCTTTGGCGGCAATGACGCCGTCATCGCTGGCAACGGCAACGACGTCATCAACGGCGGCGATGGAAACGACTTTGCGAACGGCGGCGCCGGCAACGACATCATCAACGCCGGCAACGGCAACGATACGTCGTATGGCGGCCTGGGCAACGACAACATCAATGGCGGCGACGGCAACGACTATGTCAACGGCGGCCTCGGCCTCGACGTGATGAATGGCGGCAACGGCGTCGATACGATGGACGTGTCGTTCTTCGCCGGAAACTACAACTGGAACATGACGACTGGCGTCACCAACTTCGCCGGTGAGTTTGCCTTCAACTTCGAAAACGCCCGCACCGGCGCGGGCAACGACAGCATCACCGGCACCAACGGCAACAACATCATCGTGACCAATGCCGGCAACGACATCATCAATGCCCTTGCAGGCGACGATGTACTGAATGGCGGCGCAGGTGCCGACGTGATGAATGGCGGAGCCGGCTTTGACGACTTCGACTACAACGCCGTCTCCGATTCCACATTCGGTGGAATCGACGTCATCAATGGGTTCCAGAACATCCCGTTTGGCGCGGGCGCGATCGATCAAATCGATCTTTCGACAATCGACGCCAATCCGTTCGCCGCAGGCAACCAGGCGTTCACTTTCCGCGACGCTCTGCCGTTCAACGGCGTCGGCCAGGTGCGCTGGTTCAACGCCGGCGCCAACACCATCGTCGATGTCAACACCGATATCGATGTGGCGCCGGAAATGCGTATCGTGCTCACCGGCGTTTACAATCTCGATGCAGTGGACTTCATTCTCTAGTCTTGCGTACACAAGGAGCCCCTCCGGTGCGTGCCGCACCGGAGGGGTTGATTAGTCAACCCATTCGCCCTTGCGCATGAGAGGTTCCGACTTTCCGTCGCGGGTCACGCCATCGACATCGAGTTCGCCGGAACCAATCATCCAATCCACGTGAATGATCGAGTCGTTCATGCCCGCGGCACGCTTCTGCTCGGACGTCAGCGTAGCCGTGTCCTTCATGTTCTGCGAGTAGGCCTGTCCCACCGCGATGTGGGAGGCGGCATTTTCGTCGTAGAGCGTTTCGTTGAACACGATGCCCGACGCGGATATGGGCGAGGAGTGCGGCACCAGCGCCACTTCGCCAAGGCGTGCGGCGCCGTCGTCGGTCTCGATCATCTTGCGGAACACATCCCCGCTCTTCTCCGCCGTGCCCTCGACGATGCGGCCCTTCTCGAAGCGCACGCGAATGCCGTCGATCATCGAACCTTGATAGGAGAGCGGTTTGGTGGAGCGCACGATTCCATCCACACGCTCGCGATGGGGCATGGTGAAGACTTCCTCGGACGGAATGTTCGGGTTGCAAAGAACGCCGTTCCGCGCCGTCGATGCGCCGCCGGCCCAGATATGATCGTCGACAAGGCCAATGGTGAGATCGGTGCCGGGGCCATTGTATTTGAGCGCCGCGTAGCGTTTCGCATTCAGCATGGCGGTGCGGGCGTGCAGGGCTTTCGTATGGATCTCCCATGCGCCGACGGGATCGGGCAGATCGGCACGCGTACATTTGAAGATCGCGGTCCAGAGGGCGTCGAGCGCCTTCTCCGGCGAAAGATCTGGAAAGACATTCCTCGCATGCGCCGGCGTTGCTGCGGAGATCACGCACCAGTTGGTGGCGAAGGAAGTGATCTGTTCAATGACCGGCTTGTAGGCCTTCGACCTCGCACGGTTGGCGCGCGAGACAAGCTCGGGATTCTGTTTCGCCAGCAGCGCAGGATCTTCACCGATGATCGCAAGCCTTGCAGTGCTGCCATCCTTGAAGGCTTCCGCCATGCCGTTGAAGAGCCAGCTTGGCGCGGCATCGAAGCATGTGTCGTGCCCCTGCTCAAAACGCATCAGCGTTGTCTGCTCATCGTTGTAAAGCGTGGTGACCAGCGCGGCACCCGCCTTGTATGCGTGGAACGTGATGCGGCGCACGAGATCGACGGCTTCGAGAGGCGCTGTGAGCAACACCTGCTGGCCGGCGCGAACATTCAAGCCGGCTTTGACGACAAGCTCGGCGTAGCGATCAAGAAGGTCCGCGTGGTTTGCCATCGGTTACTTCGCCAAGTCCTCTGGGCGTGGCATTGAGATGATGTTGTAACCGGAATCGACATAGTGGATTTCGCCGGTCACACCGCCTGAGAGACTGGAAAGCAAATAGAGTCCGGCGCCGCCCACTTCTTCCAGTGTAATGGTACGGCGAAGTGGGGCGTGGGCCTGTTGATAGTTGAACATCGCGCGCGCATCGCCGATGCCGGCGCCCGCCAGCGTACGCATCGGCCCCGCTGAGATTGCATTCACGCGGATGCCCTTCGGGCCGTAGTCGGCGGCAAGATAGCGGACCGATGCTTCGAGTGCGGCCTTCGCAACGCCCATCACATTGTAGTTCGGCATCACCCGCATCGAGCCGCCATATGTGAGCGTCACCAGCGAGCCGCCATTCGGCATCAGTGCGGCAGCGCGCTTCGCGATTTCGGTGAAGGAGAAGCACGAGATCACCATGGTGCGCGTGAAGTTGTCGCGCGTGGTATCGGCATAAAGGCCTTTCAGCTCGTTCTTGTCGGAGAAGGCGATGGCGTGGACGAGGAAATCGATGGAGCCCCATTCGCGCTTCAACGTGTCGAACACCGTATCGACTGTGGCCACGTCCTCGACATCGCAGGGGAGCAACAGAGTCGATCCGACACTGTCGGCCAAGGGCTTCACGCGCTTGCCGAAAGCCTCGCCCTGATAGGTGAAGGCGAGCTCGGCCCCCTGCTTGTGCAATTCGGTGGCGATGCCCCAGGCAATCGAATGGTCGTTCGCGACCCCCATCACCAGGCCGCGCCTGCCTTTCATCAAACCATTGGACATCAGGTCAGCCGTTATATCTCTGAAATACGAGGGTTGCGTTGGTGCCGCCGAAGCCGAAGCTGTTCGACATCACGGTATCGATCTTGGCGTTGTCGATTCTCCGGCGGACGATCGGGATATCGGCGAACTCCGGATCGAGCTCCTCGATGTTGGCGCTTTCGCAGATGAAGCCGTTCTTCATCATCAGGATCGAGTAGATCGCCTCCTGAACGCCGGTTGCGCCCAGCGAATGGCCGGTCAGGGATTTTGTCGCGGAGATTGCGGGAATATCCTTGCCGAAGACCTCACGCATGGCCTCGACTTCCTTCTTGTCGCCTATTGGAGTCGATGTGGCGTGCGGGTTGATGTAGTCGATCTTCTCTTTGACGGTGGACATTGCGAGCCGCATGCAGCGCGCAGCGCCTTCGCCCGAAGGCTGCACCATGTCGTAGCCGTCCGATGTCGCGGCATAACCCACAAGCTCGGCGTAGATTTTAGCGCCGCGCGCCTTTGCGCGTTCGAGTTCCTCGAGCACGACAACACCGGCTCCGCCCGCGATCACAAATCCATCTCGGTTCTTGTCATAGGCGCGGGAAGCCTTTGATGGCGTGGCGTTGAACTTCGACGACATCGCGCCCATGGCGTCGAAGAGCACCGAGAGCGTCCAGTCCAGCTCCTCGCCGCCGCCCGCGAACATGACATCCTGCTTGCCCCACTGAATCATTTCGGCGGAGTTGCCGATGCAGTGGGCCGACGTAGCGCATGCCGACGAGATCGAATAATTGACGCCGCGAATTCCGAAAGGCGTTGCCAGCGTCGCCGAGTTGGTGCTCGACATGGCGGCCGGAACGGCGAATGGGCCAACGCGTTTCGGGCCTTTTTCACGCGTGACGTCGGCCGAAGCGACGATGGTTTTCGTCGAAGGCCCGCCCGAGCCCATGATGATGCCGGTGCGGTCGTTCTTGACGTCCTTCTCTTCGAGGCCGGAGTCGAGGATCGCCTGCTGCATGGCGGCGTAATTCCACGCTGCGCCATCGCCCATGAAGCGCCTGACACGGCGGTCCACCTGATCGAGATCGAACTGCGGTGCGCCATGGACCTGACAGCGGAAGCCAAGCTCGGCATATTTATCGGCGCGCACGATTCCGGATTTCGCTTCACGCAATGAAGCGAGAACTTCCTGCACGTTGTTGCCGATGCTTGAAACGATTCCGAGTCCGGTGACGACGACTCGTCTCATGGAATGACCTCCTCAGGCCTGGGGCTGGAACAGGCCCACTTTGAGGTCTGTTGCCGCATAGATGGTCTCGCCATCGGCCTTCATCAATCCGTCGGCGACGCCCAGCACAAGCCTGCGCAAAATAACCCGTTTCAGTGTGACGATATATTCGACCTTCTTCACGACTGGCGTCACCATGCCGGTGAACTTCACTTCGCCCACGCCAAGCGCCCGTCCGCGCCCGGGTGCTCCCATCCAGCCCAGGAAGAAGCCGCACAATTGCCAGAGCGCATCGAGACCAAGGCAGCCGGGCATCACCGGATCGCCCTGGAAATGGCAGGGGAAGAACCAGAGATCGGGCTTCACGTCGAGTTCGGCGCGAAGCTCGCCCTTGCCATGCTCGCCGCCATCGGCCGAGACCGAGGTGATGCGGTCGAACATCAGCATGGGCGGCAGCGGCAGTTGAGCGTTGCCGGGGCCGAACAGTTCGCCGCGGCCGCAGGCCAACAGATCGTCGTATTGAAAAGCCGATTTCCGTTCAGTCATTATTGTCCGCGCCAATGCCTCTCCGCCGGGGGACGTTCCTAACATGAACGGTCAAGCCGTCAAAGCCTGTAACAAAGTGGTAAGTTGCGTGATGATGGTCAATGGGGCTATAGAGCGGGCAACATGCGGGATAGCTTGGACAATCTCTGCAATAGGCTCAGGAACGCGGGGCTCAGGCCCACGCGGCAGCGGCTGTCATTGGCCGAAATCCTGTATGGCAGCGGCGACCGGCATGTCTCGGCCGAAGACCTGCACAAGGAAGCCCTGGCAGCGCGGGTCAAAGTGTCGCTGGCGACGGTCTACAACACGCTCAACCAATTCCGCGAGGCGGGATTGCTGCGCGAGGTGGCGATCGAGGGCGACCGCACCTACTTCGACACAAACACTTCGAATCATTGCCATTTCTATGTCGAGGGCGAGGGGCGGCTGATCGATTTTCCCTCCGAAGGCATCGACATCACGGGATTGCCGGCAACGCCCGCGGGCACCGCTCTGGCGGGGATCGATGTGATCGTCAGGCTCAAGTCCAAGGGCGCTTAATCGACCTTTTCGCCGGGATAGACACCCCAAAGGCTTACCTGCTCGACGAAGCCGTCGTAGCCGCCGGTTGAGAGCTCGCACCATTCGCCGTCGCAGTGGCCGACTTCGCCCATAACGCCGCCCGTGAGCATGGCGGAGAGCGATGCGTCCTTGTTGGGTGCTGAATGCATGGGCGTGGTCTTCTGGCCGCGCCAGGGGGCGACGATGGCGGTACGCTTGCCGGTGAGCATGCTCTGGAGGATCCAGCCTTCCTCGCCTTCGCTGTCGCGGATGCGGCGCCAGTTCTCGAACTCGGCGACGATCTCGACAGGCATTCCCTTGCGCTGGAACACCCAGGCCACGGGATGATCGCTGGACGGGCCGCGGCGCACATTCACCTTTTCGGCCTTGAGCGAAACAAAACGCGGCAGCGGCAGGCCGGAAGGGCCAATGCTGCTGTCCGCGGGCTCTATCGAGGCCGTTGTATTTCCGGGGGTGTCCTGGCCAGCGAAGCTATCGGGGCGGTTGGCGAATAAAGACCAAGCCACGCCGCCCGCCACCACGAGGCAGGCGAGCCCCAAGGCGATCGATCCAAAACTCTTCGATCTTCCCGCCATCTCCCCGGTTCTTCCCACTTGTGGCGAAGCAGTGCCCAAGTCTACACCTTATGCAACGATCCGCAAACGCCGCCTGGCATGGAACGATTGGCCCTGCAAGGTTAAGAATGCGTCAAGACCAGCCTTCTGGAGTTCCGCCTCATGAGCAAGCGCAAGCCCCTCGTCATCGTTACCCGCACGCTGCCCGCGCAAGTGGAAACGCGGATGATGGAACTGTTCCATACGCGCCTCAACGCGAGCGATACGCCGATGAGCCGGGCGGAGCTCACGGAGGCGGTGAAGACGGCGGAAGTACTGGTGCCGACGGTGACCGACCGGATCGACAAGGCGATCCTCATGCAGGCAGGCGAGCAGCTGAAACTCATCGCCAATTTCGGCACGGGCGTGGACAACATCGATGTGGAGACGGCGATCGCCCGCGGCATCACCGTGACCAATACGCCGGGGGTTCTCACCGAAGACACCGCCGACATGACCATGGCGCTGATCATGGCGGTGGCCAGGCGCTTGATCGAAGGATCGAAAGTGATCGGCCTCGATAACTCATGGGCCGGATGGTCGCCCACCTGGATGCTGGGTTCGCGCATCTGGGGGAAACGATTGGGCATCATCGGCATGGGCCGCATCGGCACGGCGCTGGCCAGGCGGGCCAAGGCGTTCGGGCTTCAGATTCACTATCACAACCGCAAGCCGGTTCATCCCAAGGTCGAGGAGGAACTTGAAGCGACCTATTGGGAGAGCCTCGACCAGATGCTGGCGCGCATGGACATCGTCTCGGTCAACTGCCCGCATACGCCGGCGACGTATCATTTGCTGTCGGCGCGGCGGCTCAAGCTGTTGCAGCGCACCGCGATCATCGTGAACACGGCGCGCGGCGAAGTGATCGACGAGAATGCGCTGGCGCGGATGCTGGAGGCGGACGAGCTGGGCGGCGCCGGGCTCGACGTTTTCGAGCACGAGCCTGCGGTGAACCCGCGATTGCTCAAAGCCAAGAAGGCGGTGCTCTTGCCGCATATGGGATCGGCCACGCTCGAAGGCCGCATCGACATGGGCGAGAAAGTGATCATCAACATCAAGACCTGGGTCGACGGCCACAACCCGCCGGACCGGGTGCTGCCGTCGATGCTGTGATCTATTCTCACCCTCACGCGACTCCTCAGGCTCCTGAACAAATAGTCACCACACAGCCTGCTCCGGTGCGTGGGAGAAAGAATTGATCTGTACACTGATTATTTTCTTGCTCTCTCCATAACGCCAATCCGGCGGAAGCCGGAGCCCACGGTTGGTTCGGGAAGGAAGAAGGGGTTTTGAAATGGATCGGCGCAAGCGTCGACGTTTGGCGACCCCAAATTCTCTCCATGGCCGGGCTTCGACTCGGCCACCCAGTGA
>JBJXGL010000200.1:0-3070 GCA_046160365.1 Aestuariivirga sp. | reverse complement strand
ACTCCGACAAGATCGCGCTGCATCTGATCGACGCCGACGACGATCTCGCCGGCAATCAGGCGTTCCGCTTCGTGGCGGCGTTCACCGCGCCAGCGCCGGGTGGCATTGAAGGGCAGGTGCGCATCGTGACCGTAGGAGCGAATTCGAACATCGAGATCGACATGGATGGCAACAACGTGGCCGACATGGTCATTCAGGTTGTCGGCGTGCCGAGCCTCACCGCGAACGATCTGGTGCTCTAGCGCGGCGCGCCGGTCCAACTCATGGCGATGCCGACGGACAGCTGTTCGAGCGCACAATTGAATGTCGGTCTGCCGAATTCCGCTTCAAGCGGGCAGTCTTCGCGGTTGCAGTGCAACGGTCGCGGTATTGCCCTTCTGTCTGGATAAGCGAGACATGGCGGTTCTGTTTCGCGCAGAAGGCATATTTGGGACCGATTGACCGGGGCATGGCGGCGCCACCTTCAGGCCTGAGAATATGATCGGATTTTACGGGCGGGCCTCGCCGCGCCTTGACCTCGATCAAATCCGGATTGGATTCGGACTGCGAATGTTCATGGAAACGCAGGCCAATCGGACAGGCTTTTGATCGGAATCAAGACGATTGTTCCTGGCGCCGGCATAATACAATGATTGGCGTTGCTGCCAGGGGAGTTTTGTCATGGCTGAAGTCCAGAAAATTAGCGCGGAACAAGCCACCATCGGAACGGGCGCCGTCGCGGCGCTGGCGAATGGCGGTTACGCCTACGCATGGGTGCAGATGCAAGTTATCGACGTGCCGGACGCCATTCGCATCGCCTATGCTCGCATTGCCACTTATGACGCAACGGGCGATCTTGTGAGTGCCGGGACACTTTACATACGGGATTTCATCCAAGTCGACAATTACAGCATATCCCCGATGGACGTGATCGGTCTCGACGATGGGGGTTATGCAGTCAACTTTTCGGTCATTGCCTATGCGTTCGTCGGACCCAACCTTTTCAACGAACGTGACTATTTCAATTCGTCAGGCGTGCATACGGCCGAGGTGCGGGATGGCGACGACTTTGGTGTACGGGTCGTTACCGATTCGCGGGACTTCGCTCAATGCGCCTTAACCAACGGGCACTCTCTCGTCATTAACACAGACTTCGCGGCGGATGAACTTGCCGGATTTGTCTATGACTCGGCCGGAAACGCAATCGGTGCACCGATCGACATCACCGCTGCGCCGGTTCTTTCAAAGCGCAATGGCGATGTCCGCCCCGAACCGGCGGCGGTAGGTCTTGCGAATGGAGGTTTTGCCGTTGCATGGACCGACCGCTCCACTCTGGCGGATGGCGACAATCTGGGATCCGCGGTCAAGGTTCGCTTCTTTGACGCATCGGGAACCGCGGTCACTGGACAGATTCTCGTCAACTCTTCCACGGTTGGCGACCAACGCGACGCCTCGGCAACCCGCCTCCCGGATGGCAGTGTGATAATTGTATGGACTGATGCAGGCGGCAACGGCGGCGACGCAGGCATCGGCATCAAAGGCCAGCGATTTTCGGCTTCCGGAGTGCCAATGGGAACCGAATTCATTGTCAACACCACGATGGACGGAGACCAGCGGAACGCGACAGTCACGACTCTTTCCAACGGGGCCTTCGTGGTGGTGTGGGAAGACCGGAATCCGGCGGGTGACGATCCAGATGGCTGCATTCGCGGCCAGCTATTCTCCACATCGGGAATCAAATTGGGCGGCGAGTTTCTGATCAACACTACGACGGCAGGAGTTCAGATCGATCCCGATGTGGCCGCGCTGGCCGACGGCCGGTTTGTCGTCCTTTGGTCTGGGGACAGCCATTTTTATGGCTATGATGGATTCGGCCGGCCTGTCGTCACGTATTCTGGGCATAAGCAGATATTCAGTACGGATGGATTTGATTTTGCACCTCCATCCATCAACGGCTTGTCGCATTCATTGGCATCCGAGAGCGCGGCAATTGGAACCATTGTCAGCACGGTGCAGGCAACGGATGAGCATGCCATCGCCCATTATTCCCTGGTGAATGACGCGGGCGGGCGCTTTGCCATAGATGCCGCGACGGGCCAAATCACGGTCGCCGATGGATTGCTGCTCGATTTCGAGCAGGCATCCGGGTTTCGCGTGCGAGTGCGCGTGGAAGACGCGCTCGGAAACGTGGCCGAGCGCAACCTCGTGATCGCTGTCGGTGACCGGACGCTCGAGACTGTGCTGGGTGATGCAAGGGACAACAGATTTGTGGGCGGTGCGGGATCGGATACGTTTGTTGGCGGAGCAGGCAACGATGTGCTGAACGGTGGTGCAGGCTATGACACCTTGTTAGGGGGGCTTGGTAACGATCGCTTTTATGTGGACCATGCCTACGACGTGCCCGCCGAACTTCCTGGGCAGGGAGCCGACACGGTTTTCGCCTCGATCAGCTTCGCACTTGCAGCCAACACGGAAATTGAAGTTTTGCGCGCGGCATCTCCGGCGAGCACAACGCCCGTCCAGCTGACGGGGAACGGTTACTCGAACCTGATCTTAGGCAATGCGGGCAACAACCGGATCGACGGAGGCGGCAGCGCAGACATGATGAAGGGTCTTGGCGGCAACGATCTTTATTTTGTCGACAGCGCCGCCGACAAGGTTTTTGAGACGGATGGCGGCGGCACCGACACCGTGGTTGCCTCCGTAAGCTTTGCGCTCGGCGCGGGCATGTTTGTCGAGAGACTGCAGACGAACGATCCCGCGGCGGCCACGGCCATCAATCTCACCGGCAACGAACTTGACAACGTGATCCGCGGCAATGCCGGGCAGAATGTCATCCGGGGTAACGGCGGCGCGGACATCATGTATGCGGGCGCCGACGCAGTGCGGGACACATTCGTGTACGCCTCTGCGAACGACGGCGGCGGATTTGGCAGTCAGGACGTCATCGTGCAGTTCGACGCGGCGAATTTCGCGGGCGATCCCAACTCCGACAAGATCGCGCTGCATCTGATCGACGCCGACGACGATCTCGCCGGCAATCAGGCGTTCCGCTTCGTGGCGGCGTTCACCGCGCCAGCGCCGGGTGGCA
>JBJXGL010000199.1:0-12876 GCA_046160365.1 Aestuariivirga sp. | reverse complement strand
GGCGCGACCGCTTCGAGGCGGCGTGGCCCGAGGTTTCCAAGCTCGGCTTCGACGAGCGCTTCCGCCGCATGTGGCGGCTCTATCTCGCCTACTGCGAGGCGGGCTTCGCCGAGAAGATCATCGATGTAGGTATCTATCGGTTGAGGAAAACGGGATAGTTCAGATCCCCGCGTACCATTCGTAGCCGCGATCGGCCCAATAGCTGCCTTTGCCGCCTTCAAACCGCGAGTAGTCCGAAATCAATTCGATGCGGCGGATGTATTTCGCCATCTTGTAGCCGAGCTGCCGCTCCACCCGTACGCGCAAGGGCGCGCCATTGGCCACGGGCAATAGCTGATCGTTCATCGCGTAGGCAAGGATGGTTTGCGGATGATGAGCATCGATCAGATCGATTGACTCATAGTAGAGTTCAAGCCCGCTCAAACTCTTCGACAGCGCATCGTAGCAGTGGAACATGACGTATTGGGCTTCTGGCTTGACACCCACCTGATCGAGAATCTGCTTGAGCGGCACGCCCTGCCACTTTGCAATCGTACTCCAGCCTTCGACGCAATCGTGCCGCGTGATCTGGGTGCGGGACGGCATATTGCGGAGCGCATCGAGGGGAAAGCGCGTGGGCCGCTCGACGAGGCCATCGACTTCGAGCTGATAGTCCGCGAAGTCCTTGTCCTTGAGGTTCAGATAGTCGGGCGTGTCCGGATTGGTGGAGCCGTTGGGCCTCTGGCCCTGGCGGATATCGGCGGGAGTGAACTCGGGCGCGAGTTGATCCGCGGACAGCAACAGGCGTTGCGCGCGGTAGGTGAGACCGTTCACGCCGATCATGAACTCCCGAATTGAATTGGAGCGGTCGCGCAGGAAGTCGAACGCATCGCAACCGGCAAGCGGAACAGTCGCGGCGGCGGTGAGGCCCGCGCGCAACAACCTTCTCCGAGATACAATCGAGCTAGACATCTGCGTCTGCCTTCTTGGTTCTGGGTGACAGGCGATAGCGGCCGGTCACGATCGACCGGAGTTCGTTGAGAGGCCCCGCAAGCACGATCATGGCGATGTGCACGGCGAAGAACAGCACTAGGAGAACCATCGCCGCGAAATGGATGGTACGCGCGGTCTGCCTGCCGCCGAAAAACTCGGGAAGCCAGGGCAGCACGGCGTTCATGCCGGGCGACATGCACAGACCCGTCAGGATAACAAGCGGGAACAGAACGAACAGCACGCCGCCGTAAGCGAGCTTCTGCAGCGGCGAATAGCGCACGGCGTGAATCAGACGCAGGCGGAGATGATCGCGCACGTCCTGCGCGAAGCCTTTCACGTCCTTGCGGTTCGGCAGAAGATCCTTGCGCAGGTGGCGATTGCGCAGCGATGCAACGAGCCAGATCACCAGCGTTGCGGCGAGTATCCATGCAAAGAACAAATGCACGACACGGCCCGTGGCGAGATCGCGTGACGATGGGATGGTGAGCCAGGAGGGGAAGCCGTCAAATGCAAATATGGCGTTGTCGTATTCGAAGCCGGATTCGTTTCCGATATAGAGGGCGGGATGCGCGTTGAAAATCTGAAGGCCAGAAAACAGAAGGAAGAACATGCACACCGCCCAAATCCAGTGGGTAATGCGTGTTGCACTCTTCTGCCGTTTGATGAGGCGGCCTTGTTCTTGCTGCGCCATGACGCTTGCGGCCTTTCCGCGTGAGTGCTCCCCCGGCAGCACGGTGCCGGGGGAGACTGCCGTCCCAATCCAGTTAGACGATTTACATCTTCGGGAGAAGGACCTTGTCGATCACGTGGATGACGCCATTCGATTGCTTGACGTCGGCGATGGTCACCATCGCGGTGCCGCCGGCTTCGTCCTTGATCATGACCATGTTGTCCTTGACCGAGAGCCACAGCTTGCAGCCGCCGACAGTCGTCACTTCATGCGTGCCGCCATCGTCCATGGCCATCTTGTTGACGTCCGCAGCCATGGCGTTCGCGGCCACGACGTGGCAGGTCAGAATCTTGACGAGCTGATCGTTGTTCTCCGGCTTCAGCAGGTTGTCAACTGTTCCGGCGGGGAGCGCATCGAACGCGGCGTTGACGGGCGCGAACACGGTGAAGGGGCCTTTGCCTTGCAGCGTTTCCACGAGGCCAGCGGCCTTCACTGCGGCGACGAGTGTCGTATGATCCTTGGAATTGACGGCGTTCTCGACGATGTTCTTGTCCTCGAACATGGGCGCGCCGCCGACTTCCGGATTTGCGGCGATGGCCGCGCCGGCGCTGACGGCGAAAAGCGTGGCGAAGAGCGTGGTGCGAATGACGTTCATTGGGAGTCTCCGTTACGAAAGATAATTTTGCGAATGCCCCAAAGCGGCGGGGTCAATAGCAGTAACGGGAGGTTTTCCGGCGGAGTTTCAGTGCAGAGTAAATAAGCGGATAACGAATTTGTGATCGGCGGCTACTTCATTACGAATTTCCGGATCAGCCAGAAGTACAGCGGGTAAGGCAAAAGCCTTGCGAATTTCAGGATTGCGACGAAGCGGCGGGGATAGGCGATCTCGAATTTCTTGGCGGCCAGACCTTCGATGGTAAGGCGGGCGGCGTCTTCCGGCTCCATCAGGAACGGCATGTCGAAATCGTTGACGGCGGTCATCGGTGTACGGACGAAGCCAGGATTGATCACGCTGACATCGATGCCGCGCGCGCCAAGCTCGGGTTTGAGCGACTCGGCAAGATTGATAAGCGCTGCCTTGGTTGGCCCGTAAGCCGCGGCTTTTGGCAGGCCGCGATAACCCGAGACGGACGCAATCCACGCGACGTGGCCCTTGTGCCGGTTCAGAAGCGTTGGAAGAACCGCGGCGAGCACATGGATGACGCCCATGTAGTTAACGCCATAAGTGGCGCGGAAGTTTTCGACCTTGAATTCATCGACGGACAATGGCGCATAAGCGCCAGACGCTACGAGTACGAGGTCGATGGCTCCGAGATCGGCTTCGATTCGGGCAAAGCACGATGCGACGTCAGCTTCATTCGTGACATCGAGCGGATAGGGCCTGATGCCGGGATTGCGCGCCGCATGCGCTTCAAGCTTTTCGGCCGAGCGCGCGCTTGCGGCAACAATTGCGCCTTTTTGCGCAAGCTGCCGCGCGACTTCGGCGCCGATTCCGGTGCTGGCGCCAATGATCCAGACTCGTTGCCACGGCGCGCGCGCCGTCATCTTTTAGATGCCGAAGTAGGGTTGCAGCAATCTCGCGAAGATCGACTTGAACCTCGCGGGGGCTTCTTCGGCGATCAGGCAGATGCAGGTCTCGCCCCGCTCAACCACCGGCTTGTGCTCCACGTCTTCGTCGAGATCGGCCACGTCTCCCTTGGCGAAGCGGCCCATTTCGTCGCTGTAGGCGCCTTTTAGGATCATGGTGATTTCCTCGCCGCGGTGGCCGTGCACGGGCATGGCAATGCCGGGCGCGAGCGACATCACCTTCAGCACCGACTTGCCACCGGAGACCGGAATGTCAGCAATGGAGATTCCCGGAACCTTCTTCTTCCAGTTCAATGCCTCGAGGCCGCGGGGGCCAAGAAGCCTTTGCAGCGGGTAGGGCAGTTCCTCGCGGCCCGGATGCGCCGTCTTCACCGGCAGGCGGTGAAGAGCGGCGGTCCCCAGGCTGGCAAAAGTCCGCTCCCGGCAATTCTGCGAAACCAACTCGCCGTCCAGCCCGTCCACCAATTCGCCGCCGATGCGCTCGGCGCGGCGCACTTCGGCGCGGCACTCCGGGCACCAGGCAATATGCGACGCCACGACAATGCTGATGGCGGGATCGAGCGTTCCCGCCGCATATGCCAGAATAGTGGCGTCATCCAGATGATGATTGATCGTCAATTTACCTTCTCCAAAAGTTTCTTGAGCCGCTTGTAGGCGAGCCGCATGCGCGACTTCACGGTACCAAGCGGCATCTTCAGTCTTGCCGCGATTTCGCTTTGAGGAACGTCCTCGACATAGGACAGGATCAGTATTTCCCGCTGCTCGGCAGGAATTTGCGCAAGAGCGCGCGCGACATAGCCGTCCTCTTGTGCGCGGTTCAGGAGTTCGTCGCTGGCGGGATCGTCCGAGGCTGCGTCGAAGTCGTCGATGTCGGTGAAGTGGGCGGAGGACTCGCGGCGCGCACGATCGATTCTGCGATTACGGGCGATGGTAAAAATCCAGGTCGAGACTGTGCCCTTCTCGGCTGAGTATAGCGCGGCCTTGGTCCAGACAGCGACCATGGTTTCCTGCACCAAGTCCTCGGCAAGTTCCGCCGAAACGCCTTTCCGCATCATGAAACTCTTGATGCGCGGGGCGAAGTAATCGAACAGCGCCGCGAAACACTCGCGGTCGCGCTTCGCCGCCACCTGTTTCAACAGATGTTCGAGGCGCTCGCGCTCGCCTGAAATTGGCGATGATCTAACGTTTTCTACCATTCTTCCGGTCAACCGGCCCATGCGGCGATCCCTACTATCTGGGCGAAAGTACGGTATTTCAAAGGCGGCGGATCACTTGTGGCTAGATGAGGGCCTTGATGGCCGTTAACGTGTCGGCCTCGGCGGCGGGCTTATCCCACCTGATACGATGGACGCGGGGGAAACGCATGGCCACGCCAGATTTGTGGCGGGTCGAGGGTTGCACGGCGTCGAAGGCGATTTCGAGCACCAGGCTAGGCGTCACCGAGCGGACCGGGCCGAAGCGCTCTGCGGTGTTGTTTCTGATCCATTTGTCGAGGCGAAGCAGTTCCTCGTCGGTGAAGCCGGAGTAGGCCTTGCCGACGGGCACCAGCGTTGCGGGATCGGACCAGACTCCGAAGGTGAGATCGGAGTAGTAGGACGAGCGCTTGCCGGAGCCGCGCTGGGCGTACATCAACACGCAATCGAGGGTGAGGGCGGCGCGTTTCCACTTGTACCAGTAACCTTTCGGGCGGCCTTGCAGATAGGGACTGTCCTTCCGCTTCAGCATCAGGCCTTCGATGCCGTTGGCGCGGGCTTCCTTCCATCTCTCCTCGAGTTCGGGGAAGTCCGTGAACGGAACATCCTCGGAAAGATCGGCGTTCGGCAGCGATTGCGCCCACAAGGCAAGACGCGCGCGGCGTTCCATGAGTGCGAGTGAGCGCAGGTCTTTGTGTCCGTCAAAGAGCAAATCGTAAAGGCGCACATGGGCCGGGTATAACGCTTGCATTTTTGCCGTGACGGTCTTGCGATTGAGCCGCTGCTGCAAATCGTTGAATGGCGCGACCAGACCATCGCGCAAGATCAGGAGTTCGCCATCGGCAACGCCACGGGTGCAGCTCAAGCGTTCCGCGACTTCGGGAAAGCCCGCCGATATTTCATCGCCGTTGCGCGTGAAGATGCGGGCGCGGAAACCATCTGCCGCGACCTGAATGCGGATGCCGTCCCATTTCCATTCCGCCATCCAGTCGGATGCGATCATTCCCGGCCAATCGTCAGCGGCAATCGGATGCGCCAGCATCACCGGCCGGAATATGAGGCTCTTGCCGGTGTCGGGCCGTTCGCCCGTTCCTTCGAGCCAGGCGAAGAGGCCGGCATAAGGCGGCTCGATGCCGTGCCAGGTTTCCTCTATTTGCTCGATGTCCTTGCCGAAGGCACCGGCGAGCGCCTGCTTGGCGAGCCGCGCGGATACGCCGACACGCAGAGCGCCGCTCAGGAGCTTGATCAGCGCGAAGCGGCCTTTGACATCGAGACGGTCGAGATAGGATTCGAGCAGGCGAGGGAAACCGCGCGAGGAGGTGGCGCGGACGGAGTCGACGACTTCGCTCAAACGAAGCTCTCCACCAACTTCGTCATTCTGGCGAAAGCCAGAATCCATGGCTCCGAGTGAAGGTTCGGGTTCAGAGCCATGGATCCTGGCTTTCGCCAGGATGACGGTGGAGGGTGATGGCCAGAGTAATGACACAGTCTCCGCCGTATCGCCTACATAGTCGCGCGACAGACGGAAGAGCACCGGATCGGCTTTCTCTTCCATCAACTGCGCGAGGGTTCTGCGCAAGGGCACGGTGACGGGAAGGCCGTCGGTCAAGGCGGAGAGCGCCCAGCCGCGATCTGGATCGGGGGTTGACAGAAAATAGTCGCGAAGCAGTTTCAGTTTGGCGTTTCGCGCTTGCGCATAGGCGAGACGGTCGAGCAATTCGGCGAAGGCGCGCATCAGTCGCCCTCGTCCTCGAAGCCGATCAATGCCAGCGCGCGGCCAATGCGGCCCATCTTGCCGATTTGATGCACCAGCGCATCCTCGCGGCCGTGCGTCACCCAGATTTCCGCAGCGCCGGTATCCTCGATGGTTTGCAGAAGTTCGGGCCAGTCGGCGTGATCGGAGACAATGAGCGGCAATTCGACGCCGCGCTGCTTCGCCCTGCCCTTCACCCGCATCCAGCCCGATGCAAAGGCCGTCACCGGATCGCTCATGCGGCGCGACCAGCGGTCGGTCACCGCGGATGGCGGGCAAAGAACGAGCGCACCTTTGAGTTCATCCTGCGTCGCATCAGAGGCATCGCGAAGATCGCCGAGTTTGTAGCCGAGCGACACATAGAGATCGCACAGCGCCCGCAATGCGCCGTGGAGATAAATGGGCGCGCCGTAACCTTGGTTGCGCACCAACGTGATCATGCGCTGGCATTTGCCAAGGCCGTAGACGCCGAGCAGATGGGTGCGGTCCGGATTGGCCTTGATCGAAGCGACGAGGCGGCGCGCTTCAGCATCGGCGGGCTCGTGCTTGAACACCGGCAGGCCGAAGGTCGCTTCGGTGACGAAGAGATCGCAGGTCACCACTTCGAACGGCGCGCAGGTTGGATCGGCGCTGCGCTTGTAGTCGCCGGAGACGACGGCGCGGTTGCCGCCATATTCCATGACGATCTGGTTTGAGCCCAGGATATGTCCGGCGGGCACGAGTGAAATCCGGACGCCGCCCATCGTGAGCGGCGCTTCATATATCTCGAAACGGCCTGCCGCGTCCTCGCCGAGTCTTGTCTTCATGATGGCGACAGTTTCGAAGCTTGCAAGCACCGCGCCGTGCCCTGCGCGCGCGTGATCGCTGTGGCCGTGGGTGATGATCGCGCGGTCGACGGGTTGATGTGGATCTATGAAAAACCCACCCGGCTCGCAATACAGGCCGCGCCCGGTGGGATAGAGCCAGGATTGAGGCGTCATGCCCTACTGTAACTTCCTCTCGATCTCCTCGTTCCATTCCTTCTCGAAAACCTTCTTCTTCCCCTCGAAGGCAACGAGCTTTCCCCACACCTGCCAGTGAGTTTTGGTGGAGGTCAGGCGCGTGTAGGTTTCGGTGCGGGTGTGCCATGTGCCACGGCTGCGCTCTTCGACCCAGTGGGTTTCCATTTTGGCGGAAAGTGGATCGTCGGGTTTGATTGTGTATGTCTCGCGGCCCGAGCCGTAAATCTCCATGCCGTGGTCGAGCAATTTCTGGCGGCCGAAATCGTCGACGATCTCGACTTTCAATTGGCCGGTCTTGGGATCGAATGTCGACTCGCGCGTGTTCACTTCCGGCTCGATCACCTTCATTTTCACCGACTCGGCAGTTTCGACGGGCTGCCAGGTGACCGGCGTTTCGGTGTCGAGCTTCCTTCGCACCGGAATATGCACGCGGGATTTTCCGGTGAAGACGGTGAGCTTTACAGGTTCGGGGGCGGGCCACATCATCGGGAAATAGCTGGTCGAGATCGAAACACGCAGCTTGTGACCCTTGGGGATGCGCCAGGCGATGTCGTCCAGTTTGATCTTCATGCGGTAGCGTTTGCCCGGTTCGAGTGCGGTTGGCCGTTCTCGACTTTCGCGCATGCACAGGTTTTGAAGATGGTAAGTGATGCGAGACACTTCGCCGGTGGGCCAGACGTCGTTGAGACGCACGGCCACGGAGGCGACAGGCTTGTCGACCGCGAAGTCGATTTCGATGGCGGGCTGGCCGACGATGTCCATGTCGTCGACGAGTGCGGGCGAATCGAACGTGAGCGAGCCTGCGTCGTCGCGCTTCTGATCGCCCGGGAATTCGGGACCAAGCCAGATGATGCAATACTCGCCGCCATCGACACCCACGGTTTGCGGCGATGAAATAGTAAGCGCCTGTTCCGCACCCTCGCGGCCGCTGATGCCATCGGCGGTCAAATAGAAGGAACTCGTATCGATGTTACCGAAGCCCCAGAAGCCTTGGCCGACCCAGCGGCCTTCGAGCTTCGCAACCGACGTGCCCGGCTTGTAGGCATCGATCACATAAACGCGGTAATCGGGATCGCGGGAGACATCGCGGTTCTCGCCTTTCAACCATTGATCCCACCAGCGGAGCATCTCCTGCAGAAATCCGATGCGTGGCTGGGGCACGGCGAAATGCGGATATTTGTGCGCCCAGGGGCCGATAATGGCTTTGCGTGACACGCGAAGCCCGCGCATGAGGCGCGGGATGGCGTTCGAATAGGCGTCGTTCCAGCCGCCAACGATCAGTGCGGGCGTATCGATGTTGCCGAAGTTCTCGCACACGGACCCGTGCTTCCAATAATCATCGCGGTGCGGGTGCTTGAGCCACGGGATGATGAGGAAGGGTTCGTTCTCGAGCCGCTCCATCCACATCTTGCGCCACTTGTTACCGACGATTTCGGGATCGGGCGGGCGCGAGGAATAGGCGAACATGGTGGCGGCCCAGCCGAGATTTTCGTTGATGAGGCAGCCGCCCTTGTAATGGATATCGTCTTCGTAGCGGTCGTCGGTGGAGCAGAGGGTGACGATGGCCTTGAGCGCTGGCGGTTTTCGCGCCGCCACTTGCAGCGCATTGAAGCCGCCCCAGGAAATGCCGAACATTCCGACCTTGCCCGAGCACCATTTCTGGCGCGCGATCCAGGCGATGACTTCGAGCGCGTCGTCCTGTTCCTGCTTGGCATACTCGTCGTGCATCAAGCCTTCCGAGTCGCCATTGCCGCGCATATCCACACGTATCGACGCATAGCCGTGGCCCGCGAGATAAGGATGGGTCAGCGCATCGCGGACATGAGTGCCGTCGCGCTTGCGGTAGGGGAGATACTCGAGAACGGCGGGAACCGGTTTTTTCTCAGCATCCTTGGGAAGCCACATGCGGGCCGCTAGCTTCACGCCATCGGACATCGGAATCCAGACGTTCTCGATCTCGCGGATGGGGCGGGGAAATTTGGTGACTGTCTTGATGGCCATGCAGAATCCCTTTTTTCCCGACTATGGCACGGCATTCATGGATTTGCGAAGCCACTGGCTCCGGCCAGTTGCAAGGTTTGTCTCCGACTGATTGTTCCGCGCGCACGCAGGGGCCTGGACTCCTGGATAATTTTTGTCTGGCCCAACCATAGTGTGACGGCCATCACATTATTTGGCGGTCCAGTCCCCTTACAAGCCCCTCCATCAAACGAAGATGAACGGCAGATAAACTCATCGCTCAGAATGAGTTCAGCGGACACCCGCTAGGTTTGCCTCATCGAACATACCTAGAGGGAACACCAATGAAGACCATCCTGAAGTCCATCGCCGCCGCGGCCCTGCTGTCCGGCTTCCTTGCCACGGGCGCTTCCGCCAACCTGCCGCCTCCGGGCGAAGGGCTTGTGCTGGTTCCGGCCGTCAAGCAGGCAACCCAGCCTGTGCAGAAAAAGCAGGCGCCCCAGTTCAAGCGCGCCAAAATCGTCGCCTATGGCGCAAACAAGCCCGCCGGTTCGATCGTCATCGATACCAACAAGAACGTGCTCTACTACGTGCTCGGCAATGGCAAGGCCGCCAAGTATCGCATCGCCACCGCCAAGCCTGGTTTCGAATGGGCGGGCACCCACAAGGTGTCGCTGAAGAAGACCTGGCCCGATTGGCGTCCGCCTGCGGAAATGCGCAAGCGCCGTCCCGACCTTCCAGCCTTCATGGCCGGTGGACCGGAGAACCCGCTCGGCGCCCGCGCCATCTATCTCGGTTCCTCGATCTACCGCATCCACGGCACCAACGAGCCCTCCTCCATCGGCAAGCGCGCCTCCTCCGGCTGCATCCGCATGCTGAACGAGGACGTTTCCGAGCTCTACCGCTTCGTGAAGCTCGGTGCCACGGTGACCGTGATCTGATTTTCAGCGAAATATTTCCTCCTTCCCCCGTTCGCGAAGCGAATGCGGGGAAGGTGGCGCGTAGTGCCGGATGGGGGCCGCTTCAACATGCGACGGCGGGACTCGTCGAGGCACCCCCTCCGCCCTTCGGGCACCTCCCCCGAATTCGTGCGTGCCGCACGAATTGGAGGAGGAGGTCTTACTGAGGCAGCGCGCCCTCGTGGCCGAGGTGGCGGATGGCTTTGACAATGGCTTTGAACGCCGCCATGGCGGGCGGGCTTTGGTGGCGGGCGCGCATGAAGGAATGGGCGAGTGCTTCTTCGATGCGGAGCTGCGACGGGATGCCGGATCGATTCAACGATTCGTGAAAAATGATACCGTCATCGCACAGCGGGTCATGCGCGGCGACGGAGATGAAGGTGGGCGGCAAGCCGGATAAATCCGTGGCCAGATTGGGCACGGCTTTTGAGTTGCTCCAGTTCGGATGGCCGCGAGGACCAAGGAAGCTCTCGAGATAGTAGAGCATCTCGTCACGCGTGAGGCATGGCGCGTTGGCGTTGCGCACATAGGATGGCGTCTCCATGTCGGCGCCGAGCACTGGATAGATGAGCACGAGACCGCGCAGCTGGCGGCGCTTCTGTTCCTTTAGTGTCAGAGCCAGCGCCACGCTCATCTGCCCGCCCGCACTGTCCCCCGCAGCGATGATGTCGTTGGGGTCTATGCCAAGTGCCCTCCCCGACTGACGCATCCAGTCGATGACTTTCAGGCTGTCTTCAAGCTGGGCGGGGTGAGGGTGTTCTGGTGCAAGGCGGTAGTCCACCAGCACCACGACCGCATCGGCCTCGTCGGCCATTTCAGCGCACATGTCGTCGTGGGTTTCGCAGGAGCCCAGCACCCAGCCACCACCGTGCCCGTAGATGACGCCGGGTTTCGGCGCCTCGCCGGGCGGTCGGAAGACCCTCACATGTACGCCATTGGCATCGAGGTCCTCGACCATCAGGCGCTTCGGCCGGGCCGCGCGGAACATCCTGCAGAGTTCGTCCCATTCGCGGCGTTGGCGCGCGAGGGGCCAGGTGGAACTCTCTGGCGGCGTTTTCGCCGAGAGTTCCTTGTAGAAGGAGAGCATACCGGGATCGAGCGGTTGATCGCTCATTAGGGGGCACTTCCATTCGTCGCGGACCTGTCATAGGTCACTCGCATTAGTGCATGACTTGGCAATCGACGTCTACCGCTTCCAAATGAAATGGCTCTGGAAAAAGGACGGGCAAAGTCCACGCGCGGGTGTCGCCGCTCAGCGCGAGCCGAATGATGTCGGCATGGCCGAACTCATCGCAGCCTTGCCCGATCCCGCGCTGATCACGAACCCATTGCTCAACGTGACAGCATGTAACGCTTTGGCCCGCACCATGCTTGAGTTCGATCCGGTGGGCGGGCATCTCTCCTCCGCTATCCGCGCGCCCGCAGTTCTCGATGCCGCGAAAACGGTGTGCCCCGGCCATGACGCCATCCATGTGGACTACGATGTGCCAGCGCCGGCGCCCAGAACCTTCAGCGCGCATATCGCTGCGATCGGCGCAACGGGCAGCATTCTCATCGTGCTGCGCGACCTGACGCGCGAGCAGCAGATCGAGCGCATGCGCGCGGACTTTATAGCCAATGCGAGTCACGAACTTCGCACGCCGCTCGCCGCTCTCTCGGGCTTCGTGGAGACGATGCAGGGCGCTGCCAAGGGCGATGCCAAAGCTGCGGAACGGTTTCTCAACTTGATGAGCCGACAGGCCGAGCGGATGAAGCGGCTGATCGACGATCTCCTGTCGCTATCGCGGATCGAGATGAACGAACACCAGCGGCCATCGGCGAGCGTCGACCTCGCGCGCGCCACGCGTCACGCGGCGGATGCGATGTCGGACATGGCGAAGACAGAGGGCTGCGAACTGCGCATTGCAATTCAGGAGCCGCTCACCGTCACGGGGAACTGGGACGAACTGGTGCAAGTGATGCAGAACCTGATCGAGAATGCGCTGAAGTATGGAGGCTCCGGCAAACTGATCGAAATCGAGGGCCGCGCGGCGAGCGGCATGGCGGAAATTTCGGTGCGCGATCATGGACCCGGCATTGCCGCCGAGCATGTTCCGCGGCTTACCGAGCGCTTCTATCGCGTGAGTGTGAACGAGAGCCGCCAGCGGGGCGGAACCGGCCTGGGGCTCGCAATCGTCAAGCACATCCTCAACCGCCACGAAGGGCGGCTGGCGATCCAGTCCACCCCCGGCAAGGGCAGCCTCTTCAGTGTCCATCTTCCACTCATAAATTCTAAATAATTCAATTATTTCAGATGCTTAAATTGTCATGTTCCCGTGATCCAAACGCCACATGCTGTTGATGTAGCGACTCTAGGTTCCGCGCGTTCATCACAGGGAGACAAAACACATGAACCGCCTCTTGCTGTCTGCAAGCATTCTCACCCTTCTCGCCATGCCCGCCGCGGCGCGCGATCAGATCCGCATCGTCGGATCGTCGACGGTTTATCCTTTCACCACCGCTGTCGCCGAGGCCTTCGGCAAAGCCTCCGGCAAGACGCCGGTTGTCGAGTCAACCGGAACCGGCGGCGGCTTCAAGCTGTTTTGCGCCGGTGTCGGCGCCGAGCATCCTGACTTCACCAACGCCTCGCGCGCCATCAAGAAGAGCGAGTTCGAGAGCTGCGTGAAAAACGGCGTGACCGACGTCGTCGAAATCAAGGTCGGTTTCGATGGTCTCGCGATCGCGAGTGCTGTGTCGGCACCCGACATGAAGCTCACCAAGCAGCAGGTGTTCATGGCGCTCG
>JBJXGL010000198.1:0-5954 GCA_046160365.1 Aestuariivirga sp. | reverse complement strand
TCGGAACGATCTTCTTGGCGGTATGCCTGTTCCGGGCTCTGAAGGGCCACTTCACGCCGAAGCAACACTTCGGCTTCGAGGCCGCGGCCTGGTACTGGCACTTCGTCGACGTGGTCTGGCTGTTCCTCTTCGCCTGCATCTATGTCTGGGGCTCCGCCGGCGCTGAGATTCCGCACTAGCAGCGCAAGCGGTCAAAGGGCTTGGCGGAGAACTACTATCCCGGTCTCTCGCCCATCTCTACCGGGCTTGCGGGCAAGTGCCCGCGCTGCGGCAGGGGCAAGCTGTTCTCTGGTTATCTGACCGTCGCCAAATCCTGCGCGAGTTGTGGCCTCTCGTTTTCCTTCGCCGACGCGGGCGATGGCGCGGCGTGGTTCGTCATGCTCTTCGTCTGCGTCGTGGGCGTGGGTTCGATCCTCGGCATCGAAGTCGCTTATGCCCCGGCCGTTTGGGTGCATGTGCTGATCGCCATCCCGGTCCTCATTCTTCTGCCGCTCATTCTGCTGCGCCCTGTGAAAGGCGTTCTGCTCTGCCAGCAGTGGAAGACCTCCGCGCGCGAGGGGCGGATCGCAAAATGAAACGAAGCGCCTGGCCGGTTGTTGTGGCGTCGGCAATCACAGCACTCCTCCTCTGCGCACTCGGCGGATGGCAGCTTATGCGGCTCTCGGAAAAGAACGTGCTTCTGGCCGATATCGAATCGCGGGGCGCCGCGCCGATCATCACTCTCGAACAGGCGATGTCCGAGAGCGAAGCCGGAACCGATCTCGAGTATCGCCGCATCGAGGCATCGGGCACTTTCTTGGCAAACCCGCCGCTCATGATGCTCGCCGTCTATGAAGGAGGCCCAGGCTTCCGTGCCATCGGCGCGCTCGTGGGCGATGGCGGAATCTTCGTGCTCGTTGACCGGGGATTGCTTCCCGAGGCGGCCCGCGCCGATGTGCTCGCGCGCAAGGCCGAGGGCCCAGTGCTGCTCCGCGGCGTCATCCGGACGCGCAACGGAGAGCAGGGCATCTTCGATCCCGAGAACGATGCGGCGGGAAATCTCTGGCACTGGTGGGACGTCCCCGCCATGCAGGCAGCACTCGCAGCGCCAACCGAGACACGGATCGCGCCTTTCGTGATCGAACTCGCGGAATCTCCGTTCACGGACGAATTCCCGAAAGCGCAGCTCGCGGCAGCTGCGATCAAGAACAATCATCTTCAATACGCGATGACGTGGTTTGCGCTCGCCATCGTTGCAGTCGTGATGGCACTTTTGGTTCTCCGCCGCCGCGCCGGTCAGTAAGCAGACCGCCATTTTGGTTTCGTAGCAAAGTGAACGACGGTAGGCATCGCGGCCCAAACAATTCCGATCAATGCAACATAAACCGCAAGGATATGCGCGGCCGGCGCCACATAGTTGAGCTCCGGCAGCATGCCCAGCAGAAACGGAACCATCCACGACACCGACGAAATACTGCCGCACAGCATGAGCCCTGCCGTTTCCAACGCGCCGGCGCCATCGAAATAGCGCCGCCCGATCGAATGTTCCAGCCGCTTCAGCGCGAAGTTGTGAATGACGATACCGTTCACCGTGAGAATGCAAACGATCACAATCTTGGCCCAGAGCTTGGGATTTGCGGCAAATTCGGGCGCGGCCTGAATGCGCAGCCACACCAGCATCAGTCCGCTGATCCAAAGAATTCCGAGCCCGCAAGCGACGATGCGCGACAGGAAACGGATGTAGTTCACCGCGCCTTGCGTCACGGGGCGCGATATGCAGCGCGTGAACAGCATGTAGTCGGCCAGTGCGGCCCCGCCAAATCCCATGACGAGCCCGCCGACATGCACGGCCTTCACAAGGGATATGATCATGTCATTCTCCATCGAACTTGCGCCCAATGGTAATCGAGGCGAGATTAGGCTGCAGTGATGAAAGTCACTGAAACGCAGTGTGAGAATTCCCATCCCCAAAAGAGGGAGGGGAAGGTGAGGAATAGCTTCTAGCGGAGGTCATCCGTACACAGATGGATTGACGTGGGTCGCCCCTCACGGTGCCGTTTGATGCTCGATGCAGATTTTGGCCGTCTCCGCTTCGGATAGCGGCTTATCGATCAGCATGCAGAGATGCGGCCCCGTCTCCTCGCTGTCGCGGCCTCTCTCGCGGAAGAAGCGGCAGCTCGGACAGGAACCGAAACTGGCGTGGCTACCGCGCTGGAGTTCTTGGGTAAGCAGCGTCGCTAAACCCTTGCCAAGCCGGCGGCGGGTCTTGCCGCCAAGCTCTTCGATGGCGTGGGCGAGCTTGAGCCATGGATCGCGGGCAAGCTGCTCTTGGCCTTTCTCCGTCAATGTCAGCACGACGGACCGCCGCTCGTTCTCGCGTACGGCCTTGCCGACCAGACCCTTGCGCTCCAGCGCGATCACCGTTTGCGATATCGTTCCCTTGGTGGCGCCGAGATAGCGGGTCAACGCGCCGGGCGAATTAGAAAGTCTATTGGCGCGCGAGAGATAACGAAGCGCCTCCCACTGCGCCGGATTGAGCCCATCCTCATGTTCCGCGGCGCGCGCCAGCCGCGACAGCCGCTCCATGGCGGAGACGATGGCTGCCCCGCCCGGGGTTTCGTCCCTCTTCGAGGACTTTTCTTTCGATTTCTTCTTCTTCGCCATTAGGCACCATTTGGTAGCGAGCCGCCGCCGTCACTTTGGCACGGTGAGTCCGGCAGAGCCAAGCACTTATCGCCTAGTGCGCCTCTTCCCAGTTCTGCGCGGCGCGTGCATCGACTTGCAGTCGCACGGTGAGACTGACGGCGGTTTCGGGGGCTTTCTCCATCACGCGCTTTGCCGTCGTCATCGTGGCGTCCACTTCGGCATCCTTCGCTTCGAAGATCAGTTCGTCATGAACCTGCAGCAGCATCTTCGCCGACAGCCCGGCATCGGCCAGCGCCTTGTGCATCCGGATCATGGCGCGGCGGATGATGTCGGCTGCTGCCCCCTGGATCGGCGCGTTGATCGAGGCACGCTCCATGAAGGCGCGCTCGGATGGATTGGACGAAGTGATGCGCGGAAAATGGCAGCGCCTGCCGAAGATGGTTTCGACGTATCCATTTTCGCGGGCTTCCTTCTTGGTCTTGTCCATATACTCGCGGATGCCGGGAAAGCGCTGGAAATAGGTCTTGATGTATTGTCCCGCTTCCTCGCGTGAGATCGAAAGCTGGTTCGCCAATCCGAAGGCGGAGATGCCGTAGATGATGCCGAAGTTGATCGCCTTGGCGCGGCGGCGCACCAAGGGGTCCATGCCCTTGACCGGCACCCCGAACATTTCCGACGCCGTCATCGCGTGAATGTCGAGACCGTCCGCAAACGCTTTCTTCAGTTGCGGAATGTCGGCCACATGAGCGAGCACGCGCAGCTCGATCTGGCTATAGTCGGCGCTGATGAGCTTCGAGCCCTTGGGTGCGATGAATGCGGTTCTGATCTTCCTGCCTTCCTCGGTGCGCACCGGAATATTCTGCAAGTTCGGATCGGTGGACGAGAGGCGGCCCGTCGATGTCGAGGCCAGCGCGTAACTCGTGTGCACGCGGCCGGTTTGTGGGTTGATGAAGCCCGGCAGCGCATCGGTATAGGTGGAGCGGAGTTTCGAAAGTTGCCGCCAGTCGACGACCTTGCGTGCCAGCTCGATGCCCTGATTGGCCAGGTCCTCGAGCGCGTCGGAGTCCGTGCTCCAGGCGCCGGTTGCCGTCTTGCGCCCGCCGGGCAGGGCCATTTTGCCGAAGAGAATGTCGCCAAGCTGCTTGGGAGAGCCCACATTGAACGGCTCGCCGGCGAGCTTGTGAATGTCTTTCTCGATCTCGGCGCCGGCGGCGGCGAAATCATTCGAGAGCTTCTTCAAGACATCGGGATCGACGAGAATACCCTCGCGCTCCATGGCTGCAAGCACCGCCACCATGGGCCGTTCCAGCGTCTCATAAACCGTCACTTTTCGTTTCTGCGCAAGCCGGGGCCCGAGCAACTTCCACAGCCTGAGCGTGATATCGGCATCCTCCGCCGCATACTGCGTGGCGCGGTCGAGCGGCACGCGATCGAAGGTGACCGCCGATTTACCCGAGCCCGCCACATCCTTGAAGGCAATCGGCTTGTGCCCCAGATGTTTCTCGGAGAGCTCGTCCATTCCATGCCCGTTCTCGCCCGACTCGATGGCGTAGGACATCAGCATGGTGTCGTCGATCGGGCCGAGGGCGATGCCGTTCCGCGCGAAGATTTGCAGGTCGTATTTGAGGTTCTGACCGATCTTGAGAATGCCCGGATCCTCGAGCAGGGGCTTGAGCTTCGCGATCGTTTCGCCGAGCGGCAACTGGCCTTCGACGTTATCGCCGCCAAAGAGGCCTCCTCCCGCGCTTTTGTGTCCCAAAGGAATATAGCAGCCCCGGCCCGGCGTAACTGACAACGAGATGCCCACCAGATTGGCCTGCATGGCATCAAGAGAATCGGTTTCGGTGTCGACGGAGACGAAGCCCTGCTCCATGGCCTCTGCGATCCAGCGGTCCAGTTCGGCCTTGCCGGAAACCATTTCATAAGCGGAATGATCAATCGCAATGGATTTAAGTTGGGTCTCCGCAGCCTCGATGGCGGCAGCGCCAGTCGGCATCTCCGCCTGCTTGGACTTGGCAGGAGAATCCGGCACGGAGTCACTGCCGGTTGGTGCGATCTCAGCACCTTCCGGCGGCCAATACTGGAAGGTAACCGGCACGGCATCGATCGCCGCAGCGTCGGCCTCGAGATCGGAAGCAACCTTGCGGGTGAAACTGGTGAACTCAAGCGCCTTGGCGAAACCGATGAGATCAGAGGCGCGCGGTTGGTCGACCGCGAAATCCTCGACCGGCGTTTCGACCGGAACGCGATCGTCCAGTGTGACCAGCCGTTTTGACAACCGGGCTTGATCACTTTGTTTGACCACCGTGTCTACACTAGAAAGCGCTTTGACTAACTCTCTTGCTCGTAACACCGTGGTAAAAAATCCGTTGCCGGATCTTGCAAGCTCTTCAACTGCTGCGGTGTCCAACGATGGATTGCCCTTTTTATCTTTCTTCTCGCAATCTATCCCTAGTTTTTCGATTGCAATCTTGGCTAGCTGAGTGGCGGACCCCAGTTTGACTTCTTCTCCAGCAATCGAATTTATCTTGTTCTGCAATTCAGAAAGTGATCTTGAGAACTCGCTCTTTACGACTTCAGGAGTGCTCAGTATCCTGTCGAGAGAGCCTGCTTCTCGTATAAGTGGCGCAGCAGACTTCTCTCCGACTCCTTCAACACCAGGAACATTGTCGACGGAATCCCCCGTAATAGACTGCACATCAATCACTTTTTCGGGACTGACGCCGAATTTCTCCAGGACCTCGGCCTGGCCGATTTCCTTGTCCTTCATCGTATCGTAAAGCGCCACGTTCTTGCGCACCAGCTGCATCAGATCCTTGTCGGAAGAAACGATGCGGCAGGTGGCGCCGGCTTCAACTGCCTGGCGCGCATAGGTGGCGATGAGATCATCGGCTTCATAGTTCGACTGCTCGATGGCCGGTACATTGAAGGCACGAGTGGCTTGCCGGATCAACCCAAATTGTGGACGCAAATCGGCGGGCGGCTCCGGCCTGTGCGCCTTGTATTCGGGGTAGAATTCATTGCGGAACGTCTTCTTGGACTTGTCGAAGATGACCGCAAGATGTGTCGGCTTTTCGCCGGCGTTGGTTTCCTTGAGCAGCTTCCACAGCATGTTGCAGAAGCCCTGAACCGCGCCCACGGGCAAGCCATCGGACTTGCGGGTGAGCGGCGGCAGCGCGTGATAGGCGCGGAAGATGTATCCGGACCCGTCGATCAGATAGAGATGGTCGCCGGGCTTAAGCTTGGCTGATTTCGGCATGGGCGGCACTATGCCACCCAGGCTTCGCCGTTGAAAGCCTGAAGGCTTCGGGCCGGGCGAACAGGAACGA
>JBJXGL010000197.1:0-25702 GCA_046160365.1 Aestuariivirga sp. | reverse complement strand
CAAGGCCGTCGACAAGAGATGCGTCGAACTCACGAGCCAAACCGAAGCAATCGGCGCCAGCACCCTCTTCAACTGGTGGCCGTGCAAATCCGACAAGAAGTGATCAGCCGGAGTCGGTATGAGAGGTTATCGAGGATAACCACGTCGCCTTTGTCGAGTGCGGGCGCGAGTTGGGTTTCGACGTAAGTGTCAAAGGCCTCACGGTCGATGGCGCCGCTGATGATCCATGGCGCCGTCAGCCTGTCCGAGCGCAGCCCTGCGATGAAGGTCTGAGTGCGCCAGCGGCCTGCCGGAACGCGGGCTTTCAGTCGCTGTCCGCAGAGAGACCGGCCTCGCAAACGTGCCATCTTGGTCGTGATCGAGGTTTCATCAATGAACACCAGCCGCCAGGGTGTACGGCGCATCACCGGCTGACGCCCGCTGATCCACTCCCTGCGCCGCTCAGCGACGTCGGCGCGATCGCATTCCGAGGCCATCAGCTGTTTTTTATATGTGAAGCCCGCCCGGCACACGAGCCGCGACAGGGACGCCGGATCAGCGCTGATGCCGCGTTTCTTCAGCAGCCGTTCCGCAAGCTCCGGCATCGTGATGTCCGGCTCTGCCTCTACTTGAGCGACAAGATAATCCAACTGATCACTCAGAGGACCCTTGCCAGCCGGACGCCCCAGCCTCCGGGCTGCACAGCTGCCTTCTTCGGCAGCCCGGCCAGCCCAGCGGACCGCAGAGCTTTCACTCACCGCAAAATGCCGCGCAGCGGCCCGGCGTGACATGCCGCCGTTCACAGCCCCAACAACACGCTGACGAAGATCAAGAGAGTAGCTTCGAATCATGATCCACCTCCATTCACAGTGAATCACTTCCGCCAAAACTTGTGAATCCTAGCGATTCACAAAATCAGCACGAGGCTCTAGGTGGTGGCTACCCCTTCACAGCGCCCGCCGTCATTGACTTGCCGATCTGGCGATACATGAACAAGCCAAGCAGAAGTGGCGGGAGTGTTGCCAGTATCATCACCGCTGCGGCAACGCCCCAGCGAACGCCGCCGCCCGACGCGGCAAAGAAGAATGACGCACCGACACTGATAGGTGTTGCCTCACTTGTTGTCAGCATCAGACCAAAAAGGAACTCGTTCCATGAATAGATGAAAGCGAGCACCGTGGAGGCCGCGATGACGTTGAGAGACATGGGGGCTACCACATAGAGCAGCAGCCAATAGGTATTCGCGCCATCGACGCGGGCGGATTCCTCAACCTCGATCGGAAGGTCGGCGATGGATGTTGCGAGCAACACAAGCACCAGCGGCACATTGACCAGACACAAGATAAGCGCGAGGCCGAGACGTGTGTCGAGCAGATTGATCTGCTGATACATCAGGTAAATGGGAATGGCGAAGATGATCAGCGGTATGGCACGTAAGTTGACAACAAGGGGAGGGAGCCAGCTTTGTGCCGTGCCGAAGCGCACCATGGCGTAGGCAGCCGGAAATGCCAGAGCGATGGAGAGCGCTGCGCCAATGAAGGAGGCTACGGCGCTGTTCCAAAGGAAGTGCAGGATGTCGAAGCGATCCGCCATGGCAAAGATGGCCGCGTAATTGGCGAAGGTCGGGTTATTGATCCAAAGTGAAGGATTGCTGGTGATTTCGCCATCCGACTTCAAGGATGTGATCAACGTTGCGATCACCGGAAAATTGAGTACGACTACCGCTAGTCCGTAGACCAGCCAGCGAACGACGTTGCTGAGGATATTGGTCATGCGACTGCCTCGCGCTGAGTCAACTTGTTGATCAGCAGTAGCACTAGGAAAGACGCCAATAGCAACAACATGGAGGCGGCGACGGCAAGCCCGATGTTGCCCACCTTGAAGAAAGCTTGATAGATGTAAATGCTCATGGAGGTGGTCGCCCCTCCTGCGCCAGCGCCGACCAGCGTGTAGATATTGTCGAACACGCGGAAACTATCGATGAAGCGGATGAAGAAGGTCACACCCAGGGCTGGGGCAATCATAGGCAGTTCGATTGCAAGAAAGCGGTTCCATCCCTGCGCTCCATCAAGCGACGCGGCCTCTATGATGTCCTGGGGTATGGAAGCGTAAGCTGTGTAGAGAATGAGCAGAGCAAATGGGGTCCATTGCAGCACTTCAATCGTCACAAGGGTCTTGAACGCGTTGGCATGATTGAGGAATGCAGGGAAATCATTGAACCATTCGAGAAGGTAGTAGGGCACGGGGCCGACGAACTCATGGAGGATGAGGCGATACATGAGGCCGACAAGGGCCGGTGCCACCATCATGGGCAACATCAGGAAGGCAATGAGCCAAGGCCGCTTGTTGAGCAAGGGTGATAGATAGATGGCGAGCACTAGTCCCAGTGCGACTTCCAGAACGGCAACAATGAGCCCGAAACGTAGGGAAAACCATGCGGCTTGCCAAAATTCGGGGTCGCTGATTGCTTTCGCATAGTTGCCCATGCCGGAGAGTCTTGGATTTAGGATGTTTTCAAAACCGACGTCGGAAACTGAATAGACCAGATCAACCAACAGCGGAAAGCCGAGCAGGGCTGCGAGGAACAGCACCAGCGGCGAAATGAGAATGCGGCCATCCTTGCGGATCTTGTGTTGCATGAGAATAGAAGGGCACCCCGGTTTGATCCGGGGTGCCCGACTACACAAATCATTTTAACAGGTCTGCCATGCCGGCGCTTGTCGCGGCAAGTGCATCATCAAGTGACTTTGCACCACTCCAGTAGGCCGTGAACTCCTTGGCTTGCAGTTCATAAATCTGCAGCGCCTTTGCTGACGTGCCACCATTCATGACGAAGCCATAGTTACCGGCAAATTGACCAACCTTGACGAGATCAGGACGGTCGCCACTGACTTTCGCCACAAGACCTTCGTTTAAGGCGGGTGAGCCACCAGCCTTGGCATAGATTTCCATGGCGGCAGGTGTTGCAAACCAGTCCATAAACTTCTTGGCGCCTTCCTTGTTGGTGGCGTTCTTGTTGACACCAAGTCCCAGACCGTGAATGTGCGTGACACGGCCTGCTGAACCGGCAGGCGGTGCCACAGTGCCGATTTTCCCGGCAGAGCCTGGGCTCTTCTCCTTGTTGTCGAGGTCGCCAAAGGCAGCGTTCCACTGCAACATGGACGCGGCTTGACCTGAGCCAAAGGCGGCGTTGGCCTCGGCATATTCATAAGTCGTGGAGTCCTTTGGTGACGCGCCCGCGTCATAGAGCTTCTTGTAGAGCTCCAGAGCCGAACGGAATGCCGGGCTGTCAACCGTCACCTTGCCGCTGGCATCACGCCAGTCACCGCCCATGGAGCGTGCCGTCGAGTGCCACACCATCATGTTGAACAACAGGTTCTTCATCTGCAGGACGGAGCCATAACGTGTCGGGCTGTCCGGGTTGATTTCCTTGGTGAAGAATAGGGCCGTTGCCATCCAGTCATCCCAGGTCCACGAATCAGGATCCTTTGGCTCCATGGCCTTGCCCATATGCTTCTGGCTGATCTCAGCATACTTCGCCTTCCATGCCTCGTCAGACATCAACTGATCCGTCAGATCTTTGCGGAAATACATGAAGTGCAGAGAAAGGTCGGTCGGCACGCCATATTGCTTGCCGTCAAACTGCATGGTGGCCAGCACCTTGTCGCTGAAGGCGTCCTTGGCTGAGGCCGGAAGTTCAATTGGATCCATGAAGGGCGCGTAGCGGCCAATAGCGTAAGTGGCGAGCAGGTTGATATCGAATTCTTTTGAACCCGCAGCAAGATCTGCCGCCAGTTTGTCGAAGAAGCCGTCACGATTGAAGAAGATGAGTTTCACTTTATCTGCATCAGCCGCCGTGGCGTTGTAGGTTTCTGCAGCCTTCCGTAGTGCAGCTTCTTCGGGTCCACCCGGCCAGCCGAGAACTGTGACTTCGGCAAGCGCCGAAGATATGCCAAGTGACGCAAACATGGCGGCACCTGCGAGCAGTGATGTCAGTCGTTTCATTTTATCCTCCCTTGGATTGTTGATTTGTGCCGGGCAAGATCGGCAGCACCGATGACGCCAGCGAATTTGCCGAGAGCCGCAGGGCGAATCTCGGGTCTCTGCGCGGCCGGCAAGAGTGCCAACCGCGAATTCAGTTTCTCGATGTAACTCTCAGACAGTCCCACACCACCGCCGATGACGATGACAGTCGGGTCGAGGAGAAGCTGGATGTTGTGCAAGAGTTCCGCCGTATGCAGCAAAACTTCATCTATGATTGTTTGCGCCCAGCCTTCACCTTTGGTCGCAGCTGCGAGAACAGCTTTCGCATCGCAGTCGTGACCAAGCGCTTTCGCCCGCGCTGCAATGGCAAAACCAGATGCCAGTTCTTCTGCCCGCACAAGCTGTCCTTCGTGGCGAAGTCTGAGATTGCCTGCACTACCGGCGAGGCCGCCTCGGCCGGTGATGAGTTCGCCACTTCTAACAATGCCGCCGCCAATGCCGCTGGAAATAGTCAGAAAGACCAGATCCGAGCCTTGTCCCGCGCCAAGGCTATACTCGCCCCAGGCAGCGGCTTGGGCATCATTGAAACATTGGACTTCAACGCCAAGGCGCGAGGAGAGCTCCCTTTCCAAGGGGAATCCATCTGGTATGGCAAGGGTGCCGGGATTGAGCGCTGACCATTTGCCGCTATTGATATTGCCGGTCACCGCAGCTGCAGCGACAGCGAATTCACCGCGCCACTTTCCGGCAAGTTCAGCAATCGCATCGCACCACTGTTCGGCCTTGCCGTCTCGCAGCGTTGGTGTTTCGAAGTTATGTTCAACGGTCTTGCCGGATACAAGGGAGACAATTGTCTTTGTCCCGCCAATGTCGATAGCAAGGACAGGCTTATTGGCAGACAGGTTTTCGCGCTGCCCAACCTCCGCATTCTGCACAAACCAGCTGGTGATGTGTTCGGGCCGCGTGATGGCGGAGCCAACCACCACAGCATGGGCGCCAAGCCGCATTGCCAGGCGTGCCTGCTCAGGGGTGCGGACACAGCCCTCAGAAATGACAGGCACACCAAGCCGAGCAGCCGCCTCAAGCAAATCGAAATCCGGCTGTTCAGGCTCTGGTCCACCCGTGTATCCCGCGAGTGTTGTGGCGATGATCTGCGCACCAAAATGCCTGGCCGCTTCCGCCTCTGCTAGAGATGATATGTCGGCCATGGCAATGCGCCCGAGGCTGCGCGTTGCCGTGCAAAGCACACTCGCATCGACAGGTCTGATGCGCTGTGTCGCATCAAAAGCAATGATGTCAGCGCCAGCTTCTGACAGCGCTTTCACATCTTCGATGAATGGCGTGATCCGCACGAGGCTGCCAGAGAGGTCGCGCTTGATGATGCCAATGATGGGGGCTGTCGTTACCCGACGGACGGCTCGCAAATTTTCCAATCCCTCGATGCGCAAGCCCTTGGCGCCAGACTGCAAAGCCGCAAGCGCAAATCCCGCCACCATCGCCGGAGAATCGAGTGGTCCACCTGAGACTGGCTGGCAAGACACGACCAGGCCGCCGCCGATGCGGACCAGTGCAGACGTTGCCGAGGTTCGGACTTGCATGAGCAGAAGTTACAGCTTGCCAATACCAGTTGGCAATCAGTTTGCTTGAGTACCAGCAAAAATGCGAAACTGGTTCTTAACTGGTATCTAATTTGGTTTGAGCTCTACGACAAAATCATAGCGCTCACCGCAGTACCGGGTTTGCGTGAACTCAACGGGCGTTCCATTTGCATCAAAGCAGCGCCGTTCGGCCAGCAGCAGCGCGGCACCTGGTTCAAGATCAAGCAGTTTTGCATCTTCTTCGCTGGCGACTGCAGCCCGCAAGCGCTGCAGCGCGCGTGCCGGGCGATGACCACTTTCACTCATCACATCATAGAGCGAGCCAGTGACGATACTCGGGTCTGGCAGAAACTGGCTGGGGATAGTGGCATGCTCAATGGCCATGGGCAGACCATCTCCCGTGCGTACCCTTTTGAGCCGGCTGACTGTTGCCCCGATCGAGAGGCTAAGCGCCATTACTTCGCTGGGCGAGGCGGCAGCAGTCTCACGCGCAATCCAAATCATACCTGGCGACAAACCGCGTGAGCGCATGTCTTCAGAAAAGGATGTGAGACTGGAGAGCGGCTTCTCAAATCGGCGTGCAATCTCGGTGCGGGCGCCTTGCCGCCTGATGAGCAAACCTTCGTCTACCAGCCGGTCCATCGCCTTTCGGATGCTGGTGCGTGAAACGCCAAGCGCCTCGCTCATCTCCCGTTCGCTCGGAAGTGCCGTGCCGGGTTGCATGACCAGCTCTTCAACGGCATTGCGGATCGAACTCTGAATCTGAATGTGAAGAACGCTGGATGAGCCCTCTTCCGCATTCAGGCTCTTTCGCAAATGATCGAGTACGGCGGATGGCATTTTTTGTTCCGGGCTTAAGTTGATTCAAGGCTGCGAGTATGGATACTCGCGTTTGCCTCGCTTTTCCAATTGAGCTTGTGTTCGGTCCGGCGCTAGATGTCGCCATGACCAACACCACGCCACCGCCAGTGGCGCGCGGCGAAGTGTTTGCCGTCGCGCCCATGATGGACTAGACGAACAATCCAAGTAAGATAATGAATTAACGGGCGTCGTGTGCGATCTGTGTGCAGCAAGCGATGTATGTTGCGTGAAAATCTGCGTTGATAGCGGGCTCACCAAATGCCACCATTTCTCATCGTCACCACGCAGCAAAGCTGAGTGCTACCTCGTCTGCGATCACATTGTTTTCCACGTCTGCGATTGCTTGACTGATGATACCTAAAGCTGTTTCGATTTCGGCATCTGAGATGATCAGAGGCGGTGTGAACTCAAGCACGTTGCCCTCAGGTGCTACGTAGTAAAAGAGAGCGCCAAGCTCATAAGCCCGCAAAGCAATTTTGATGGCCTTGAGCTTGGCAGGTTTTTTTGAGAAGCGCTCCTCAACAATCTCGACCCCCATTGACAGACCGCGGCCACGCACATCCCCAATGCAAGGGTGCTTTTGAGCCAAGTCCATGAAGCCTTTCCTTAGCAGATCGCCAGCCTTGGTTGCGCGCGTACTGAGGTCGTCGCGCTCAATCGTTTCAAGAACGGCCAAGGCGGCAGATGTCGAGTATGGGTTGCCGTGCAGCGTTTGCAGGGCAAAGCCGGATGCGAAATCCATGATCTCTGCAGGGCCGATGGCCGCTCCGATCGGCAGCCCGCCACCCAGACCTTTGCCAAACACAACAATGTCCGGCACCCAATCCTCATGGGCGAAGGCATGAATTTTGCCCGTGCGGGCCAGACCAACTTTAGCCTCGTCTGATACAACAAGGATGCCATGCTTTCGGCATATGTCGGCAACACATGCTAGAAAACCAAGCGGTGGTACGTGCACACCACCGTCGCTTTGGATAGGTTCGATAAAGATGGCGGCATAGTTCTGACCTTCCTGTTTCGCCCAGCTTTCAAACTGAGTGACAGTGTGTTCGGCAGTCCCTTCCGGGTCGCGATAGGCATTGGGGTAGGGCAGCAGATGCAAGCCTTCGCTGCAGGCCTTGGGATCAAGTGCGGGATGGCCTGACACGCCCATGGATCCGACCGATCCGCCGTGCCAAGAGCCCGCAAAGGAAATGAACTTCTCGCGACATGTTGCGGCCTTCAGCGCGCGCACGATGGCTTCATTTGCGTCTGATGCGGAATGTCCAATCCATACTCGCCTGTCGCCGCTGCCAGGAGTGAGGGCCAGAAGTTTTTCTGCCAACGCAACCGCGGGTTCTGATGCGATAGAAATCAAACCGACGCCGGCAGGGTTGGCAGCCGCCCTTTGCATTGCATCCTTTATTGCGGGATGTCCGTAGCCCAGGATCGCAGCACCCCAGCCAGCGGAGAGGTCAATTAATCTGCGCCCATCTTCGAGAATCAGGTTTGAACCCAAACCGCCGACAACGGCGGCGGGGTTGAACCGGAGTTTTTGCAGTTTGGCAATCGCATGGTTGTCGCGCGCGAGAAGGTTCTCTTCGGCGTGGCGCATGTTTTCCATCAGCTTGCTTCAATAGACATTCATGAGAGTTGCAGCCGCCTGATTTGGATCGATGCTTCCAAACTGACGGAGGTCTTCACGCCTGCAAGCAAGATAAGCGATGACGGTTTCGCTACCTAGCCAGCGATTAGCAGCGGCAACGTCCATGCCCTTCAGCGCGGCCTCCATGGTTTGAGGTAGATGCCGAATGCTCAATTCATCCCGCCTGGCTTGAGGAATACCGTCCGGGTCTTCCGCAGTGTTCACTGGGGTTCGCATTGCTTTCAGTCCATCAAGCCCTGCACCAATGAGGGTTGCAAGAGCGAGATAGACATTCGCTGTCGCATCAGTTGTGCGATACTCCAGCGATGCCGAGGGATTGTTGTGCTTGGCATCGGGTTTGCGCGGCACAAGCCGGATCATCGCCTCACGGTTTTTGACGCCTATGCAAGTGTAGGAACCGACCCAGCTGTGTGGGCGCAGTCTCAGATATGAATTGGTGGAAAGACATGTAAACGGGACGACACTTTCTGCATGATCGAGGATTCCTTGAGCAAATGCTCCTGATGTCTCGGTCACCCAATCCTTTGCCGCTGTCACAGGTTTGCCATCGCGATAAAGACTGAAATGGGCGTGCACACCGTTGCCGGCTGCATTAACAGCCGGTTTGGGAATGAAGCTAGCATGAAGCCCGAGTTGCCGCGCGCAATCACGAATGACTTCAAGTGTCAGGACAACGCGGTCCGCGGCCTCCAGTGG
Source organism: Aestuariivirga sp. (assembly GCA_046160365.1). Taxonomy (GTDB): domain Bacteria; phylum Pseudomonadota; class Alphaproteobacteria; order Rhizobiales; family Aestuariivirgaceae; genus Aestuariivirga. The sequence goes on along the minus strand of JBJXGL010000197.1, from coordinate 16,939 downwards.
ATCGGTGGGAACCGAAGAGATTTCAAACTGGTCCGTCCAATACTCCGCTTGAAACTGCTCCAGTTTGATCCCGGATTTTTCGAGAGTTACCATCACAAGATTGGCGAGGTGAGACACATTGCGGCCCGATGACAGCGAGAATGCTGGATGCGCCTGCTGGTTCAGCCCTTTCACCAGAAACTCATGTTCAAATGCGACTTTCATGGTCAGGCCCGCTTCCTTCTTCAGGCGGGCGATAGCAGTCTTCAAGGTTGTGCGCGGGCAGTATGGCCATGCAGTGCCGTCAGGCATGCGCGCATCACAGAGGACGAGATCGAAGGCGGGCCGATTGCCATAGGCTGGCAGTGTCGTCAGTGTAGACTGATCTGGAAACAATCGGATTTCGCCCATAGGCCCAAAGGGATTGTCCGGCGGCAATATGTTGGTTGGGCCAATGGAAAAATTGGCTGGCACCCAGGGCAATCCCGCAATGGCTTCCTTGCGCCGCTCCTTCGGTACTGACCGTCCCCGCAATAGGCCCGAAAAATCCTGATGCCCAAGAAACAGGAAATGCTGCTTTGACACTTTCTAAGAAGCCTTCTTGTTGTGGTGGCGCTCCATGTCATCAAGCGCCAGCGGCAACAGCCGTTCAAGTCTGTCTGCCCATGCGGTCTGACCTTCTGCCGAAGCAATCAGGTCTTGTCTGATCTCGAGCTCAACATGAATGAGGCCACCCTTTTCACAGTGAACCGGTATCGCGTAATCGGAGTAATCATCAACGGCATAGGGCTGGTTGATGCCCACAGTGAGGTCACCTTCCTTTTCCAGAAGCGCAATGAGACTGTGCGCCAGACGGTCGTCGCGGTTGAACAGCACACCAATCTGCCAGGGGCGTGGAGCAGGGTAGTCACCATGTTTAGGTGTGAAGCTGTGCATGGCAATCACGACGGGTGGATTTCCCGCATTACGCATGGCCGCTATCTGACGTGCAAGGGCCTTCTGGTAAGGCCAGAAAATCTCATCTTGCCGGGCTGCCGCTGCTTCTGGCGTGAGGCCTTGATTGGCCGGAATACGGGTGCCGTCACTCACAGGGGTTATGGAAGTCGGGTTGCCTGGCATCCGGTTGCAATCGATGACGAGCCGGGAGTAGCGCTGGAAGATATAGGGAGCATCGAGAGATGCTGACAGCCGCTCCGACACTCCGTGAATGCCGATGTCGATGCCAATATGGCGGTTGAGATCAGTAGACGAAACGCCAAGATCGCCCAGTCTTTGGGGTATGGCATTGCCAGCGTGGTCGGCGGTCAGAAGAAAACGGCTGCTTCCGTTCAAGCGCACTTCGCCGACGGGTTGCGGATCTGATGCCTGCAACAAAGTGCGCATGTCGTCCAAGTTTCACTCCACTCAGCAACCGATAGATGATGAATTTTTGTTTTCACCGACTAGATTTTCAGCACCATACAGAAACTATATTGACATCGCAATGCGGACCGCTGAGTATCCATTCATCAGCAGGAGAAAGCCTGAGACGGCGCAGGTTGTGAACACACGCAAAGAGTGGCCATTGCTAATACCCGGTCTGGAGGCCGTTGCGCTTGTAGCGCTTTTGTGCGCGGTCACACTTGCTGCCTGGCTCGTCTTCGGGTTGTCCGGCCAGCGGCTCATGACGTTGTTTTGCGTAAACCTGTGCGGCGTACTCGCTTTTCAGTTGTTCAGTGGAAACAGTGGCGTCGTCTCATTCGGCCATACCGCCTTTATGGGCGTGGGTGCCTATGTCTCCGCCTGGCTGACAATGCCTGAGGCGACGCTCAAAACTAACTTGCCCAATTTGCCGGCCTGGTTGGCGGGCCATGAACTGGCGTTGCCAGTTTCGCTGCTTGTGGTCTTGTGCGTGGGTTTCGTCCTGGCCGCCGTCTCCGGCCTGCCGATTGCCCGGCTCGGCGGGGCCTCAGCTTCCATCGCGACGCTCGGATTCCTGATCATTGTCAATTCCATTCTTGCAGCCGCGCGCGACTATACGCGCGGCAACCAGGCTTTCTTCGGCGTGCCGCGCGTAACAGACATCGTTGTAGCGCTATTGTTCGCATGTGTGTTCATTGTAGCCGCGCGGCTCTACCGGGAAAGCCGCCCAGGCTTGATGATGCGCGCCGCGCGCGACAACGAAACGGCAGCCGTTGCCGTTGGTGTCAATCCCCGGCGCATGCGCTACATCGCATGGACTATCTCCGGTGGCATGGCTGCTGTCGCGGGCGCGCTCTACGGCCATATGCTGGGCGCCTTCACGCCAAAGGATTTCTACTTCCATTTGGCCTTCACCTATGTTGCGATGCTCATTGTGGGTGGTATGGGTACGGTCACTGGTGCCGTGCTCGGCGTGGGTCTGGTGATGTTCATGCAAGAACTTCTTCAGAAATTCGAACGGGGCTTTGATTTGGGCCCAATTCACGTGCCCGAAATCTTCGGACTGCCGATCGTCGGCGTGAGCCTCGCCATGTTGCTTGTGCTGTGGTTGCGCCCATCCGGCCTCATGGGCATTTCCGAATTTGCCCAAGGTTGGTTTTCACGGTTCGGCGCAGCGAATTCGCAGCCTGACGCCAAGGTGCGGATCGTGCCTCCCGGCCATGACCAACTCAGGATCGAAGCTGCCACCAAATCATTTGCCGGTCTAACGGCTGTCGATGGCGTCAGCTTCACCGTCGAGCCTGGCCGCGTGACAGGCCTGATTGGTCCCAATGGCGCGGGCAAATCCACCCTGGTAAATGCGATTACCTCCCTTTATCCGCTAACGGCAGGCGCCGTTAAGATCGGCGCGAAGGTCATCAATAATCTTGCAGCTCATAAGATTGCAGCGGCCGGCATTTCGCGCACTTTCCAGAACATCCGGTTGTTTGCAGGATTGACTGCGGGGCAGAATGTCGCCGTGGCTGCCATTGCCAATGGCGCAGGCCTCGCAGAGGCCAAGTTAATCGCCCAGAACGAACTAGCTTTCGTCGGGTTGCCGGATATGGCTGATAATCCGGCAGATGCTTTGCCCTATGGTGCACGGCGACGGCTGGAGATCGCGCGGGCGCTGGCTACAAAGCCAGGTTTCCTGCTGCTGGATGAGCCAGCCGCCGGCATGAACCCGGAAGAGACCACCGATCTCGCCAAGCGTCTCAAGGTCTTGCCGGAGCAGCGCGGTCTTGGTCTGCTACTGATCGATCATGACCTGAAATTCGTGATGTCGCTCTGTGATCGGGTCATCGTGCTCAATCGTGGGCGGCTGATCGCAAACGATACGCCATCAAACGTCCAGAAGAATCCCGATGTCGTAGAGGCCTATATCGGCACGCGTGCCTCCCGCGCGCCGCAGAAAAACAAGACGGAGGAAGATCGATCTGTCAACACAAGGGAGATTACCTGATGTCAAATCTGTCAATGAAGCTTGCCGCAGCTTTGTGTGGCGCAACGATGCTGACCGCAACGCCAACCTTGGCCGAAGACTACGTGGTCGGCATCACAGCAGCGCAATCCGGCTGGCTGGCCGCCTATGACCAGCCAGCCTATGCGGGTTTCAAATTCTGCGCTGATGAGATTAATGCCAAGGGTGGCCTTGCGGGCAAGCACAAGATTGTCGTTGATGTACGTGATACGCGCTCCGACACGGCAGAAACCGTGAAGATTGCCCAGGAATTCGTCGACAAGAAGGTGAATTTCATCATCGCTCCATCTGACGGCGATCCGACGATGGCTATGGGGCAGATCACCAGTCCGGCCGGTATCCCAACAATGACGCCTGCTGGCACAGCACCGATCTTGACCTCGGTTGGCGAGTTTGTTTTCGGTGCATACCCCGCTGACAACCAGCAGGCCGCTGTTCTCGGCGCTTATGCAGCTGAGCTTGGTTACAAGACAGCATGGCTTCTGAAGTCGCCTGATGCTGCCTATCTGCTGAAAGGCCCGGAGTACTTCGGTCAGGTCTTCGAAGCAAAGGGTGGTAAGGTGATCGGCGAAGGTTCGTTCACAACCAACCAGCCTGATTTTTCCGCCATTGTTACCACCATCAAGGCACTCAATCCTCAGCCCGATGTCATCATGACTTCGGCTTGGGAACCTGACTTCCCGGCTTTCATCAAAGCGCTACGGGGTGCAGGCGTCACGTTGCCTGTCATGGGTGCTGATGCAGTCGACACACCAACGGTGCGTGGCCTCGGCGATGTGGTGAACGGTGTCGTCCACACGTCTGGTGGGCATACGGAAGAGGGCAGCAGACAAGCTGAATTCGCCGCACGTTACAAGGCGGCTACAGGCAATGAAGTTGATACCAACTACATTGTCAGCGGCTGTGACGTGGCGGGGATGATTGATGCTGCGGTTACGGCTGCAGGTTCGACCGATCCCAAGGCCGTTCGCGATGCGCTCGCCAATCTCAAAGATGCTCCAGGCATCATGAGCAACTACACTTTCGCCGGTACGGATCGCATGCCGCTGCGTGCGGTGGTCCTGTCTAAGATCGAGAACGGTCAGAAGGTCTTCATCCGCCGCGAATTGGCTGATCCTGCGACCATGCCGAAGCCCTGATCCTGATCATGCTAGTTGTTGAGAAACTTGCTGTGCGCTACGGGCCTGTCGAAGCGGTCCGCGGCATCGACCTTGCCGTCAAGCAGGGCGAGATCGTTGCGCTGTTGGGTGCAAATGGCGCCGGCAAGTCCTCAACACTGGCAGCTATTGCCGGCCTCGTGAGGCCTGCATCAGGTACAATCTCATATGGCGGCAAATCGATTGCCGGTTTGCCGCCAGAATCGCTGTCACGCTCTGGCATCGGACTTGTTCCCGAGGGCCGGCGGATATTTGCCAGCCTTTCAGTTGCGGAAAACCTTTGGCTCGGCGGCGCAAGCCATTCGTCCACGGCTGACCGCAAGCGTCTCCAGGCGGATATGGAAGATCGGTTCCCAATCTTGCGCGAACGAACGCATCAAAAGGCTGGCCTGTTGTCTGGTGGTGAACAGCAGATGCTTGCCATTGCTCGTGCGCTGATGGCTAAGCCGAGACTTTTGCTTCTGGATGAACCATCGCTCGGACTTGCGCCGCAAATGGTTGAAAGAGTTTTTGACTTGATCGCTTCATTGCGAAGTGAGGGTCTTACGATCCTGCTGGTTGAGCAGAATGTGCCAATGTCTCTGGCTATTGCCGATCATGGTGTCGTGCTTGCGAATGGCCGCGTTGCCGTAACTGGTACGGGGGCCGAGCTCTCCCACGACAGCAAGATTTCTGACACTTATTTGGCGGCATGAGTTTCTGATGGATGTCTTCCTCCAGCAATGCGTGAACGCCGTGAGCCTCGGCGGTATCTATGCCCTTTTGGCGCTTGGCCTTGCAGTGGTGTTTTCGATTGTACGGCTAATCAACTTCGCCCACGGCGAGATCATGACGATTGCGGGTTATGCCGTGTGGATTTCGCTCGCTTCATCCGTTCCTGTTGCTGCAGCGATCTTGCTGGGTGTGATTGTGGCGCTCTTGGCTTCGGTTTTGATGGAGCGCGTTGCCTTCCGCGCCATGCGGGGGGCGAGTGTAACATCGCTCCTCATCACCTCATTCGCCGTTAGTGAGATTGTGAAGGTGTTCTTTCAGAACGGAATCTCGGCTCGTCCTGTGCCCATCGTTCTGCCTGCTTGGATGTCTGGCAGCCTAAATTTTGGTTTTCTCACCATCAGTGTGATGTCGCTGATTTCAATTGTAGTCGTGGTAAGCTCACTCATCGCTTTGACGTTGATCCTCACTCGCACCACGCTCGGGGTGGCCATGCGGGCTGCGGCGGAGGATTTCCCCGTGGTGCGCCTTGTCGGCATCAAGGCCAATCATGTCGTGGCGCTTGCATTTGCGATTTCAGGCTTTCTGGCTGGCGTTGCAGCGATCCTGTGGGTTGCGCAGCGGGGCTCTGTTGATCCTCTCATGGGAGCAGCGCCCGTGCTCAAGGCCTTCATCGCGACAGTATTGGGTGGCCTTGGTTCGCTGTCAGGTGCTGTGCTTGGCGGTTTTGTTGTGGGCGTGGTCGAAGTTTTTCTGCAGGGCTATCTGCCGGAATCAGTTGCGCCCTACAGGGAGGCGATTTCACTCTCGATTATCATAGCACTTCTGGTCATGCGTCCGGATGGGTTGTGGCCGGCGCCCAATGTGAGCCGCAGTTGATGCCATGAATGTTCGATCTCTTATCGAGCAGCACTTGCCGGATTTCAGCTCCAGCGACACGCGGATCGCGCGCCTCATTCTGGAGCGCTATCCGGTCAGCGCATTGGGTGGCATTGAAGACCTTGCGCAGCACTCCAACGTCAGCGCGCCAACGGTGACACGCTTTGTAAAACGTCTTGGCTTTCGAAAATTCACAGATTTCCAGCGCGCCATCCGGCTTGAAGTGCAGGATACCGAAGTTTCGCCCTTGGCCCTGCTGCAGAAGCATCAGAAAAAGCCGGCAAAGTCGTCCAATGCAGATCGTTTGATGATGGACCACCTTGCCGGCGCCATGCGGAAACTGGTGAATGCGCCAACGCAACGGTCTCTCGACAATGCGGCTGGTATCATTGCTGACAAGCGAGCACGCATCTATCTCCTTGGCGGCCGGTGGAGTTCCATTCTCGCCCAATACCTGTCATTTCAACTCCTCACACTGCGTGGCGAAGTGCATCTTCTTGCACCTCAGGTCTCCGGCGTGCGTGAAGACCGCATTGCAGACTTCACTCGAAAGGACGTGCTTCTGGCTTTTGACTTTCGACGCTACCAGCCTGAAACAATTGCATTTTGCCAAACCGCAAAGGAATTCGGCCTGCGCATTATATTGTTTACTGATCTAGAACTTTCTCCCATCGCCGACGTGTCCGATGTCGTGATTCCGGTGACGGTTGAAACCACGACGCCAATGGACACGTTGGCCGTGGGAATTGCAACGGCAGATGCGCTGCTGCTACGCCTTGTGAAATTGCTTGGTAGCCAGGCTTCAAAACGCATGGCCATGCTGGATGAGATTCGCCGCAAGGCAAGTGACCCAAATTTCAGTTGAAAGGACGTGAACATGGCACTTCATCCAATTCCCGCAATTGATGCACCCCACGGCGCCTACCGCGAACGAGCTATTGAACCACGCAAGACCGCGCTACTTTCGGTCGATATGCAGAACAGCGAATGGAGCCCTGAGCGCATAGCAAGGGCGCGTGTGCCGGGTTCCCCGGAAGCGCCCTATCTTGAAATCATGGAGAAAATCGAAAGACAACTCATTCCCAACCAGCAACGCCTGCAGGCGGCCGCGCGAAAGGCGGGCATTGAGGTCATTTACACAACAATTGAAAGCTACACGCTGGATGGCCGCGACCGCAGCCTTGACCACAAGATTTCCAATCTCTTTTGTGCCAAGGGGTCATGGGAGTCAAAGGTCATCAAGGAGGTTGGGCCTGAGCCTAATGATATCGTCATTCCCAAGACAGCGTCCGGGGTATTCAACTCCACCAACATTGAGTATGTGCTGCGCAATCTCGGTATCGAATATCTCGTGATCTATGGAATCTGCACAGACCAATGTGTCGAGTGCGCAATCCGCGATGCAGCCGATCGGGGCTTCATGGTCACTCAAATTGAAGATGCATGTGCGGCAAATGAAGAACACCGCCACAATGTGTCAATTGACCAGATGAAGGGGCACTACTGTCGCACCCGGAGCACCGATGAAATGATTGCTGAGATCGAGGCCGTCTCAAAACGTGCGAAGGCCTGACGGATGAACAGCCGCACCAACATCGGGGCGCTGCCCCGGAGGAAGTATTTGGAGCTTACTCGAAAACAATGCGGGGAAAATAGAAACTGACCACCCAGTTTGGCATGTCGACAATCTCGCTGATCCGCAGATCGCCGCAGACTGAGCACAGCATATAGGCCTCAACTGGGCTGAGTTTCTGCTGCTTGCACAGGAGATCAATCATGCCTGACACAGCATCCTTTGCAGCTGTCATGAGGTCTGGTCCGATGCCGGTTGTCGCATCGTAACCCTTGCCATCCAGATGACGGGTCACGGGGCCTTGAGTCTTGAAGCGCGGGAACTTGAGGTTCGCATCTTTTACAAGATCGATTTTTGCCGCGACAGTGCAAGGGCTCTCAATCGCGGTGCCGCAAACCTCGCCATCGCCCTGTGCGGCATGCGTGTCACCCAAACTGAACAGGCCACCCTTTACTTCAACCGGAAGCCAAAGCTCTGTGCCCGTCGACAAGTCGCGAATGTCCATGTTGCCACCCATCCGCCGAGGCGGAACGACAGAGTGATGGCCACGCTCGCTTGGGGCAAGGCCAATCGTTCCGCAGAACGGCTTCAGAGGAATGCGCGCATTTTTTCCAAACAATGCAGGGGCGAGCGAAACCTTGTCATAAGTCCAGATATGGAGCGCTGGATCCTTGAATTGATCGGCAAGCAGTCCAAACCCTGGAATATTGGCCGTCCACCCCCAACCCGAAGGACCAAACTCCATGAGCGTAACGCGAATGGCGTCTCCAGGCTCTGCACCATCGATGTATACCGGCCCTGTGACCGGGTTCACCTTGCCAAAGTCCAGTTTACCCAAATCGGCGAGGGTTGATGTGCATGTGAGCTGCCCGCCCGATGAATCCTGTGTGTGGAACTCAATCGTCTCACCCGGCTTGATTGTCAGTGCAGGCGTATTCGTGTTGTCCCAGCCGTAATGGCATGTGTGATCGTGAATCGTGTGGGTGCATTTCATGATGCGCCTCTGTTGGTCTCATATTCAGTCGCCAGATTAGCACGGCTGTATTTGACGTGAAGAAAAATAAAATGAATTGGCTGAATGTCCGTGAAACGTAGATGTGACAAGCCGCCTTTTCACGCATTCTCCCGCCTTTCCCGATTGAGCTTGGCGTCTGATCTGGCTAAGTCCAATCCATGACTAACACCACGCTACCACCGGTGGCGCGCGGAAAAACATTCGCCGTAGCGCCCATGATGGATTGGACGGACAGGCATTGCCGGGTCTTTCATCGGATCCTTACGCGCCATGCTTTGCTCTACACCGAGATGATCACTGCGCAGGCGATACGGCATGGGGATCGGGCGCGGCTGTTGGGGTTCGATGCGTTCGAGCAGCCGGTGGCGTTGCAGGTGGGGGGCAGCGATCCAGCACTGCTTGCCGATGCCGCGAAGGTTGGAGAGGATTTCGGCTACGCCGAGATCAATCTCAACGTCGGATGTCCTTCGGACCGCGTCCAGGAAGGGCGCTTCGGCGCGTGCCTGATGGCGGAGCCGCGGCTGGTGGCGGAGTGCATAGCGGCGATGCGGGGCGCGGTGCGGATTCCGGTGACAGTGAAGTGCCGCATTGGCATTGACGAGCAGGACGAAGAGGAAGCGCTGCAGAACTTTGTCGAAACCGTTGCGGCAACGGGTTGCGAGACCTTCATCGTGCATGCGCGTAAGGCTTGGCTTCAAGGTTTGTCGCCGAAACAGAACCGCGAGGTGCCGCCGCTCAATTACGATCGCGTGCACCGCTTGAAGAAATCTCTGCCGCATCTTCGCATCATCTTGAATGGCGGGCTGCAAGGCATGGCGCATGCGCTCGCGAACATGGGAGGGCTCGATGGCGTAATGCTGGGCCGCGCCGCTTATCACACGCCATGGGAGCTTGCTTCGGCGGATCGTCAGTTCACGGATCAATCTCCGCCGCTGACCGCGCGCGGTGAGGTGGTGCGGGAGATGATGCCGTATATCGCCAGGCAACTGGGGCAGGGGACGCCCCTCCACAATATCACCCGCCACATGCTGGGCCTTTATCACGGCCAGCCGGGCGGGCGGATGTGGCGGCAGGTGCTGTCGACGGAAGCTTGCCGGCGAGGGGCGGGGCTACCGGTTCTCGAGCGGGCACTGGCGGTGGTCGAGGAGCAGCAGGAGCGCCAGCGCGAGGTGGCGTGAGCAGTAGTATAGTCCTAAGACGGTATCGGGTCGAAATCATTTGAAAAATCGCTCCGTGGGACCAGCCTAGAGAGAAAATTGCGAAATGTTCTGGTAATTAAACCTAGGATAGAAATCTTCATCGAGACCCGCAGATGATCCGTGGCGGGTTTTGGCCCTTGGCGGCTGGCGGGGTACCGGACCAAAGCGGAAGGTCACTCAGCGGTCGCTGGAAGAGGATTTTGAAGCTATTCTAGGTACGAAAGTCCAGACTTGGATCTGAAAACGGGTTTTGAGGGGGCATTGGAGGCGTCGGACGCAGGACCCCGAACGATATCGGGTCGAAACAAAAGTAGAACTATGGCAAGCAGCTCACCCTTCCCCCCGATGGAGGAAGGTGCCCCGAGGGGCGGATGAGGGTCTTGCCGCTTGCTCAACGCCCAAATTTCGAGGCCAATCCATTCCTCAAGACCCTCATCCGGCGCTTCGCGCCACCTTCCCCCATCGGGGGAAGGGTGAATCTACGTACTGTTGAACTCATGCAACGCCCGCTCCGAAAGCAGAACCTAAACCGGCTGCCCCAAGCCGAATGACTTGGACCTTGGCGGCGAATGCCTGTAGGTTTTCCCCTCGAGGGGCGTGAAGGCGTATCGGGAGAATCGGAATATGTCTTGGCTGAGAGCCGTTTCGGCAGGACTCATTGTGACGTGCGCGGCGGCGATGCCGGCGGCAGCGCAGGTGAACAACCCCCCGCCGCCAGATTGCGGCGAACTCGACGCCGTGAGAGGTGGCCCGCCAGCGGGGCCAGCGGGGCTGATCGCGGGCTGCGCCGGGCAAATCATCAATCGCCAATCGCTCATCAATACCTCCACGACAATTCAGGATGTGGTCGCAGGCCGTCTGGGGCCGCAGCCGTCTTCCGTCGATCCCGCCGGGCTCGATCTTTCGCCCGAAGACGCGCTGAAGCGGCTTGCCTCATATGGCCCGATCAGCATCGTGCCCGCGGCCGATGTGACCGAGGCAGCGCAGTCGCCCAAGTGGAACATCTGGGTCGATGGCAAGGTGAGCTTCCTTGACAACGACGATCCCTTATCCGATCTCGATGGTGAGCTGTGGAATCTGCTGGCCGGCATCGACTATAAGCTGACCGACAATCTTGTGTTCGGCGTGCTCGGTTCCTACGAGGCTTCTGATCTCGATGGCAGCGGCGCGGTTCCGCCGTCGCAGGACACCGAAGGTTTCGGTGGCGGCGTTTACATGGGATTGAACGTCACGCAGAATATCGTCTTCTCCGCCAACGTGCTGGGTTCGACGATCGACACCGACATCGAGTCGGCCGGAACCACACGCTTCGAGTCCGAGCGCGTGCAGGCGTCTGCCTCGCTCACCGGCTACTGGTATTCGGGCACGCTCCGCTTCTCGCCGATGGTGTCAATCGACTGGTCGAAAGAATGGCAGGAAGACAAGGCAGGCGTTCTCGCCGATCAAACCATCGAGACGGCGATTTTGACTCCGGGCTTGCAGATTGGAAACACCTTCGCGCTCTCGGATACGTCAACGCTGGAGCCATGGCTCGGCGCCATGCTCGACTGGACCTTCGTCAACGAAACTCGCGATGACATTCTGGGCAAGATCGTCGACGACACGAGCGTCGATTTGAGACTTCAGGCGGGTTTGAATTTCGCGCTCGGAAGTGCTGCGCAGTTGGCGTTGACTGGCGAAGTGAGCGGGCTTCTCCTCGACGATCAGGACACCTACACCGGCTCGGCCAATCTGGCGTTTCAGTTCTAGATTTCGTCGGTTACCCCGCCAATCTCCCCGCGCGGCCGCCTTTGCGGCGCTTGCGTTGGGTGAGCGTCGACAAGCGCTCGGGCAGTGCCTCGATCACGCTGTGCCGTTCCGCCGGAGAAAATCCGATCCACGACGCGATCTCGCCGCGCGTGCGGCCGCACCCGATGCAGAAGCCGGAGTCGGGATCGACCACGCAGACTTTGACGCAGGGCGTTTCGATTTCAGCTTGCGGCAATGCGTTCATGAATCGCAACATAGGGCAGGGGGTTAGCACGGCGCGGTCGGAAACCGGCAGGGCGAAATCGAATTCCGTCTAGTTCTTGAGATAGAGAATGCCGTCTTCCACCTTGAAGCTATCGAGCCGGCCGAGAAAGCTCATGCCGAGAAGCGAGCCACGCATCACGCCCTCAGGCAGCACCAGGCCCTCGACATCGCTGACTTTGACGCCATCCACTTCGACTTTGCGCAGCTTGACGCGCGCGGCTTTGGTCATGCCATTCGCGGTGGCGACCGGCACTTCGAATTCGAGCGAACCGGGGCGGAGGCCCGCGGCTTTTGCATCTTCATAGGAGAGCGCAACGGCAGTGGCCCCGGTATCGACCATCACTTTGATATCGCGGCCATTGATTTGGGCGACGACGATGAAATGGCCGCTCGGCGCCGCATTGAGTTCCGTCGCCGCGAGCAGGTTGATGGGTGCTTCGGCCAAAGCCGTGGCCGGAAGTGCAATCAACAAGCCTGCTATGATAATGTGTCGTGTGTGCATGGCGACCTCCCGCGATGGCGCGCAGTTTGGCTCGGGAGGCGCTTGCGAATGGTTGAAGCCGCCGGTCAAATTTGAACAGGCTTAACCGATCATCACCACGTAAACGGCGAGCATGGCGATTTCGCTCAAGACCTGCACGGCGCCACAGACATCGCCGGTCTGCCCGCCGATCATCCGCATGGCCAGCGCGCGGATCGTGGCGAGTGCTAGACCTGCCGCGATGATGGCGAAGATGGCCGCTTCGGGGGAGAGGGCGTAGGCAGCTCCGGCGAAGGCGAGCCCGCCGCCGAGCAGGAGAGCAATCAGCGCACCGTTTCGCGAGGGCCTTCCGGCCAAAACCGAAAGGCCATCGCTGCGGGCGGGTTTGGTGGCCCAGAGAAGGTCAACGACAAGGGCTCTGGAGAAGCCCGCGGCGGCTGCGATTAGGATAATCGATTCAAGCGGTTGCAGAGATTGCAGGGTTTCGAAGAGCGAGATTTTCGCAAGCACCGCGAGGAGCAGCGCCAAGGTTCCGTAAGCCCCGATGCGGCTGTCGCGCATGATCTCGAGCCGGTGCTCGCGCGACTTGCCGCCGCCAAAGCCGTCAGCGACATCGGCAAGGCCATCCTCGTGCAGCGCGCCGGTGAGGATGATCGATAGGGCTGCGGCTAGGACGGCGGAAAAAAGCGATGGGAATTCAAAGGTTTGGGCAAGGGCTAGCAGGCCGCCGGCAATCAGGCCGATGACGATGCCGGCCACTGGGAAGAATCGCATCGACTGGGCCAATGGCGGCGGATCGAGGCGGCGCACGAAGGGGATTGGCACCCTCGTCAAAAACCGAAGCGAAACAAGCACTTCCGCGAGCGGCCTGAAGCCTCGGAAGAGTCCGTTGCGGGCGGGAGGAAGGTCGTTCATGGTCACGGGCGAATTCCCATGACCTGCCATAGTGCATTTTCTCGAGCCTGACCACGAGTACAGAATGAACCGGCCCTCGCCTTTGCCATTCGACGATATCCGCAATCTTTTGAACGGCTTGCCCGGCCCCGACGACGCCGCTGCCAAAGCTGCCCGCGAGCATGAAACGCAGCTCACCAAACCACCGGGAAGCCTGGGGCGGCTCGAATCCTTTGCCGAATTTCTGAGCGCCTGGCAGCGGCAGTATCCGCCCAAGGCGGAGCAGGTGGTAGTCGCGGTGTTCGCCGGAAACCATGGCGTGGTTGCCCAAGGCGTTACTGCCTATCCCTCTGAAGTCACGGCACAAATGGTGGCGAACTTCCGTGCCGGCGGCGCGGCGGTGAACCAGATCTGCACGGCATTCGGGCTGGGCTTGAGGGTCTTTGAGTTGGCCCTCGATCACCCCACACGCGACATCACCCTTGATGCCGCGATGGACGAAAAAGACTGCGCTACAACAATGGCTTACGGCATGCAGGCGATTGCGGGCGGCTGCGATCTGCTATGCGTGGGCGAAATGGGGATCGGCAACACCACGATCGCCGCAGCACTTGCCCATTGCCTCTATGGCGGGAAGGCCGAGGAGTGGGTCGGGCCCGGCACGGGCGTCGATGCTAAGGGATTGAAAAGAAAGGCGGAAGCGGTGGCCAAGGCGGTCGAGCTGCACCGCGCGCATCTGGCCGATCCGCTGGAGTTGCTGCGCCGCCTCGGGGGCCGCGAATTGGCCGCCATGGCAGGCGCCATTCTGGCTGCCAGGCTCCAGAATATCCCAGTGATTCTCGATGGTTATGTGGCAACAGCTGCTGCGGCTGTGTTGCAGCGGGCAAACCCGGCAGCACTCGATCACTGCCTGGCGGGGCACTGTTCCGCCGAACCTGCCCACCGGAAACTCCTTGAAAAGATTGGAAAAACCCCGATCCTTGATCTCGGCATGCGGCTTGGCGAAGCGAGCGGCGCGGCCTTGGCCGCAGGTGTGGTTAAGGCAGCGGTGGCGCTGCATACCGGCATGGCGACGTTTTCGAGCGCAGGAGTGAGTGGCAAAGACGCGTGAAAATGCGCGACTTTTGCAGGCTTTTGCATGGCATTTGCTGCACCGCTTTGGTGCGTGCAAATCGTGACCCCCGCCGCCAGCCGGCGAACCAACAAAGTTGGCGACCGGGGGCAAACCCGCCGGCTGGAACGGGGGAGGACACGACTTACCGATGCGAGGCTAAAATGACTCTAGCGTCAACGTCAAACTGAATCTCTTGCCGTCAGATTAGCCCATGAACGCGGGCGAGGCCCTTGAGATAGGGCACGCCCTTTGCCAGCACTTCATGGCGGTCCTTGGCGACCGCGCGCCAGACCGAGAGGGCGGCGGCGATTTCGGGGGGCAGCGTCACGAAACACTCGATGACCAGATGGCCTTTGAAGCCAACATCCGAGAGCGCGCGGAAGGCGTCGTTCCAGTCGATGGTGCCGGTGCCGGGAACGCCGCGGTCGCTTTCGGAGAGATGAACATAGGCGCAAGATCTGCCTGCCTCGCGGAAGCCGTGGCCAACGCCCTTCTCCTCGATGTTCATGTGATAGGTGTCGAGGTGAATGGTGACATTCGGCTCGTCCAGCATCTCGAGAAACTTGAGCGACTGCGTGGACGTGTTGAGCAGATGGGTTTCGTAGCGGTTGCAGGGCTCCAGACCCAGCACGATGCCACGTTTGCGCGCATGTTTCGCGGCGGGCTTCAGCGCCTTCACCATGTTCTGATATTCGCGCTTGGTCGGCGGCTTGCCCGATCTGTAACCCAGCGCGCCGAAGGTGACGCCGCCCAGATAACGCGCACCCACTTCGTCCGCCTTGTCGAGCGCCTTCTTGAGGAAGGCTTCCGCTTTCTCAGGCTCATAGGCCGCCATCTTGTCTTCCGGCAGGCAAAGCGAGGCCGTGGGTTCGATGTTGTACTTCCCGAAGAGTTTCCGCGAATGTGGCGCATCGATGGTTTCGGGAACGAGCAGCGGAAACTCGATCACGCCGAGTCCATGTTCGGCGGCCTCGGGAACCGCGAGTTCCGCAACCTCGCGCGTCCAGCTCGCGCCCCACAGGCTTGCGTGCATTCCGAGTTTGGCGCTGGATTTGGGCATGGTTTTACTCTCCATGAGTTGCAGTTCAACGGCCGAGAGTGGCTCTCATCCTTCCCCCGTCGGGGGAAGGTGGCGCACCGCTTGCGCAGCAAGCGCGCGCCGGATGAGGGCCTTGACGCGAGCGAAAAGTGAAGGATTTTGCCGCCGAACCATTCCTCAAGACCCTCATCCGGCGCTTCGCGCCACCTTCTCCCAATGGGAGAAGGGCGATCTTGCTTGATGCCGGATTACACCGTGTACTGATGATTGAGTTCACCCTAATGCGCCCCCACGATGTAGCCCACCACATCGCGCATGTGCGTCTTTTTGGTTTCGAGATCGGCTTCGATGCGGCCTTGGCGGAGGACGACAATGCGGTCGGTCACTTCCATCACGTCGTTGAGGCGGTGACTGATGAGGATGACGGCGATGCCTTCGTCGCGCATCTGGCGGATGAGCTTCAAGACGCTCTCGACTTCGCGCACGGCGAGCGCCGCGGTGGGTTCGTCCATGATCACGAGTTTCGGATTGAAGGTGAGCGCGCGGGCGATCGCGATGGTCTGCTGCTGGCCGCCGGAGAAAAGCCCGACCGGGCGATGGATCGACGGGATGCGCGCGCCCAGCCGGTCGATCATTTTCTGGGCTTCGGAGTCCATCGCGGTCTTGTCCACATAACCCGGAATGAATCCGAAAAGCCGTTTCACCGGCTCGCGGCCGAGAAAGATATTTTCCGAAACATCCTGCTGCTTGGCCAGCGCCAGATCCTGATAGATCATCTCGATGCCAAGCGCGCGGCGCGCGCCGGGCGCGAGGCTCGCCATCGGCTTGCCGTCGAAGAAAATGTCGCCATCGTCAACCGTGTAGATGCCGGTAATCGCTTTCATCAGCGTGGATTTGCCGGCGCCATTGTCGCCGACAAGGCCGGTGACGGTGCCGGGTTCGATCACCAGATCGACGCCGCGCAGAACCTGAATCGCGCCGAAGGCCTTGGTGACGCCCTTGATCTCGAGCAGGCTCATGCCTTTCTTTCCTTCGAGGTCTGCAGCTGGTCGATCCACACCGCGAGGATCAGCACCGCGCCGATGGCGACTTGCTGATAGTAGGACTGCACGCCGAGCAGGTTGAGCCCGTTCTGCAACACGCCCATAATCAGTGCGCCGATCATCGCGCCGAGGATCGAGCCTTTGCCGCCAAATAGACTGGTGCCGCCAATGATCGCCGCGGTGATGGCGGCGAGTTCGTAGTTGATGCCGGCCACCGGATCGCCCGCGTTGACGCGCGCCATGAAGATAAGCCCAGCCAGACCGGCGAGCAGGCCCGACAGCGTGTAAAGTTTAAGGCGAAGCCGCTCCACCGGAATGCCCGTGGCGCGCGCGGCATTTTCGTTGTCGCCCATCGCCAGCGTATGGCGGCCGAAACGCGAATAAGCGAGCGCGTAATGCGCGGCGATGGCCACGAAGGCGA
>JBJXGL010000196.1:0-7849 GCA_046160365.1 Aestuariivirga sp. | reverse complement strand
CGCCCGGAACTGCGCATGGAGATCGGTGGGTTTGGCGTGCCGTGCCTACACGTCCATGAGGAAGTGACGGGCCGGTGGATGGCGAATTTCCGCTTGCCTCCCGGCTTGGCGCCCGGTTGGCATGAGGCGCGGCTCCGGTTCCATGACAGCGGATTCTCTCAGGTCTCCCGCATCGCGGTGGACATGCCGGTTTATGCCGAGACGATCACGGTGCGTGCGGTTTTTGATGGCGTCTCCTGGAGCGAGGGCACTGTGCAGCGCGGGGGCATCGTGAGCTTCTGGATCCTCGGCCTGGCGGAAAATTGCGATCGCAACAATGTCCGGGTGACGATCGGCGGGCGGAAGCAACCGGTGGACTATCTGGGCAAGCCGGAGGCCGATCTTCATCGTCAGATCAATGCAAACGTGCGGCCCGATCAAGCCGTGGGCGAACAGGATTTCGTGGTAGAGTTCGCCGGAGTTACGTCGGCTCCGTTGCGCGTGACGGTGAAAGAATCGACGGCGTAACTCTGAGAATTGTATGGCGGTGAGGGTGGGCAATGAAGAACGACCGGGAACGCTCGAAATCACCCCTTCAGAATCCGCTCGTATTCGTCATGAGGGCCGATCCAAAACCAGTACAGATCATTGCCACGGCGTCTCGCCAGGGCGCGATAGCCGCGGTTGACGCGAACCGACCAGCAGGGGCCGATTTCCTTGAAGCGCAGGGACGAGTGATTGGGGTTCGTTGCAAAAAGCGCGTACTGCTTGTCAGCCTGTTCTTGAATGTCCTGCGGCAGCGCGTCGTAACATTTCCAGAATTCCGCTAACGGATGAGAGACGAGGTTCACTTCCTGGCACGCTGCTCACGGCGCACACGCAGACCCTCTTCAAGCGAGGTGACGTTGCCTGAGGCGATAGCATGATCAATTTCGCGGTCGATCTTTTCGACGAGATGCGCCCCGCGACCACCGCGGGCAAAGTCGCGCTCGATTTCCCTGTCCCACGCTTCCTCTGCCAGTTTTTCGAACCAGTGGGCAAATTGCTCGCGTTCCGCCTCAGAGAGGTGGACAACCGCTTCCTTGATGGCTTCCAAGGTCATACCCTCACCATAACCTCACCGCGGTATAAGCGCAAATCCAAGACTTCGTAGGCCGCTGCCAGCCCTGACTCAGGATTTCTCTAGACCGTCTCAGGATCCATACGAATTGCGCCACAAGGGCATTCTTCAGCACACATTCCGCAACCCTTACAGTACTCGTAGTTGATCTCGTACCGCTGCCCAGGGCCCAACTTGATGACCGCGTTATCCGGACACACGCCGAAACAGTTGTCGCACTCAAAGCAATTGCCGCAGGAAAGGCAACGGCGGGCCTCGAATTGCGCGCTGAACTCGTCCAGGCCCTTCAGCACTTCCTCGAAGGTAGATTGGCGGCGGGCTCGATCGAGCGTCTGCTGCACGGCGGGAGGCGCATCCGTGTAATACCAGGTGTTGAGCTTTTCAAACTGCGCAACCTGATGCTTAGGCGCCGGGGCGAAGCTGGCGCCGCCGAGCCAAGCGTCCACATTGCGGGCGGCCTTCTTGCCGTGTCCCACGGCAATGGTTACGGTGCGCTCGGCGGGTACCATGTCGCCACCGGCAAACACGCCCGGATGGCCAGTCATCATGTGGCTGTCCACTTTCACCGCGCCATTGGTGAACTCGACGCCGTCGAGCCGCTCGAGGAATTTAAGATCCGCATCCTGGCCGAGAGCCAGCACCAGCGAGTCCGCCTCCATGGTCTCGAATTCACCGGTCGGCTGCGGGAAGCCCGTCTCGTCGAGCTTCATCTTCTCCACGACAAAAGACGAGCCGCCAGCTTCTTTGATCGTGGAGAGCCACTTCAGCTGCACGCCCTCTTCCAGCGCTTCCTCCACTTCGAAGTCGTGCGCGGGCATCTTGTCGCGCGTGCGGCGATAGACGATGATCGCTTCCTCCGCACCAAGGCGCTTGGCCGTTCGCGCTACATCGAGCGCCGTGTTGCCGCCGCCGTAGATCAGCACGCGGCGACCGAGTTGCGGAGGCTCGCCCGTCTCCATCGACCGGAGAATGGACACTGCGTCGAGAATACGGGTGGCGTCGCCGGCGGGAATGTAGGCTCGCCGCGCTAGATGAGCACCCACGGCTAGAAACGCTGCGTCAAAGCCGCCCTCCTTCATTTCGACCGCCAGGTCTTCCACGTTGCGGTTGAGCCGGATCGCCACACCCAGACGCTCGATGCGCGCAATTTCGGCATCGAGAATCTCCCGCGGCAGCCGGTACTTCGGAATTCCGAACGACATCATGCCGCCGGCGCGAGGCCCAGCCTCATAGATCGTGACGCGATGGCCGAAGCGCCTCAAATGGTAGGCGGCCGCGAGACCAGACGGGCCGGCCCCCACCACCAGCACGTGCCGGCCACTATCGATCGAGGGCGCCGCGAAGTCCCAGCCCCGCCGGATCGCCTCATCGCCCAGAAAACGCTCCACGGCATGGATGCCGACCGAGTGATCCAGTTGGCCGCGATTGCAGGCAATCTCACATGGGTGATAGCAGACGCGGCCCATGATGGCGGGCAGTGGATTGTTCTCCACCAAAGCGCGCCACGCGCCTTCGTAGTCGCCGGACTCGGCGCGGTAAAGCCAACCTTGAATATCCTCGCCGGCCGGGCAGGCTTCATTGCAGGGTGGCAGCCGGTCAACATAAACCGGCCGCTGATTCCGCCAAGAGCCCGTGTGGTTGGCCAGACTCGAGCCAACGTCCAACGTAATGGCAAATGGCTTAGTCATTTTCTGCCTCCATGGGCTTCTCATCGGGGAGGAGTCCGAAGCGCCGGATGTTACGGTCCGCGATTCCTTGTATGGCTGCAAGGCGTAAGTGGTCTTCAACAGGCTTGAACAGGTGCGCGAATCGCCGCTGCAGTTTGAGGTAGGCGTTCACCGGCACTAGCTTGCGAATTGGCACGCGGTTCGCCACTTCGCCGTACTCGGCTTCATAAAGAGGAAAGAGCCCGCTCTCGACGGCCATGCGGGCCACCTTCATCGTATCGGCAGGCTCCGATCCCCAACCTAGCGGGCACGGAACATGCACATGGATGTACCGGGAACCGCGCAAATCCATGGCATGCTCTACTTTCCTCTCAAGATCATGGAGGTTGGCCACCGACGCGGTGGCGACATACGGAATACCGTGCGCCATCGCGATTAGCGGAAGATTCTTGCCCTGGCCGAACGGCGCTCCGGGCTCGGGACCGGCGGCAGGCGTGGTGGCTGTGCGCGCACCCGCTGGCGTGGCACTGGAGCGCTGCACCCCGGTGTTCATGTAAGCTTCGTTGTCGTAGCAGAGATACAGCACGTCGTCGTTCCGTTCGAACATGCCCGACAGGCAGCCGAGCCCAATATCCGTGGTGCCGCCGTCGCCGCCCTGCGCCAGGACGCGAATATGCGATTTGCCCTGGACCTTGAGAGCCGCAGCCACCCCGCTGGCCACCGCCGGCGCATTGCCGAAGAGCGAGTGCATCCACGGCACCTGCCACGAGCTCTCCGGGTACGGCGTTGAGAAGACCTCAAGGCAACCGGTCGCATTGACCACGATCAAGTTGCCTTGCGTAGCCCGCACCGCGGCGTCCACCGCGTAGCGCGCGCCCAGCGCTTCGCCGCAACCCTGGCAGGCGCGATGTCCTGACGTAAGCGAATTGGCGCGCTCGGTGTCGGATTGGACCGTGCGCAGGGCAGGATCCAGCAGGCGGTTACCCACGGTGAACGTGCCGGTCTGATAGAAGCGGATCGGTTGATGGGACATATTGCCGCCCTCCCTTCTCAATGCGCCCGCGATGCGACGGCGCCGACATCGCGCAGAATTGCCTCGGCGGTGGGGCCGGATCGCCGATCCTTCGCCTCGCGGTCCAGGTGCCGCCGGACTACGGACCAGTTGAGGTCGAGAAACGTCACTGGTTCCAGTTCGTCTAAGAGCGCGCGGTCCAGCAGTTGGCGAAGTGAACTACAGGTGATGGATCGTCCTCCGAGGCCCGCGATAACCGTGTAGACCACGGTCCCCAACCCAGCCACTGATTTGCGCACATCCATCGAGACAATACCGCCGATACCAACCGCCAGATCCTTCTCCACCACAACCAGGCGCTTGGCTGATCCCACCGCGCGCCGCAACGCCTCGAGCGGAAATGGGCGAAAGGAGCCGATGGACACCGAACCGATGCTTACCCCGGCGGCTCGCATCTCGTCCACGACATCCTGAATCGTCCCGTTCACCGATCCGAGCGCGATCACTATGGTTTCAGCCTCTTCGGTGCGATATGGCCGCACAAGACCTCCGCAGGGCCGGCCGAAGTGACGCTCGAATTCGCCGCTCAACTGCGGAATCAACTCAAGCGCCTGTAGTTGCTTGTGATGCTGCAAGTAACGAACTTCCATGAACGCCTCCGGGCCTACCATCGCTCCGATCGACACCTTGTGTTGGGGGTCCAGCATCTGGCGAGGTGCGAACTTCGGCAGAAACGCATCGACTCGCGCCTGGTCCGCGATGTCGACCCGCTCGTAGGCATGGGTCAGGATGAAGCCATCCATGCACACCATCACCGGACACGATAGCTGCTCGGCGAGGCGGAAAGCGAGGATATGAAGATCCGCCGCCTCCTGGTTGGTGTCGGCAAAGAGCTGGATCCATCCGGCATCACGCATCGACATCGAGTCCGAATGATCATTCCAGATATTGATGGGCGCCCCGATAGCGCGATTGCCGATCGTCATCACGATGGGGAGGCCGAGACCTGAGGCGTTGTACACGGCTTCAGCCATAAAGAGAAGGCCTTGGCTCGCCGTGGCCGTGTAGGAACGCGCGCCAGTGGCCGACGAACCGATGGCGACCGACAGCGCCGCGAATTCCGACTCGACGTTGATGAACTCGCAGCCGGCCAACTCGCCCGTACGCACCATCTCGGCAAGCCCTTCGACGATATGCGTTTGCGGTGTGATTGGATAAGCGCAAATCACTTCGGGGCGGCACAATGCCACCGTTTCCGCCACGGCGCGCGAACCTTCAATTTGCTTCCACACGGCCCGCCTCCTCTTTGCGCTTTTCCATCACGACACCATACGCCTCGCGCGCGGCAACGATATTGGCCTCGGCCACCTTGGCCGCGAACTTTCGCCGGATAGCCAATTCGAGCGACTCCAGCTTCACTCCGCCAGTCAACGCGACAAAGGCTCCGAGAAGCGCGGCGTTTGGCAAGGGCCGGCCGATCGCGCGGGTGGCAATCTCGGTGGCCGGCACAGTCACGATGTTCTCTTCGGCATGCCGCCCAAGCAGACTCTCTATGCCCAGATCAGCTAACGACCGTCCAGTGTTGATGAGCAGGTAGCCTTCGGCGGGGAAGCCAGCAAACAGATCCACCTGATGAAGCAGAGTTGGATCCTGCACAATGAGAGCGTCAGGGCGCGTGACGGGTTCGCGCAAGCGAATCGGCCGGTCATCAATGCGCACAAAAGCCATCACGGGTGCGCCCATACGCTCGGAGCCGAAGCTAGGGAAGGCCTGCGCGTGTTTGCCCTCTTCGAAGGCGGCCACCGATAAGAGTTCTGCCGCGGTGACAACGCCTTGCCCGCCGCGACCGTGAATACGCACCTGAAACATGTAGCGCCTCGCCTTGCCGCAGTCCGAAACATGTCTCGGGCACGTCTTGGGCCAGCCGAAAGGCCAACAAAAGGGCGTCGTTTGACACATCCGGTTGGGGCTAATGCCCCAACTCGGCCAGCCGATCCTGCCAGGGTGCGCGAAAAGCCACACCAAGCAAACAGCGTATGTCCATTAGTGCGGCCCAAGCGGACTCTTGGCTGTATCTTGTCTGCGACCACGACGCGACAGCAGCCCGCGCCTCAACAGACTCCGTGCGAGCGCGCCGGCTCAGCCGTTCCACTTCCAGTCGCGAATCTCCGGCATGTCGTCGCCGTGCTGAAAAATGTAGCTTTTGTGCTCGGCCAATTTGTCCCGCAGAAACTGTTTGACGTGACCGGCCGAGTTACGGATCCGCATCACCCGGTCGATGACGTCGCCAGCCAGATGGAAGCGATCCAGATCGTTGAGCACGGTCATGTCGAACGGCGTCGTCGTGGTCCCCTCTTCCTTATATCCCCGCACATGCACGTTGTCGTGGTTCGTCCGGCGATAAGTAAGGCGATGGATGAGCCAGGGATAGCCGTGATAGGCGAATACGATGGGCTTGTCGGTGGTAAAGATGGAATCGAAGTCCCGATCTGGCAGGCCATGAGGGTGCTCAGACGGAGGCTGGAGCGTCATCAGGTCAACCACGTTGACGACACGAACTTTTAAGTCGGGAAGATGCCGGCGAAGCAGATCCACCGCGGCAAGCGTCTCAAGAGTCGGAACATCGCCGGCGCAGGCCATGACCACATCCGGTTCCATTCCCTGATCGTTACTCGCCCAGCCCCAGATCCCGATACCCGCGGCGCAGTGCCGGACCGCGGCCTCCATATCAAGCCATTGCAGAGCCGGCTGCTTGCCAGCCACGATCACGTTCACATAGTGCCGGCTGCGCAGGCAATGATCGGTGACCGACAGCAGCGTGTTGGCATCGGGCGGCAGGTAGACGCGAACAATATCGGCTTTCTTGTTGACCACCTGGTCGATGAATCCAGGATCCTGATGGCTGAACCCGTTGTGGTCTTGCCGCCACACATGTGACGTCAACAGATAGTTCAATGAGGCGATGGGCCGCCGCCAGGGTATTTCCCTCGTGACCTTCAGCCACTTGGCGTGCTGGTTGAACATTGAGTCAATGATATGGATGAAGGCTTCGTAGCAAGAGAAGAAGCCATGCCTGCCGGTGAGCAAGTAGCCTTCGAGCCATCCCTGGCACATATGCTCGCTGAGCACTTCCATGACGCGGCCATCCTGACTGAGGTGATCATCGCTTGGGAGGATCCTTGCCATCCAGGTGCGATCGGTTACTTCAAAGAGAGATCCCAGCCGGTTCGAGGCGGTTTCGTCCGGCCCGACGACGCGAAAGTTGCTAGCCTTGGCGTTGAGTTTCATTACGTCGCGCAGCAGGTCACCCATGACGCGGGTTGCCTCCGCTACCGTGTGGCCGGGCTTGGGCACATCCACGGCGTAGGTCCTGAAGTCCGGCATGATAAGGTCCTTCAGAAGCTGTCCACCATTCGCATGTGGATTGGCGCCCATGCGGCAATGGCCCTCCGGCGCCAGTTCTTGCAACGGCGGGATCAATTTGCCGGCCGCATCGAAAAGCTCATCTGGCCGGTAACTTCGCATCCACTCCTCAAGCGCCTTCAGGTGCGCCGGACTCGACTTCACCTGATTGAGCGGGACCTGATGCGAACGGTAGGACCCCTCGGCCGGCAGTCCGTCCACGACCTTCGGGCCGGTCCAACCCTTGGGCGTCCGTAGAATGATCATCGGCCAACGAGGGCGCTCCGCCGAGGCTTGCTTGCGGGCCGCGCTCTGCATAGTCTGGATTTCGGCGATTGCCTTGTCAAGGGCGGCGGCCATGAGCTGATGCATGGCGCCGGGATCTTCCCCTTCAACGAAAAGCGGCCTGTGGCCGTAGCCGGTGAAGAGATGATCGAGCTCTTCATTGCTCAACCTTGCCAGCACAGTCGGGCCCGCAATCTTGTAGCCATTGAGGTGCAGGATTGGTAGCACCACTCCATCTCCGACGGGGTTCAGGAATTTGTTGGAGTGCCAACTCGCGGCCAGCGGACCCGTCTCCGCCTCGCCGTCTCCAACGACGCAGCAAGCAACTAAGTCCGGGTTATCGAATACCGCGCCGTAGGCATGCAGAAGTGAGTATCCCAGTTC
>JBJXGL010000195.1:0-8905 GCA_046160365.1 Aestuariivirga sp. | reverse complement strand
CGCTCACAACGCTCAATGGCTCGAACGGCTTCCAGATCAGCGGCGAGGCGGCGAACGACGCGAGCGGCAACTCGGTCTCGGCGGCGGGGGATGTGAACGGCGACGGCTTCGCCGATCTCCTGATCGGCGCCCTTCGGGCCAATCCGAACGGGTCCCAGAGCGGTGCGAGTTATGTGGTATTCGGCCACGCCACCGGCACCCTCAACCGCACGGGAACTGAAGCCCGCGACATCCTGTCGGGCGGCGAGTTCGACGACAGCTTCACCGGTCTCGGCGGCGATGACTTCATTCGCTCCGGCGACGGCGACGATACCATCAACGGCGGCCAGGGCAACGACATCATCATCGATGGCGCCGGCAACGACACCCTCAATGCCGGTTCCGGCCGCGACACCATCCTGGTCACCTCGGGCGAAGACCGGATCGATGGCGGCTCCGACAAGGACCTGCTGGACTGCCGCAACCTCATTAATGCCATCAACATCAATCTCGCCAATGGCACGTTCGTGCATCCCAATGGCGAGGACCTGATTGCGCTATTCTCGATCGAGGATGTGCGCGGCACGGCCTTCAACGATGTGATCGTGGGCGGGCTTGCCGCCAACTTCTTGTTGGGACAGGCCGGCAACGACACGCTGGATGGCGGCGCCAGCGCCGATCTGCTCGAAGGCGGTTTGGGCAGAGACACCATGACCGGCGGCGCGGCAGCGGACCGGTTTATCTTCCGTGCGATCACCGAGTCCGGAAACAGTGCAGCAACCCGCGATATCGTGACAGATTTCACCGTGAACCCGGCGGCGGGCGCCGCCTTTGTGGATCGCATCGATCTCAACGTCATCGATGCACAAGCCGGAACGGCGGGTGCGCAAGCCTTCACCTTCATCGCGGGCGCTGCCTTCACCGCCGAAGGCCAGGTGCGCGCCGTGCAATCCGGCGCCAACACGATCCTCGAGATCAACACCACCGGAGTTGGCGTGGCTGACATGACCATCCAGCTCTCCAACTTCACCGCCACTAACCTGACGGCAGCGGATTTCATTTTGTAGGCAGCAATAATAAACCCCTGCCCTTGCAGGGCACACGCTTGCCGTGCAAGTGTAATCGCGGGAAGGCTCTCACAACCGTATCGTTGCGGCTGCCGCGAGGAGATGCCCATGCCCGAATTCGCCCCTGTCATGAATGTATCCGCCCTCAACGGCGCCAATGGCTTCCGCCTCGATGGCGATGCGGCGAACGACTACTCCGGCAGGGCGGTGGCTGGCGGCGGCGACATAAATGGCGATGGCTTTGCAGATATCTTGATCGGCGCGCCTCTGTCGGACACCGGCGGCGGCGATCGCGGTTTGGCCTGGGTGGTGTTCGGAGCGGCCGCTGCTCCCGCAGCCCAAGGCCTCGCGGCGCGCGTTTCCGCGGGCACCGCCTATCGTTTTCAGGGCGAGGCGGCAGGCGACAAGGCGGGCTTTTCCATCGCCAATGCCGGAGATGTCAATGGCGATGGTTTCGACGATCTGATTATTGGCGCAGTCTCCGCCGATCCCGATGCGGCGAACGGCGATCGCGGCGCCAGCTATCTCGTTTTCGGCGGGGCCGCCAATCTTGAGGCCGCCGATGCTGCGGACACGGCCAACGATAATCTTATCGAACTTGCTTCCCTCACCTCCACGACCGGTTTCCGTTTCGATGGTGGCATCAATTTGGACCGAACCGGATACAGCGTTTCCGGGGCTGGCGATGTGAATGGCGATGGCATTGCCGACCTCGTGATCGGCGCCCCTTATGCCAGTCCGGATGGCGGCTTCTCCAACGGCGCCAGCTACATCGTCTTCGGTGGCGCCAATCTCACGGCACTCGATGGCGAAGACGGCACAGCGGACGGGCAGATCGATCTCAGCAATATCTCGGCCGGCCAGGGGCTGAGGCTCGACGGGCGTACGAACAACGCGTTCGACCGTTCCGGCCAGTCTGTGGCGCTGGTGGGCGATGTCAATGGCGACGGCTTCGACGACGTGCTGGTAGGATCATCTTATGCCGATCCCAATAGCACTGGGGTGGGGCTCGGCAACGACAGCGAAGGGGCGGCCTGGCTGGTCTTCGGCAGACCCCAGGCGCAATTCACGGCCGCTGACCTCGATCTCGCAAGTCTCACTGGCCTCGAAGGCACGCGTTTCGACGGTGCATTCGTGAATGACAGCGCCGGCCGGGCGGTGGCTGCCCTCGGCGACGTCAATGGCGACGGTTTCGCCGACATCGTCATCGGCGCGCCCTACGCCAATCCAGGCGGAACAAGCAATGGAGGTTCGGCCTATGTAGTGTTCGGCAAGAACAACTTCGGAGCGTCGAGCGATCTTTCTGCCCTCACCGGCGCCAATGGCTTCCGTCTCGACGGCTTGCAGAATTATGACGATACCGGTTTCTTCGTCTCGGCCGCCGGCGACGTCAATGGCGATGGCTTCGCCGACATTCTGGTTGGTGCTCGTGGTTTCGACGGCGCCGGCACGTCTGCCGCCGGCGCCGCCTATGTGGTTTTCGGCAAAGCCTCCGGATTTGCTGCCGCCATTGACTTGGGCAGCCTTGACGGCAACACCGGTTTCCGCATCGAAGGTGCTGCAGACGATGATCTCCTGGGCCGCTCCGTCGCGGCGGCGGGCGATGTCAATGGCGATGGCTTCGCCGATCTCATCGCTGGCGCGAGCAATGCCGGCAACAACGCGCTCAATGACTCCGGTTCCACCTACATCATCTACGGCCACCGCGCCGACACGGCCGTGACCCGCACCGGCACCGCGCTCGACAACCGCATGAATGGCGGCATGGGCAACGACACAATCAACGGCCTCGGCGGCAATGACGAGCTGATTGGCTGGGAAGGCGCCGACCGTATCAATGGCGGCACCGGCAACGACACAATCGATGCCGGAGCCGGCATCGATACGATCCTCGCAAGCGCTGGAATTGATATGATCGATGGCGGCGCCGACGTTGATTTGCTGGATTGCAGCCTGCTCGGTCTGCAGCAGGTCGTTGTCAACCTTACAACCGGGCAGTTCTCCCAACCCGGAACAGCCAACACCGCGACTTTGACAAACATCGAAAACGTGCGTGGCGCTCTGGGCAACGACACGATTGCCGGAAACGGCGGCGCGAATTTGTTGACCGGTCTTGAGGGCAACGATGTCATGAATGGCGCGGCCGGCAACGACCTGCTCGAAGGCGGACTTGGCCGCGACACGATGATCGGCGGTGGCGGCAGCGACCGCTTCATCTTCCGCGCAATCGCCGAGTCGGGCGCCGCAGCGGCAACCCGCGACATCATCTCCGGCTTCACCGTCAACCCAGCGGCGGGCGCAGCCTTTGTGGACCGCATCGATCTGGGCGTGATCGATGCACAAGCCGGAACCGCGGGTGCACAGGCCTTCACCTTCATCGCGGGCGCCGCTTTCACCGCCGAAGGCCAGGTGCGCGCCGTGCAGTCCGGCGCTCACACCGTGATCGAGATCAACACTGCGGGAGTTGGCGTGGCTAACATGACGATACAGCTCTCCAACTTCACCGCCACAAATCTGACGGCAGCGGATTTCATTCTTTGAGCGAGCATCACTGCCGGTCACACTGTGATCGCCAGCACTGACAGGCAGTTCCCTTCCGCATAACTCAGCGCCAAGTCGGCAGCTTCTCGGAAGGAATTTTCCAATGCCTCAGTTCGCGCCTGTCATAGACCTGTCAACGCTCGATGGAACCAACGGCTTCCGCCTCGACGGCATCGATGCCAATGACCAGAGCGGCCGCTCGGTGGCCTCGGCGGGCGATGTTAACGGCGACGGCTTCGGCGACATCGTCATTGGCGCCTTTGGCGGCGACCCGCGCGGCGACTATAATGCCGGGGAGAGCTATGTGGTGTTCGGCAAGTCTTCGGGCTTCACCCCGTCGCTAGATCTTGCCAGCCTGGACGGGAGCAACGGCTTCCGCCTCGACGGCCGCGATCGATTCGACTACGCGGGCCGCTCCGTCGCATCGGCGGGAGACATCAATGGCGACGGCTTCGGCGACATCATCGTCGGCGCCGATCTCGGCGGCGCCGCGGGCGAGAGTTATGTGGTGTTCGGAACGAACGCCGGCTTCGCCGCCGCGATCGACCTCGGCAGCCTCGATGGCGCGAACGGCTTTCGTCTCGATGGCGTCGATGGCGGTGACGGCAGCGGCCGCTCGGTGGGTTCGGCGGGCGACGTGAATGGCGACGGCTTCGCCGACCTCATCATCGGGGCGCGTTACGCGAATGGCTCCCGCGGCGAGAGTTACGTGGTGTTCGGAAACAGCGGCGGGTTCGCGCCGGCTTTCGATCTGGCCAGCCTCGATGGCGCGAATGGCTTTCGCATCGACGGCATCGATGCCACCGACTTGAGCGGCCATTCCGTGGCTTCGGCGGGCGATGTCAATGGCGATGGCTTCGGCGATGTCATCATCGGTGCGTTTTCCGCCGATCCCGGTGGAGACTACCGAGGCGGCGCAAGTTACGTGGTCTTCGGCAGGGCGGGCGGATTCGCACCCGCCTTCAGTCTCGCTGGCCTCGACGGCACCAATGGTTTCCGCATCGATGGCATCGATGCCAATGACTTCAGCGGCACGTCTGTAGCCTCGGCGGGCGATGTCAATGGCGATGGCTTCGACGACCTGATCGTGGGCGCATTCGGGGCGAGCCCGGGAGGCGAGAGCTATGTGGTGTTCGGCAAAACGGGAGGCTTTGCTCCCGTCCTTGATCCCGCCAGCCTCGACGGCAGGAACGGCTTCCGCATCGATGCCGCCAATCAAGGCGACTCCGCCGGCTATTCCGTGGCCTCGGCGGGCGATGTCAACGGCGATGGCTTCGCCGACCTGATCGTCGGAGCGCCGATCGCCGGTAATTTCACAGGCGCAAGCTTTGTCGTGTTCGGCAAGCCGGGAGGCTTCGACGAAGACATCGAACTCGCCAAGCTCGACGGCAACGACGGTTTCCGCCTCGACGGTTTCAGCGCCGGCGGGCAACTCGGCTCGTCCGTTGCCTCGGCCGGCGATGTCAATGGCGACGGCTTCGGCGATCTCATCGTTGGCGCATATCGCGCCGATGGCTCAAGCGGCGAAAGCCACGTGGTCTTCGGCCACCGCGCCTTCACAGCCGTCACCATCACCGGCACTGACACCGGCCTCGCTCACAATGGCGGCTTCGAAAACGACACGATCAACGCCTTCGGCGGCGACGACAAGGTGCGCGGTTTCGAAGGTGATGATGTTGTGAGCGGCGGCGAGGGCAACGACACCATCGATGGCGGTGAAGGCGATGACCTGATCGATGGCGGCAATGGAGACGATTTCATCGTCGACGGCCGCGGCAACGACACGATCACCGCCGGCGCCGGACGCGACACCATCCTCATTTTGTCCGGCAATGATTTCGTCAATGGCGGCGCCGGCAGGGACATGCTGGATTTCCGCAACCATGTCGGCCCGATCGGCATCAGCCTGGCTGACAACAGCTTCGATGATCCCGGCGACCGCGACCAGCTGATCTTCACCTCGATCGAGGATGTGCGCGGAACTTCGCAGAACGACGTGATTACGGGCTCGCTTGCAGCCAACTTCCTTCTTGGCTTCCTGGGCAACGACAGACTCGATGGCGCCGGCGGCGCGGACCTGCTTGAAGGCGGCCTTGGCGCGGACCTCATGTCGGGAGGAGCAGCCGGCGACCGCTTCATCTTCCGTGCATTGGCCGAGTCAGGCACGTCTGCCGCGACGCGCGATGTGATCACGGACTTCACCGTCAATCCTGCTCTTGGCGCATCCGTCATCGACCGCATCGACCTCAATGTGATCGACGCGCAGGATGGAACAGCTGGCAATCAGGCCTTCACCTTCATCGCTGGCGCAGATTTCACGGCCGAAGGCCAGGTCCGCGCATTCCAGTCCGGCTCGGATACGATTGTCGAAATCAATACCATTGGCACCGCCGGCGCCGACATGACCATTCAACTCTCCAACTTCACCGCCACTAACCTGACGGCGGCGGATTTCATTCTGTGATCCAGGTCCGGGCCGCCACTGGCGAAAGAGGCCGAAAACTCTGGTCTCAGGTGATCCAGCATTTGGGAGCGGAGCAATCAAAGGAAGGACTCTACGAATAGCCGGATCAACATTTGAGCTCAGGTCACGGCCTCGCCTGCTTGCGTTTCTCGCAAGATCGTCACTTGCTGCGGTTGCAATTGCCGCGATCCCAGCACCAGCTCACCGGCAATGGGCAGTTCCCAGGGCGTCATGCCATAGTTAAACGCAAACACAAGTTCTCCGCGGCGCCGCACGCGGATGCTTGCAGGTAGGTTCAATACGCTCACTCCTGCCTTCTGCGCAAAGAACGTCATGACAGAGGTAAGAAGTTCTTCATCCGGCCAACAACCGATATAGTGATGATTACCTGATGAGATCAGAGCGGCATTCTGACCTTCAAATGTGGCCAGTATTTCTCCGCCCTGCGATTCTAGCGTTTCCTGCCAGCGGATAGCGGCACCCTGCACTTTGCCGCTCACCTTGCGCGTTAGACCTGTACGCAAGGACGAGACCTCCAGCACTCGGGCCTTGAGCAATAGTGAAAGCGGACCTGGTGGAAGGTTTGAAGGGATAGCATGGTGACGTGTCTTGGAGCCCGTACGCGGACCGTAAAGCACCAACCCATCGGCAGCTGCAAAGGCGCGTTCGGCGGCATCGCTGACATAGGGCATGGTCGGCACGAGCACCAGCTTGTAGCCAGTGAGATCCGCCCCTGGTCGAACGAAGTCCACATCAAGGCCCAATCTTCGCACAGCTTCGTACCACCGAAAGTTCAGGACTGAAAAATCAAAGTCCTTGCCCTGTGGCTGTATGCGGGTGATCCAAGAAGCCTCGTAGTCATAGAGGAAAGCGACAGGCGCCTTGGTGGTGGCAGGCAACTCACCCAGTGCCAGCAATTCCTTGCCGACTTGCACGGCTTCGTGACCACCTTGAGACCATTCATGTTGGCCCGGCAAGTTCAGGCCAGCGTGCATCTGCTCCTGTCCGGAGACGGCCTGGCGCCAGCGGAAGTAACTGACAACGTCTGCTCCATGAGCCAGGGCTTCCCATGTGAAGAGCCTGATCATGCCTGGTTTCGGTACCGGGTTCCAAGCAGCCCAGTTGACCGGACCTGGCTGCAATTCCATCACCCAATATCGGCCACGGCCTATACTGCGGTAAAGATCATTGAAGAATGGCGCAATGTCAGGGTGACCGGTTTCCGCCCATCGCACATGATCCTCTTCACTGAATGGGAAGCGTTCTGTAAATCCAACCGGATATGAATCCCATGATGCGAAGTCAATATCGTCTCCAACTGCCCAGTGATCAAAGTCATTGAAGAAACCCATCATGTTGTGGGTAACCCAACGGCCTGGAGAATTGGCACGGATGATGTCGCACTGCATCTTATTGTAGGCGGCGACCTGCTGCGAGTGGAAGCGCCAGAAGTCCAGCTTGGCCGCAGGATTGGTGTCGGTGACGGCCAGGTTTGGCAAGGCCACCTCGTCGAAACTCTGCACCTCCATCGACCAGAAGGCATTGCCCCAGGCCTCATTGAGTTGTGCTGGAGACTGATATTGTGTGCGCAACCAGCGGCGGAAGGCCTTCAGGTCTTCCGGACCCCAGGAAAGTATAGTGTCGTGGCAGCCATATTCATTGTCGGTCTGCCAACCGACCACATGCGGATTGTTGCCATAGCGCTGACACAATATCTCGACGATGCGGCGGCTCTCTTGCCAATAGACCTCGGATGAAAATGTATAGTGTCGGCGGGAACCAAAGCCCCGGGGCCGTCCCTGCTCATCAAAGGGAATGATATCGGGAAATTCATCAACCAGCCACTTGGGCGGCGTGCAGGTGGGCGTTCCCAGAACAACTTTCAGACCCGCCTTTCCCAGCGTCGCGATTGCCTGATCAAGCCAGCCCCAGTCAAATTTGCCGCGGGCCGGTTCATAGCGCGACCAGGCAAATTCGCCGATGCGCACAAAAGCGATGCCCGCCTCTCGCATGCGGCGCGCATCCTCCGCCCACCAGTCTTCAGGCCAGTGTTCGGGATAATAACAAACACCAAGCATCAGCGAGTCAGGTCACCGTTGTGTATGGTATTGCCGCTCTCATCAAAAAGGTGGCTGGCCGCGGGGGGTAGGGCAAGGTTCAGTGTGTCTCCGGCCTTGTCGGTGGCCAATCCGCCGGCCTTGACCGAAATGTCGCTGCCATCCGCCAACGTGGCATAGAACATGGTTTCGGAACCCAGGTATTCCGCCGCGCGCACTACGCTTTTCACGGTGCCTGCACCCTTGCCGCTAAGCTCAATGTGCTCCGGCCGCACACCCAATGTCAGCTTGCTGCCCGCTGCCGGCACAGCGCCACTCACTGTAATAGTTGTCTTGCTGTCGCCCGGCAGCGCGAGGGTGACAGCCTTGTCTTTCACCGAGGTGACAGTGACTGGAATGAAATTCATCTTTGGCGAGCCGATGAAACCTGCAACGAACATGTTGTTGGGGCGGTGGTAAAGCTCCAAGGGTGAGCCCACCTGCTCGATGATGCCGCCGTGCAGCACCACAATCTTGTCGGCCATGGTCATGGCCTCGACCTGGTCGTGGGTGACATAGATCATGGTGGTCTTGAGGTCGCTGTGCAGTTTGCCGATTTCAATGCGCATTTGTACGCGCAAAGCGGCATCAAGGTTGGACAATGGTTCGTCGAACAGGAAGACCTTGGGATTGCGCACGATAGAGCGACCGATCGCCACGCGCTGGCGCTGGCCGCCGGACAGTTGCGACGGCTTGCGATCCATCATCGGGCCGAGTTGCAACATATCTGCTGCCGCCTTGGTGCGTTTCTCGATGTC